>NZ_CP102251.1:3547080-3869542 GCF_025145285.1 Alistipes onderdonkii
CTACCGCCGGGAGGCCGGGGACTTGCTGTTCTACGTCGAGGATACGGGAAAAGGCATCTCCGAAGAGCATCTGCGCACTGTTTTCGACCGTTTCGTCAAACTCAACAGCTTTGCGCAGGGCACCGGGCTGGGGCTTTCGATCTCGAAGAGCATCGTCGAGCAGATGGGCGGGCATATCGGCGTCGAGTCGGAGGAAGGCCGGGGCTCCCGCTTCTGGTTCACCATACCTGCCGTGGCATGCAATGTCGGGCCGGACGACGAACCGTCCGTTGTGGCTGAGGCTCCGCATCCCGTGTCCCGTCAGGACGGGAAACTCCCGTTGCTGCTCGTGGCCGAGGATACCGACAGCAATTTCCTGCTGGTGTCGCTGATGTTCCGCAAGGAATTCGACATCGTGCGGGCCGTCAATGGCGAAGAAGCGGTGCGGATATGCCGGGAAATGAACCCTGCGGCCATCCTGATGGACATCAAGATGCCCGTGATGGACGGGTTCGAGGCTACGCGGCAGATCCGCAGGTTCGATCCCGCCGTGCCGATCGTCGCGGTCACGGCATTCGCCTACGACCGCGACCGGCAGAAAGCCCTCGCCGCCGGAGCCAACGAATACGTCGCCAAGCCGCTGAGCGGGGAGCATATTCGCCGCGTATTGGGGACATTGCTGGCAGGGGTGTAACCGCGCCGCGCGTTACGGGCTTCGCCGGCCGGGAAGTATCCGCCGTTTTCGGGGAGTTCGCCCGCCGGGAAACAATGGCGCGGCATAGCCCTCCCCGCAGGGAAACTTCTGCGGGCGGGATTGCCCAGTGCCTCACCCGCAGCCGCCTGCCGATGGGGCGTGCCTCGTTGCCGCACCCCTTCCGGGAGACGTCGCGGTGATTTTCGACGGCTTGTATCCGATAGGGTAATATCCTGTTGCAGCACTCCTCACGGTAATCATTCTGGTGCCCTCGACGGTCGCGCCGATATGGTAAGGTTCCCGCTGCTGCCCGCCCTTCGGGTGATCGTTGCGGCTCTCCGACGGCTGCAGCCGGTATGGCCGCGTCCGTTCCTGCCCTGTTTCCGGAAAATCTGCACCTTCCCGACGCTATTTCCTGCCGGAGGGTCGATATTTGAAAAAAAAGTATTATTTTTGCACTGTTTCCATGAGGCTTTGCCCCGCGAAATTCTGGGGGTGCCCGGTTTTGACAGCAGGCAGAGTTTGATTGTAAGCACGCCGAGCGCTGTGTGGCGGCTCGTAAATCCCGACACTCAAGATTCAAATGGCAATAACAGCTATGCACTCGCTGCATAATTTTCAAGGAAAATTAGCTTAATCGCCGGGCCCAAGGCGGCTTGGCGACGAGTATCCCGGGGAGTGGTTCCGCCCTTTAACCGCTTTCCATATGGGGTATCATCGATTCAGGGATAGTGCACCGGAGCGTCCCGGCCGGTGTGCGAAATTCAGGGACTGGGACTCGGGTTCGGTTGCCGCCTGCCAGGCCCGGGTAGAAGGATCAAACGGCGGCTAAGCGTGTAGAAAGCTTTCGGGTTCCCTGTTTGGACGCGGGTTCGACTCCCGCCACCTCCACGAATGTAAAACGCATCTGGTTTATTATTAACCAGATGCGTTTTCTTGTTGTATTATATCCTTTATTGCTTGCAGAACGGATGTCGGCGCAGCGGCCCTTCGCAACCCGTGGCGGACACTTTTATGCGACTCAAAACGTGGTTTCGGTCGTATGCCCTGCGGCCTTGTGGTGGCGATGGCCGGAATCCGGTCTGGCAGGCGTTCGTCGCCAAGAGCCGTCAGGGAATCCGGAAGAGCTTGCCTTCGGCGAAGGTAACCCACAGCGACCCGTCGGGTGCCTGCCGGAAATCGTTTCCCGCCGAATTGCAGCATTTCACACTCCACAGCAGCGTGCCGTCTTCGCGCACGGCGGCAACCTGCCCGAGTCTCCCGGCGACATAGACCACACCGTCGCGCACACAGGCCGGGCAGGAGTTGTATTCGTATCCCCATCCCAGATCGGTGCACCATGTTTCGCGGTAGGCGTCCGCCGACGTGTCTACGGCCGCCAGCTCGCCGTCCATCGTCTTGTAATAGAATTGCCGTCCGTCGCCGCCGAGGCCCGTCGTTTCGCGCGCTTTGCGGCTGTTGTCGCGCCATAGCTGCCGTCCGGTAGCCAGGTCGAGGCAGGTCACGGCCCGGTCGGGTGCTACGATGAAGACCTTGCCGCCGGCGATGCGGGGCACGACATGCCCCGGGGAGAGGAACACGCCGGGGTGGCCGTTGTTCCATTTCCAGAGGCATCTGCCCGTCGCGGCGTCGAGGCAATAAAGGTGCCTGTCCCACGCCCCGAATACCAGTTTTCCGTCCGCGAGCGTCGGGCGCCCCTGCGCCTGTCCCTGTCCGTAGTCGTAACGCCAGAGCAGTTTGCCGCTGCGCAGGTCTATGCGGCCGACGGAGCCGACGCCCAGCCCGATGTAGAGCGAGCTGCGGTCGACGAGCCCGTCGCCGACGACGGCCGTGGCGGTCGGCAGATGCCACCTTCGGCGGCCTGTCCGGGCGTCGAAGGCCCATATCCCGCCCGAGGCGGCGCCGACGATCACGAGCCCGTCCGTGCAGAGCGGGGTGGTGTAGAGCGCGTCGGGAAACCTGTGCCGCCACACTTCGCGCCCCCGGCGTGTGTCGTACGCCCGCAATACGCCCTGTGAATTGCCGTAGTAAAGCATGTCGCCGCAGCATCCCGCACCCGTCAGTACCATGGCGCTGTCCTGCAGGACGTATTCCATGCGGCCTTCGTAGTCGGGTGCGGCGGGCGGCGGGTCGCAGGGCAGGGCGAGTATCTGCGGATCCCCCTCCAGGCATACCGTATGGCGGGTGCGTGCGGCATGTCCGAGCGGCTTTTCGCGGATGCGCACCGAGTCGGCGAAGAAATCGAGCAGGGTATATCCCGGCGCCTCGCCCGGCCTGCCGGCCAGTGCCCGGCCGGGTATGCCCGCGATGCCGTCGAAATTGCGCAGGTCGAGCCGGTGATAGTGCCCGTAGAGCGAGGCGGTGATGCCCAGCCGTTTGAGCGTTGCGACCACCTCCTGCCTGTTGGTGAGGTCTTTGTTGAGCGGGTAGTGGCAGAGGCTTACGATACGTTCGCCGGGACGGGCCCCGGCGGCCTGCGCTCCGAGCCATGCGAGGTCTTCGGTGCGCACGACGCCGTCGGCCATTTTCATGTAGGGCCCGCAGTTGTAGCCCAGGAAAAGGTAGCCTCCCGCACGGTGCGCGACGCGCCCGTCATGGCCGAATATGCGGCGGAACGTCGTGCATCCGCTCTCCGACCAGGTCGTTTCGTGGTTGCCCATGACGGTGAACCACGGTTTTTCGAGCTGCGACATCAGCCCGTACACGTGCTCCAGTTCCTCGTCGCTGCCCGTGTTGGTGAGATCCCCGCCGAAGATGACCAGTTCGGCATCCGACGCGTTGGCTTCGGCGACGGCCACGCGGAAGAGCGAGTCCTGTGCATTGCCCGGCGAGACATGTATGTCGGTGAAAAAGACGACGTGCAGCGTATCGGCCGGGGTGGGGCGTGTTTGCGCCGCGGCGGTTCGGGTGTCCCGCCGCGCTGCGTGATCCGCCGTAGCGGAGGCTCCCGCCGCAGGCGCATGCACGGGGGCGAGTGCCGACAGGCACCACGCCATGCCGAGGCTCAGCCGGAGGATCTGTTTTTTCATGGCCGTCGAGGTAAGTTTTAATGCGGTAAGGTACGAAATTCAGGGCAAAAAACATATCTTTGTGCCACTGAAAAATACAGACATATGGCTAAAAAGATCATGCTGCTCGGTTCGGGCGAACTGGGCAAGGAGTTCGTAATCGCGGCGCAGCGGCTGGGACAGACCGTCGTGGCGTGCGATTCCTATGCAGGCGCCCCTGCCATGCAGGTGGCCGACGCCTGCGAGGTGTTCCCGATGCTCGACGGCGATGCGCTCGCCGCTGCCGTGGCCCGGCACCGCCCCGACGTCATCGTCCCCGAGATCGAGGCGATCCGCACCGAACGCCTCTACGACTTCGAACGCGAGGGCATCCAGGTCGTGCCGAGCGCCCGCGCCGTCAATTTCACGATGAACCGCAAGGCCATCCGCGACCTTGCCGCCCGGGAGCTGGGGCTGAAGACCGCCCGTTATTTCTACGCCACGTCGCTCGCCGAACTGGAGGAAGCTGCCGCCCGGATCGGGTTCCCGTGCGTGGTCAAGCCGCTGATGTCCTCCTCGGGCAAGGGGCAGTCGCTCGTCAGGAATGCCGGCGAACTGGAGAGGGCCTGGCACTACGGCTGCGAAGGGTCGCGCGGCGATATCCGCGAGCTGATCATCGAGGAATTCATCCGCTTCGACAGCGAAATCACGCTGCTGACCGTCACGCAGAAGGATGGCCCGACGCTCTTTTGCCCGCCGATCGGCCATGTGCAGAAGGGCGGCGACTACCGCGAGAGTTTCCAGTCGCCCTACGTGGCACCGGAACACCTTGCCCAGGCGCAGCGCATGGCGGCCGCCGTCACCGAAGCCCTAACCGGTGCCGGGCTGTGGGGCGTGGAATTCTTCCTGAGCCACGAAAACGGGGTCTATTTCTCCGAACTTTCGCCGCGCCCGCACGACACGGGCATGGTGACGCTGGCCGGGACGCAGAACCTCAATGAGTTCGAACTGCACCTGCGCGCCGTGCTGGGGCTGCCGATCCCCGCGGTGACTTTCGAACGCCTGGGCGCCACGGCCGTGGTGCTCTCGCCTCTGGCAAGCCCCGTGGCGCCGCGTTACGAGGGGATCGACCGGGCGCTGGCCTCCGATCCCCGTACCGACGTGCGGATCTTCGGCAAACCTTCGGCGCGCGTCAACCGCCGTATGGGCATCGTCGTGGGCTATGCGCCGCTGGGCGACGACCTCGATGTTCTGCGCGGACGGGTGAAGGCCGCGGCCGCCGAAATCAAAGTCCTCGAACCTTAAAAACCTGTTTCGATATGGCACAATATGCAATTATTTCGACCGAGAAAGGCGACATGAAGGCCGAGCTCTATACGGAGGAGACCCCCGGTACGGTGGCGAACTTCATCGAGCTGGCCAACCACAATTTCTACGACGGGCTGACCTTCCACCGGGTAATCCCGGGCTTCGTCATCCAGGGCGGCTGCCCGCGGGGCGACGGCACGGGCGGCCCCGGGTACAAGATCAAATGCGAGACCTCGGCGCCGCGCCAGTACCACGACCGGGGCGTGCTCTCGATGGCCCATGCCGGAAAGGACACGGGCGGCTCGCAATTTTTTATCTGCTGCGCCCGCGAGTCGACGCAGCACCTCGACGGCCGCCACACCTGCTTCGGCCGGGTGGTCGAGGGGCTGGACGTCATCGACGACATCCGTCCCGGCGACCTGATCCTCTCGATCCGCATCGCGGAGGAGTAGGCATACCGCCCGCGTGTACATGAACAAAGCCCTCCCTGTGCGGAGGGCTTTGTCCTTGCCCCCCCCCTTATATTTTTTTCACCATTTCGAACTGCCGCCCCGTCACGGCGATGTTCGCCGCCTCCAGGAACGCCGTTAACGATTCGCAGCCGGCCTCGGTGTTTATGGCCTTGACCGAATCCGCCTTGTTGAGCCGGAGCGCTTCCCGCAGCAGCGAGGTGGCGATCCCCCGCCGCCTGTACCGCTTGTCGACAGCGATCAGGGCAATGTCGCCCGAGGCGGGTTCGAAGATGCAGTATCCCACTTGTGTCCCCTCTGCGCGGGCGCTCAGCCCGGCGAAGTCCCCCGCAGCCCGCCTTATGGCCTCGGGGCTGTTCTGCCAGGAGGGCATGAAATCCCAGAACTGCGGATCGGGGGCGAACCGTCCCACATCGACGGGCGTTACCGTACAGGCAATGTCCGGGATTTTCGCGCCGAGGTGCACCTGCGCGTCCTGTTGTATGGAATAATTGAATTCACGCGCCGTTTCGAACCCGAGCTTCCGGTAGACCGATACCGCCTTTGTGTTGTGTTGCAGGACTTCCAGCAGGTATTGCCGGATTCCGGCCTCCCGCAAATAGGGAATGGAGTGTTCGAAGACCTTTGCGGCGAGCCCCTGCCCGCGATAGGCTTCGAGGGTTCCCGTGCCGGTGTCGTAGGCTGTCGGCAGGCCGTTGAAATTCCCTGTCCCGTTCAGGGTGAACGCGGCGATCCGCTCCCCGTCGAACGCGGCGAACGACAGGCGGGGATCGAAACCGCGCCTTCGCAGCATGCGCCGGAGCTGCGTTTCGTCCAGTTGGACTTCGTAATCGGCGAATGCCTGGCCGAATGCCTCGAACAGCGTGCCGAAACATGTATTTTCCAGTGATTTTATCTCCATATGCGTCTGTTTCGGGTTTCGGGGGACAGGGCTCCGTCCCCTCTTTTCAAGAGTCGTCGGTTGCAGCTTCTTCCCGCTGCGGGATCGCGCTTTACGCCGGGCACCGCCCCCTCTTCGCCGGAAAGCTGCCTGAAAAAAACTCCCCTCGGGAACCGATGTCCGCGAGGGGAGCGCCTTATTCCGTATTGCCCGGGAGTTACTTCCCGAACTTGGCGATGATATTGTCCGTAGCTTTTTTCAGCAATTCCTCGGGGCAGCAGAGGGTGATGCGGATGTAACGGTTGCCCTCCGAGCCGAAGATGCCGCCCGGGGTCAGGAACACGTCGCATTTGTCCATCACCTCGTCCGAGAACGCAAAGCTGTCGCCCTCATACGACTCGGGCAGCTCGGCCCATACGAACAGGCCGGCCTGGTGCTCGCGGTATTTGCATCCCAGCGCGTCGAGCAGCGCATAGGCCTGCTTCTCGCGGCCGTAATAGATGTCGTTCAGCTCCTTGAACCACTCTTCGCCCAAAGCCAGCGCCGTGTCGGCCGCCGCCTGGATCGGGTAGAACATGCCCGAGTCCATGTTCGACTTGAACGTCAGGATCGAGTCGATCCACTCCTTCTTGCCCACGACGACGCCCACGCGCCAGCCGGCCATCGAGTGACCTTTCGACAGCGAGTTCATCTCCAGTGCGACGTCGCGTGCGCCCTCGGCCTCCATGATCGAGATCGGGGCGGCGGCATTGCGGATGAAACTGTACGGGTTGTCGTGCACGATCAGGATGTTGTGCCGGGCGCCGAAATCCACGATTTTCTGGAACAGCTCCATCGTCGGGGTCTGGCCCGTCGGCATGTTGGGGTAGTTGACCAGCATCATCTTCACGCCGTCCAACCCGGCCTTCTCGATCGCCTCGAAGTCGGGATAGAAGCCGGTCTGCTTGTTCAGCGCATAGGGAACCATCTCGCCGCCCGAGAGGCGCACGGCAGCCGAGTAGGTGGGGTAGCCGGGGTTGGGCACGAGCACCTTGTCTCCCTTATTGAGGAACGTCATGCATATGTGCATGATGCCCTCCTTCGAGCCGATCAGGGGCAGTACTTCGTTGTTGTAGTCCAGTTCCGTGCGGTACCATTTCTTATACCAGTCCGCAAAAGCCTTGCGCAGGATGGGTTCTCCCTTGTAAGACATGTATTTGTGTACGTCGGGGCGCTGTGCCTCCTTTGCGAGGCGGTCGATGACCGACTGGTGCGGGGGCAGGTCGGGGCTGCCCATAGCGAGTTTCACGATCTGACGGCCCGTTGCCGCTTCGATTTCGGCGATCTCGCGCAGACGGCGCGAAAAATAGTACTCTCCGATGCCGTCCAACCGATGGGAACGGGCGA
Organism: Alistipes onderdonkii; assembly: GCF_025145285.1. NCBI lineage: Bacteria > Pseudomonadati > Bacteroidota > Bacteroidia > Bacteroidales > Rikenellaceae > Alistipes > Alistipes onderdonkii. Next base: position 3,554,785 of record NZ_CP102251.1, read on the forward strand.
TGTTGACTGCTTTTGCCATAGTATAAGGGTGTTTGGATTTTTGCCAGCAGCAAAGATAGGTATTCCGATTAAAATTTAAAAGCCATCGTTGAATTTTATCTGCCATCCGACTCTCTCCGCCGCTTCATTTCTCGCCCCAAACTGCTTTTGAGCGACATGCGGGACGGGTAACAGTTCGTAACATTTTTTACGAACCGTCCCGCTTACAGCGAGAAGAGGATGAATATCTGCGCCGTCAGCACGCGCAGGAACATCACTACGGGATAGACCGTCGAATACCCCACGGCCGGCATGTCGTTGCCTGCCGTCGCATTGGCGTAGGCCAGCGCCGGGGGATCGGTCGTCGATCCGGCGATAAGTCCCATCAGCGTGTAGTAGTTCATCTTGAGCCACAGCCGCGCTACCAGCGCGACGATTATCAGCGGCAGGACGGTGATGGCGACACCGTATCCGATCCAGCGGTAACCGCCGTCGACGATGGCGTCGATGAATCCGTCGCCCGCGCCGATGCCCACCGCCGCGAGGAACAGCGCGATGCCGATTTCGCGCAGCATCAGGTTGGCGCTCATCGTAGTGTAGGTGACCAGGTGGAAATGCGTGCCGAAGCGTCCGATCAGGATGGCCACGATCAGCGGGCCTCCTGCCAGTCCGAGCTTCACGGGCTGGGGTACGTTGAGCAGCGGAATCGACCCCAGCAGCACACCTAAAGCGATACCTACGAAGATCGTCACCAAATTAGGCTGGTTCAGCTTCTTGAGCGAGTTGCCCAATACGTCGGCCACCTGCGCCACGGCTTTCGCGGGCCCTACGACCATCACGCGGTCGCCGACCTGCAGTTCCAAGCCCTGATAGGGGATCAGATCGACGCCCGCGCGGTTTACGCGCGTGATGGTGATGCCGTATTTCGTGCGCAGGCGCAGGTCGGAGAATTTCTTGCCGTTGAGCGACGATTTCGTAATCAGGATGCGGCGCGACACCAGCTCGGCATTGGGCGTATTGTTGCCCCACTGCTCGTCGGTCATCTCCACGCGGCGGCCGAAGAAGGCCACGATCGCCTCGATGTCCTCGGCCTGCGAGATCAGCCACAGCCGGTCGCCGATATGTATCACGCTCTCCGCATCGGCCATCGAGATCGTTCCGTCGGGACGCAGGATGCGCGATATGACGAACTGACGGTTGATCAGGTCGCGGACATAGGCCACCGTGCGGCCGTCGAGCGTCTTGTTGGTGAATTCGACCGAAACCTTGTCGGCGAGTTTGTGTTCGCGGCTCAGCGCCGCCAGCCCCTCGTCCTCCTTTTCGAACTTCACGCGCAGGGCGTAGCGGATGAAGATCATCGTGAATATGATGCCCACGACGCCGAGCGGATAAGCCACGGCGTATCCCAGCGCGATCGTGGGGTCTTCGATTCCCAACGCATCGGTGTAAGCCTGCTGCGCGGCACCCAGTCCGGGGGTGTTGGTCACTGCGCCCGAAAGGATGCCGACCATCGTCGGAATCGGCGTGCCCGTCGCCAGATGAACTACATAGGCCGTCGCCACGCCCAGCAGTACGATCGCTACGGCACACATGACCAGCGTCATGCCGCCGTGTTTGAACGATGCGAAAAATCCCGGTCCGACTTGCAGACCGATCGAGAAGACGAACAGAATCAGCCCGAATTCCTGCACGAAGTGCCTGACCTCGCCGTCCACCGTCATTCCGAAATGACTCAGGACGATACCTACGAACAGAATCCATGTGATTCCGAGCGAGATGCCGCCGATTTTGACTTTTCCGAGCAAAATGCCGATGGTGATGACCAATGCGAAGGTCAGCACGGCATGGGCGATGCCGCTGCCGAAGAACAAGGTGTGTAACCACTCCATATTAACCTACTTTTGTGCGAATTGCCAGCAATTGTGCAAAAGTAGTATTTATTATAGAATTTAAAAAACTTTGATGCGACTTTTATGAGCCCGATATATGCCCGTCCGCCTGCCGCAGGGCTTACTGCTAATACAGATACCGCTCCATCAGCGGCATCAGCAGCGCCGTAGCCAATCCCATCAGGGCCATCGCCAGCCCGCTCAGGGCTCCTTCGACGGCTCCCATCTCGATGGCGCGCGCCGTACCGATGCCGTGCGCCGCGGCTCCCAGCGCAAACCCCCTTGCTTCGGCATCCCGCACGCCGCAGCGGCGCAGGATCCACTCGCCGAAGATACTGCCGAAGATCCCCACGCAGAACACCACGACCGACGTGACGGGGACGATGCCGCCCAGCGGCCCCGAAACCGACACGGCGATGGGCACGGTGACCGACTTGGGGGCTATCGAGTTGAGTATCTCGCGTCCGGCGCCGAACGCCATGGCGATATATACGACGCTCAGCACGCCCGCCACGCAACCCGCAAGGGTGGCGATGCCGACCGGGAGCAGGCTTCCGCGCAGTTGTTCGACCTGTTCGTAGAGCAGGTAGCCGAGTGCGACGACCGACATGCCCAGGGCAAAGTCGAGGATGCCCGTGGCTTCCTGGTAGCGGGCATAGCCGATGTCCGCCGCACGGAGGAATACGATGACGGCGACGAACGTGAGCAGCACGGGATGCAGCAGCGGCATCCGGATGCGGCGGTAGACCGCCGTCCCGAGGCAGTAAAGCCCCACGGTGAGCGTCAGCAGGAAGAGGTCGGTGGAGAGGAACGCCTTGTCAATCATTGTCCGGGGTGTTTACGGCGGTTTCACGAAGGTGCCGGATGCGGCGCAGGCGCGAGCGGCGGTTCAGGCTCTGGAACGTCTGCCCCGTCACCAGCAGGACGATGATCGTCGAGGCGATGCCCGAGATTACGATCGCCCACAGGTTGTCGAGGATCACGCGGTAGGAGTCCATCAGCCCTACGCCGTAGGGGACGAAGAAGAGTGCCATGGCCCCCAGCAGGAACCGGGCTGCGGGACGTACCGTTTCGGCTTTGACCCAATGCAGGCACAAGGCTGCGAAGAGCAGGATCATGCCGATGATGTTACCTGAAACATAACCTCCGGTAAGGATGCTCAATGCATTGCCGATCAGCCAGAAAAGAAGGATGTAAAAAAGTCCGGACATTGCGTGTGCGCTTGATTCCGGGGCAAAGATAATGTTTCCCGGCGGAAATTGTTCCTCCCGCCTGCGATTTTATGCGCGGCGTGCCGCCTCCGGCTTCGGAGGCGCATTCCGGATCGGGCTTGCGGGAGATGCCGGCCTTGCCGTTGTCCGTGGACGGGCGCCATCCTGCGGGGTGTGGCCGCCGGAAACCTCTTTTTTGGGGAGGTAACCCGGCATGCCGGTGGAAAAATGGCGGAAAGGGAGGATCCGTCCGATCCGCACCCCTTTCCGGCGAGCGGGCCTTTTCAGCCCGGTATTTTTCGGGCTATGGTCTGCCGTTGCCGCCACGCCCCCTGCGGCGTGCCGTCTTAAGCGCGCAATGCGTACTGGCGCACGACGCGCATCCGCCGCGCCCCCTGCCCCTGAAGAAGCACCACATCCGCCGCAGTACGACGGCTGCGACCACGATGCCGATACCCCAGACCGCAAAGTCCTGCCACCCCATGTCAGAGCCACATGAAAAGGCGGTAGACCGCCCATGCTACGACCCACGCCAGCACCGTGTTGTAGGCCACGGCAGCCGTAGCCCATTTCCACCCGGCCTCGGCGCCGATGGCGGCGATGGTCGCAATGCAGGGGAAGTAGAGGAGGATGAATACCAGGAAAGCCAGTGCCGATGCCTGCGTGAAGTCGCCGCTTGCCAGCAGCTTGCGGGAGAGGTTCACGGTTTCCTCGTCTTCGCCGGCCAGCTCTGCGACCTTGCCCGCCTGCGTGTCCGTGCCGACCTGTGCGTCAGTGTTTTCCGCAATGCGGATCGCCGTCTGTCCGTCCGCCCCGCCGATAATGGCGATGCTGCCTTCCGGCAGGTTCCCGATCTCGATCTTTTCGCCCGATCCCGTGACGATCTCCGTCGTGCCGGCACCGGGGGCGCTTGCCGCCTCCCCGCCGTCGGGATAGAGCACGCCGAGCGTGCTGACGACGATCTCCTTGGCCGGGACACCCGACAGCAGTGCCACGCCCGCCTTCCAGTTCAGCCCCAGCGGACTGAAAATCGGCGCACAGCTTTGCCCCAGACGCCCGAGGTAGGAGTTCTCGTAGTGGGCCGTCGTGCCGCCCTCTTCGCTGCGGGGGTAATAGCTCAGGAACCATACGACCATCGAAGCGATCAGGATCATGCCTCCCATCTTGCGCAGGTATTGCGCGCATTTGTCCCACATGTGGGTGAGCGTCGTCTTCCATGTCGGCAGGCGGTAGGGCGGCAGTTCCATGACGAAGGGCGTTTCGTCCACCGGGAACATGAAGCGCCGCATCAGGCGTGCCGTGACGACGGCCAGCACGACTCCCAGCACATAGAGCCCGATCATCACCAGACTGGCGTCGGCGGCGAAGAACGTCCCGGCGAGCAGGAGGTAGATCGGTATTCGGGCACTGCATGACATGAAGGGGGTTATGAGTATGGTTATCAGCCTGCTGCTTCGGCTCTCGATCGTCCGGCAGGCCATGATGGCCGGGACATTGCAGCCGAAGCCCATGATCAGCGGGATGAACGATTTGCCGTGCAGGCCGATGCGGTGCATCACGCGGTCCATGATGAACGCGGCGCGCGCCAGATAGCCCGAATCCTCCATGAACGAGATGAACAGGTAGAGGATCATGATGTTGGGCAGGAAGACGATGACCGCCCCCACGCCGCCGATGATGCCGTCGACCAGCAGGTCGCGCAGCGGCCCCGCGGGAAGGAGCGCGTCCACGCCGCTGCCGATCCATCCCACGAGCGTGTCGATCCACTCCTGCGGGTAGGCGCCGAGGCTGAACGTGCACCAGAACATCAGCCACATCAGGAAAAAGAAGATCGGGAAGCCCCACAGCTTGTGCGTCACGAAGGTGTCGATCAGCTTCGTGGCCGAGGCCTCTTCGCGTTTTCCCGGGGTGTAGGTCTCCTTGAGCGCCCCCTGAATGAACCCGTATTTCTGGTTGGCGAAAGCCGTCTCGACATCCTCGCCCAGGGCCTCGGCGATGCGCTTCGCCTCGCGGTCGCGGATCTCCACCCACTCGGGATAGCGGCTGCTGCCGCGCAGTTGTTCCTCGACCTGCCTGTCGCCTTCGAGCATCTTCATGGCATAGTAGCGTGGCGGGAAGGCCTTGGGCAGTTCGCCGCGGTAGTCGCTCATGTCGTCCTTGAGCCGCCGGAGCCCCTCCTCGATGACGGGGCCCATGTTTATATGGATGTGGCGTACGCGCTCGTCCTGATTTTCGTACACGGCGATCACGGTGTCCAACAGCGCCTCGATACCTTTGCCGTTGCGAGCCTCGACGGGTACCATCGGTACGCCGAGCATCCGTCCCAGGTTGTCGTAATCGAGCTCCGAACCGCGTGAATTGAGCTCGTCATACATATTGAGAGCCACCACCATGCGCGGGTTTATGTCGATCAGCTCGGTCGTCAGGTAAAGGTTGCGTTCGAGGTTCGACGCCACGACCGAGTTGATGATGACGTCGGGCGTCTTTTCGGCGATATGGCTGCGGACGTAACGCTCCTCGGGGGTATAGGCCGAAAGGGCATAGGTGCCCGGCAGGTCGGTCACCTCGAAGCGGTAGCCGCGGTAGTAGCGGTGGCCGCTCTTGGCGCCGACGGTCACGCCGCCGTAGTTGCCCACGTGTTCATGGCCGCCCGATATGGCGTTGAAAAGCGAGGTCTTGCCGCTGTTGGGGTTGCCCACGAGCGCCACGCTGATCGTGCGGCTGTGGCGCGAGATGACCTCGTCGGCCGTGGCGCAGTCGTCGTCCGCGCCCGGTGTCCCTGCGGCAGGGCATTCGGGGATTTGTTCCGGCGTTCCGCAGCCGCAATGCCCGTGGTGGTGCCCGTGATGAGGGCGGTGACGGTGATGTCCTCCGGCAAGGTATTCGTTCACTTCGCTGTCGGAGAGTACGACGACCATGTCGGCCTCGGTACGGCGCAGCGAGATGTCGTAGCCCATGATTTTATATTCGATCGGGTCTTTCAGGGGGGCGTTGAGTATCACTTCGACCCGCTGCCCGCGGATGAACCCCATCTCCATGATACGTCGGCGGAAGCCTCCGTGACCCGTTACCTTGAGGATCGTGGCCGACTCGCCGGTTTTAAGTTCGGATAAACGCATTGTCGCTCTTTGTTTTGGCGCCAAAGATACGACTTTGCGGCCGGATATGCAATCCCCATTTGTGGGTATATTGGGGCGCGTATCCGGCCTGCCGCTTCTGTGCGGCAGGGCGGGGCCGGTCCGTCGGCGCGCCGTTTTTCGCCTGTGTCAAACGCCTGCGTCGGGCGGCGCTACCACCCGCCGCCCAGCGCCTTGCAGAGGTTCACGTAGTTGATGTACTGCTGCGCCACGAGGTTCACCAGCCCCATCTGCGACTGGTAGAGGCTTCGTTGGGCGTCGATCACGTCGAGGTAGTCCGACAGCCCGCTGCGGTAGAGCGCCTGCGTCATGGTGGCGATACGGTCGTTCGAGACGACCAGTTCGCAGTAGCGCTCCGCCTGCCCGCGGTAGGTGGCGATGGCGACCAGCGCCTTCTCGACATCTGCGAATGCCGTCAGCACGGTTTGCTCGTAAGTCTTTGCCGCCTGCGTATAACGTTCCATGGCTGCCAGCTCCGAGCGGCGCAGCTTGCCGAAGGCGAACAGGGGTTGCGTGAGCGAGCCCAGCGCATCCCACGCCCAGGGGTTTGCCGCAGTTAAACCTTTGATCGAGTTGGATGCTATTCCGCCTTTGGCCGTCAGTGCGATGGACGGGAACCTTGCCCCGCGTGCGACCCCGGCTTCGGCAGCCGCCCGAAGCATGTCGTAACGCGCTTCCATGATGTCCGGACGCCGCTTGAGCAGTTCCGACGGAAGCCCTACGGGGATGTCGGCGGGATGGCGGTCTACGAGCAGGCGCAGCCCCGAGCCCGTGCTGTCCGCCGCCTGCGGCGTTTCGCCCAGCAGGATGTCGAGCGACAGCCGCGTCTGCTTCACGGCACGTTCGTATTGCGGGATGTCCGCCTCGGCCGTGTAGACCAGGCTGCGTGCCTGCTCCAGCGCCACGCCGTCCGACATGCCGTAGCGGAACATCGAGTCGATCAGTGCGGCCGATTCGCGCCGCAGGGTGCAGCTGCGCCGGGCGATCGCCAGGTCGCGTTCGTATTCGAGCAGCGTGAAGTAGGTCGTGGCAACCTCCGCGGCCAGCGACAGCCGCACGCCCCGCAGCGCCCATTCCGAAGAGGCGATTTGCGCCCTGGCCGCCCGTTTGGCGTTGCGCAGCTGCCCGAACAGGGCGATTTCCCACGAGAGCGACGGTTCGACGGCGTAGGTCTGTACGATCTTGGTCTGCGGCGTGTATTCCCCCTCGGCCGTGACGCCTATGCCCACCTGGGGCAGGAACTGCGCCCGCACGACGCCGAGGTTCTGCCGCGCCTCTTCCACGCGCGAAGCCGCTACGGCCACGTCGCGGTTGTTCTCCAGCGCCCGCTGCACGAGGTTGTCGAGCACCGTGTCCCCGAACAGCCGCCACCAGTCGGAGGCGAGCGCCGCGGTGTCCCGCGGGAAGCCTTCGCCGTAGAGGTAGCCGTCGGGCACGTCGACCTTGGGCGGGTAGAAACGGGGTGTGCAGGCCGCGCAGGCGAGCGCGAAGATTACGGTAAGGTATCCGGTTTTCATAGTTTTTCCTCCTGTTTTTTGCGTTCGCGGCGGCGTTCGAAATTCCCGATGCGCCCTACGAAATAGTAGAGTGCCGGGTAGACGAAGATGCCCAGCAGCGTGGCGAACAGCATACCGCCCACCAGTGCCACGCCCATGATGTTGCGTGCCGTGGCGTAGACCCCGCTGGCGAATACCAGCGGCATGACGCCGAGGATGAACGCGAAGGCGGTCATGATGATCGGCCGCACGCGCAGTTTGGCGGCGCCGATCGCGGCGTCCATCAGCGACAGGCCCTTTTCGTTGAACAGCCGGTCGGCGTATTCCACGACCAGGATGGCGTTCTTGGCCGCCAGGCCGATGAGCATGACCAGCGAAATCTGCATGTAGACATCGTTGACGAAGAAGGCGTCCAAAAGGTGCGATACCCCGATGAAGAGCACGGCGCCCAGCACTGCGACGGGGACGCTCATCAGGATCGCCAGCGGCAGTCCCCACGATTCGTAGAGCGCCGCGAGGGCCAGGAAGACGAACACCAGCGCCAGCAGGTAGACCAGCCCACCCGTCTTCGAGGCATTGGCTTCCTGATAGGAGGTGCCGCTCCACGCCGTGCCGATGTCGTCGGGCAGCACCTCGCCGGCCGTACGGGTGATCTGCTGCATGACGGTCGTGGTCGAGGCGCGCGCCGCGGGCGTCACCGTGAGGGAGATCGAGCGGTAGAGGTTGAACTGCGAGACGTATTCCACGCCCACCGTGTCGACGACCTCCACGAACGACGATACGGGCACGCTCTCACCCGAGGACGAGGCGACGTAGTAATTGTCGAGCGAACGTTTGTCGATCCGGTATTCGGGAGCCGCCTGAATATAGGTCTGGTAGAGCTTGCCGAAACGCGAGAAGTTGTTGATGTAGGCGCCTCCCAGCAGGGTCGTCAGGTCGCCGTACAGCACGCCCAGGTCGACGCCTGCGGCGAGCGCCTGCTCCTTGTCGATGCGCAGGCGGCGCTGGGGCACCCCGGCGTTGAACTGCGTGGTCACCGAGGCGATCGAGGGCTGTTTGCGCAACGAATCCATCAGCCGTCCGGCCTGGGCGAGCAGGTAGGCCGTGCCGCGCCCTTCGAGATCCTGCACCTCGACCGATACGCCCGAGGTGATGCCCAGCCCGGGGATCGAGGGCGGGATGAAGGCATAGCACTCGGCTCCCGGCACGGCGACGTACAACTCGTCGGTGAGTTTCTGTGCGATTTCCATGGCCGAGAGTTTGCGGTCGGCGAAGTCGACCAGCGAGACGAAGATGATGCCGCTGTCGGTCGAGGCGATGCCCGCCATCATGTTGAAACCCGCGGCGAACGAGGTCGAGGCCACTTCGGGCAGGATGCGGATCACGGCGTCGGCCTCTTCCATGGCGGCCTGTGTGACGGGAAGCGCCGAGGCTTCGGGCGTGGAGACCATCACCATGACGTAGCCCTGGTCTTCCTCGGGGAGGAACCCCGCGGGCAGCTTGCGCCATACGACGAAGATGACCGCGAGTACCACGGCGATGAATACGCCCGTGCGCGTCACGTGGCGGATAAGCGTCGGCGTAAAGGCCGTATAGCGATCCATGTTGCGGGAGAAGGAGCGGTTGAAGGCGGCGAAAAAGCCTTTCTGCGGCGGTTCGCGGCGGCGCAGCAGCAGGGCGCAAAGCGCCGGGGAGAGCGTCAGGGCGTTGAATGCCGAGATCACCACCGAGACGGCGATCGTGATGGAGAACTGCTGGAACAGCCGCCCCGTGATGCCGCCCGTGAACGACACGGGGACGAATACGGCCAGCAGCACGACCGTCGTGGCGACGATGGGCGAGGCGACGTTTTTCATGGCTTCGAGCGCCGCGGCGCGGGGCCGCATGCCGGCGGCGATATTGACCTGCGCGGCCTCGACGACCACGATGGCGTCGTCGACCACCAGGCCGATGGCCAGCACCAGCCCCAGCAGCGAGATGATGTTGACCGAGAAGCCCAGCAGCGGGAAGAGCGCGAAGGCCCCGATGAGCGAGACGGGGATAGCCACGAGCGGGATGACGGTCGCCCGCCAGTCCTGGATGAAGAGGTAGATGATGAAGATCACCAGGATGAGGGCGATCACCAGCGTGTGGAATATGTCCCGGATACCGGCGTCGATGCTGGTCGTGGTGTCGACGATCGTGGTGGCCGCAATGCCGTCGGGCATGCGTTTTTCGAGCCGTGCCATCGCCGCCCTGACCTTCTTGCCCACCTCCACGGCGTTGCTGCCGGGCTGCTGGTAGACGACGATCATGGCCGTGGGCTTGCCCTCGAAGAGCGAGCTCACGCCGTAGCTCTGGCTGCCGAGCGAAACCTCGGCCACATCGCACAGCCGGATCTGCTGGCCTTCCGAAGTCGTGACGACCACGATGTCGCCGAACTGCGCGGGGGTGGTGATCTGCGGCGGCATGGTCACCGTATAAGTATAGGTGGTGCCGTCGGGCGCGGGTTCGGCCCCGAACTGCCCGGCGGGGTAGATGCCTCCCTGGTTCTCGATGGCCGCGGTGACGGCCGAAACCGGGATGCCGTAGTATTTCAGCACGTCGGGCTTGAGCCATACGCGCATGGCGTACTCGCCGGCGCCCATGATCGACACTTTGCCTACGCCGTCGATCTTGAGCAGCTCGTTCTGGAGGTTGATGTAAGCGTAGTTGGAGAGGAACTCGGCGTCATAGCGTCCATCGCTGTGCAGCGAGAAGACCAGCAGGAAGCCGGTCATGGTCTTGCGCGTGGTGACGCCCTGCTTGGTGACCGTCGCCGGGAGCTGTGCGGTGGCCGAAGAGACGTTGTTCTGCGTGAAGATGGCGTCCAGGTCGGGGTCGGAGCCTATGTCGAAGGTCACCTGCATGACCATCGAACCGTCGTTGGCGCTGGTGGTCTGCAAGTAGAGCATGTCGCTCACGCCCATGACGCTCTGCGCCACGGGCGTCGCCACGGCGTTGTTGACCGTCTCGGCATCGGCGCCGTCGTACGTGGCCGAGACCTCGACCACGGGCGGCGTGATGTCGGGGTATTGTTCGATCGGCAGGTTCAGGATCGAAATCAGCCCCACGATGACGATGACGATGGCCAGCGACAGGGCGAAGATCGGGCGCGAAACGAAAAATTTCTCCATGGCGTCACTTTTTTTCGGGGATGACCTTCATGCCGTTGTGCAGTTTCTGCTGCCCGGCCGTTACCACCAGTTCCCCGTCGATGAGCCCTTCGTCGATGCACCACATCGACCCGTACGTGTCGCCCGGGATCACCCGGCGGTACATGGCCGTGCTGTCGGGGCGTACCACCCAGACCGAATTGACGCCCTGCGCCTGGCTCACGCACGCCTGCGGCACGACCACGCGCGGCCGTACGGGGCCGACGCTGGCCTCCACACGGGCGAACTGCCCGGGTTTGAGCGAACGGTCGGGGTTGGGGAACATCACTACCAGCACGAGCGTCCCGGTCGTGCTCGACACGTCCTTGCGCGTATAGTCGTAAAGCCCCTCATAGGGGTATTCCGTGCCGTCGGCCAGCATCAGGCGAATGTCGGTGAGCAGTCCCGCATTGTCGAAGATCGAGGTGCGCGGCCCCGCCGAGCGCAGGTATTGCGCCATCGGGATCGCCACGTCGACGGTCAGCGTGTCGATGTTCGAAATGGTCGTCAGCACCCCGAACTGCGTGCCCGGGCCCACGTAGTCGCCCACGTGTGCCGAGGTGTTGGAGATGATACCGTCGATGGGCGAGCGAAGCTCCGTATAGCCGACGTTCATGCGGGCGCTGCTGAGGGTCTGCTCGGCCGAGCGGACGGTGGCTTCGGCGGCTTTGTACTGGGCCGTATACTGGTCCAACTGCGACTGGCTGATGGCGTTGATCCTGGCCAGCGGCACGGCGCGGTCGTAGTTGTTGCGGGCTTCGATCGCCTGCGCCCGGGCCGATTGCAGGGCGGCCTCGGCTGCGAGCATCGAGGTCGAAAGCTGGTCGGGGTCGATTGTGAACAACAGCTGCCCGCGCTTCACGGGCATACCGTTGGCAAACTGCTTCGTAAGCAGGTAGCCGTTCACGCGCGGCTGGATCACCGCATCGAAATTGCTCGCCAGGTAACCGATGAACTCCATGCGGTTGGGAACGCTGTCCGTGACGGCTTCGGCCACGCCGACCCTGAGCGGGGGCATGGCGGTTTCGGGCTTGTGCCTGCGGCACCCCGCGAGGAGTACGGCGAGCAGCCCCGTGATAAGGAAAAGTCTGTTCATACCGGGATGTTTTACACCCTTGCAGGGGCAAAAAACGTACCGTGAACAGGGTGACAGCTAGTTAAAAAGGGGATTATATGCTAAAAAAAGCTGATTTTTTTAACTGCAAATGATGATGTTTAGATAATTTTTATATCTTTGCGTTGATAACAAACCCAAATTAATATAAAAGTTATGAAAGAATTAGTAGCAAAGATCAATGCCGAGTACGAGGTATTCGCAGCAAATGCAGCAGCACAGGTAGAGAAAGGCAACAAGGCCGCCGGTACGCGTGCCCGCAAATCAGCACTGGAGATTTCGAAGCTGATGAAGGAATTCCGCAAGGTTTCCGTAGAGGCTGCGAAATAATCGCCGACTACAAAGACGCAACAAAGGCTGTCCTTGCGGGCAGCCTTTGTTGTTTTCGTGCCGCATGCGGGGTGCTCCCGCGGCAAGCCGGGCGGGCACGGGTGCAGGTCAGGGCTCGATGCCGAATTTGCGGAATACCTCCATGTCCTCCCCGGCGAGACCCGTCTTGCGGAAGGGTACGGCCTCGTTGTGGTCGTTCAGATAACGGCGCGGCCGGGTGCGGTCGTAGCCCGCGTTGACCAGCGACACGCCCGTGTCGATGTAATTCCCCCGGATCGAAGCCATGTCGGCCATGGTGTGGAACAGCGCGTGGGTCGTGGCGGGTACCGTGGCGTTTGCCTCGGCGGCAGCGGCCTTGTCGGGGAAATTCTGCCGGTAAGCGTCGGAGAACCACGCCAGCGAAGCGACGTAGAGCTGGTAGGCCGTCGTCGTGGGCGAAGCGTGCAGGAAGCGTTCGCGCCTGTCGTCGAGGATGTCCTCGCCGTGGTCGGCGCAGTAGAGCAGCGCCGACGAAGTCCCGCGCAGTCCGCGCAGGTACTGGATCGTTTCCGAGAGGAAGAAATCCGTGTAGAGGATCGAATTGTCGTAGGCGTTGCGGAGCGTCTGCACGTGTTCCCGCGAGATCGCCACGTCGTCGTCGGGGCGGAAATGCGCGAACTCGCGCGGGTAACGCTGGTGGTAGCTGAAGTGCGAGCCGTAGCAGTGGAGTATGAAGAGCATCTTCTGCGCCTTGTTGCTTTCCACGGCGCGGCGCACCTCGTCCAGCAGCTGCATGTCGTGGCGCGGCGAGCGGATATAGATCAGGTGGTCGGCGTCGCGGGCGAGTTTGTCGATCATGGCGCCCTGCGGCGACTGATTGGAGATGAACCAGGTCTCGAAACCGGCTTCGTTGAACAGCGCCGGGAGCCCCTTGCGGCGGTAGAGTTCGGGGTGCTCGTCGGTCGCAACGGACGAGAGGATCAGCGGCACGCTCTTGTGCGTGGTGTTGCTCTGCGTGAGCATGTCGCGGAAAACGATCAGGTCATCGACCTGCGAAAGGCGGGGATTCGTCTCGCGGTCGTAACCGTACAACTGCCAGTTCATCGCACGCGAGGCTTCGCCGATGACGTAGACGTATATCTCGCGCCCCGGCGCCTGGGCCGTGCGCGACGCACCGTAGGTGAAATCCTCCGAGGTCTCCTCGAAATTGTAGGCCTTGCAGAATTCCGTGGCGCTCAGGTGTACGTTGTAGAGCACGTTGAGCGGAAAGATCTCGTCCCGCAGCACGTGCCGGTCTTCGCTCACGCGGTAGGCCGGCCACAGCGCCAGCATGCCCAGCGCCATGAGCACCGCCCCGGTCAGCCCGACGTTCATGCGCGTGGTGCGCGATATCTGCCGTTTGTGCCCGATTTCGCGCGCGGCGAACCACAGCAGCGGCAGGTACATCACGCAGACCAGGATCACGGAGGGGTAGATGTTGCTCAGCAGCTCGCCCGCCTCGCCCGGGTTGGTCGTCACCAGGTTGGTGAACATGTCCGTGGCGATGATCGAGTTGCCGAAAAGGTACAGCAGCACGATCTGGAACGCGCACAGGAAAATGAACGGGAACGCCAGCCAGATCATTATGCCCGAACGGCGCAGTGCCACGCTCCACATCATATAAAATCCCAACGGCATCAGTATCAGCGCCTCGACCGTCCATACGGAGTAGGGTTCGGTGTTGGCCAGCACGCAGTTGGGGATAATCAGCGCGACAAAGAAATAGACGGTCAGCAGCGTGGTGAAACGGCTGCGGGTTTTGACCGTCCGTCGCCTGTTATTTTTATTCGGATCAGCATTCATATCTTTACTAACCTAAAAAGCTTCGTTCAGGCTCAGCAGGAACCCGCTGGTTTTCTTGCCGAAGCCGTAATCGAGCCGCACATTGACCCGTTTTTTCAGCTCCCACCTCAGGCCGACGCCATAGTTGGGAAGCGTTTCCGACCAGTCGAACCGGTCGAGGCTCTCGAATACGTTGCCGGCACCGCCCCATACCGTGCAGCCGATACGCCGCCAGATGCGCTGGCGCAACTCTACCTGGAAGGTAATCATGTCGTTGTCCGTATAGCGCCCCTGGTAGTAGCCGCGCATGCGCTGCGAACCGCCCATGCGGGCCAGCATCGGCCACGGGGTGCCTTCGGAGTTGAACTCCGCGTAGAGGTCGGTGGCGATCAGTCCCCCTTTCCATACCTGACGGTACCAGTCGGCCGTGAAGGTCGTGCGCCACAGCGACTTGCCGCAGTTGCCCAGCCCCTTGGCGAAGAAGGTCTCCTCCAGGCTGACATAGATGCCCCGGTACGGGTTGGGGATGAAGTCGCGCGAGTCGTACTCGAGGATGGCCCCGATGCCGGTGGCCGTGTAGTGCGTCTTCTGTCCGTACTGCGACAGGTAACGCTCGCTGCGGGCGTCGAATTTCTTGCCCTGCGTGTGCTCGAAGCTCAGGATGCCGCCCACATAGGTGTTGGGCAGCACGCGGTGCAGGTAGCGCCCCTTCACGAGGTAGCGTTTTTCGTTGTACGACCCCTCTTCGTTATACCGCCCGTCGTGGTAGCCGATGCCCCACATGTCGCGGGGCGCCGAGGCGAACATTACCGTGTAGTCGATGCGTTTGCTGTTGCGGGCGAAGATGTTGTTGCCCGTGACCCCCAGAGCATAGAACCCCGAGATCGAGACATTGGCGAAGATCGAGATGTCCGAGGGCGCCGTCACCGAGTCCGTACGGTCGATGCGGTAGAGGCCCGCGGCCAGCAGCCCGATGCCGAGGCTCGTATTCTTCGAGTAGCTCGGGCCCCCCGCGAAGGTGAAGTCGATCTTCTTTTCGAACGTGCGGTCGGTGGTCGAACCTTCGAAATATTTTACGACGCGGCGCAGGAACGGCGGGCGTTTTTCGGCCTGCGGTTCCTCTTCCTCCGGAAGCGGGGTGTATGTATAGTGCAGCGTATCGCTGCCGTTGATGTATACCTCCTGCTCCTGTGCCCGTCCGTGCAGGGCGCAGCCCAGGGTGAAGCATACAACGGCTATCCTGCGCAGCATCCGGCTATTTGTACTTCTCGATTGTTTCGTAGAAATCGGCCTTGTCCTGCTCCGAGAGCACGCCCTTGCGCAGGAATACCAGCTCGCCTTCCTTCGATACGATCATCAGCACGAACTGGTTGTTGCAGTCGCCCAGCTCCCATGCCGTGCTCAGGATGCGATCCTGGTCGGCCAGTACCAGCGCGCCGTTCTTGGCCGTGCGCTTCTTGGCCATGTTGCGGGCCATGCCGTTGGGAACCATCGGGGCGTCCTTGAGGTTCATCACCCCGAAGCCGTAGATGTTGTCCCCCTGTGCACGGTGGTTCTCCTCCAGCTCGACCGTGAAGTCGTTGTTCTGCTTGTGGCGGTCGGGATCTACATAGAATATCATCAGGTTCTTCTCTCCCCAGTACGGCAATTTGGTCGGTTTGCCGTCGAGGTCGAGCACTTCGACATTGTTCACTTTGCGCGGCAGCCCCTGGGCCATGGCTGCGGATGCCGTGAGCGAGAGGGCCGCCAGCATCGCGATTACTTTCATCTTCATTATATTCTGTTTTTTGGTTTTAAATGAAAACAAATCGGGACAAAGTTACAACATTTCCGCTAACATACCGACCGGCAGGCCATATAATATTGTTCTCTTCGTTCAATTTTTTCGTTTCGCAGGGAAAAGGGCCGTGTCGAATGCGTACAGCCCGCCGCCGGACATGGCCAGAAAAACATAGACCCCCAGCCAGGTGAATGCCAGCGTCCCGAAGCCCGGGGCGCCCCAGAGCAGCACCCCGAGGATTCCCGCGGCCATGACGATGGCCGATGCCCGCACCCACAGGCCCATGATTATCAGGGTGGCGAGCACCACCTCGACGAGCGAGACGATGACGAACACGGCCGGGCTGCCGGCGAATGCGAAAGAGGGATACGAGTCGACGATCTCGTTGTAATCCTGTATTTTGCCTATGTTGTGGAAGAACATCATGCCTCCCGCGAACAGGCGCATGTACAATACGGCCCAATCCATGTGCCTGCATTGTGCGATCCGTTCACCGATTCTTTTTTCCATGCCCCGTGCCGTGCAATTTGCATTCCAAACCCCGGTGAGGCGAATATCCGGCCACGCCGCACCGCCTCAATCGTCCTGCCGGGCGAAAGACCAGTGCGTATGGATGATCTCCCAACCGCCGGACGTTGCGGCCGTGTAAACTTCCGTGCAGTGCATCCTGAACACCTGCCCGTCCCTGAGGGCCTCGTAATCGTATGCCAGGACGGCAGCGCCCGGCGACAATCGCACGACGGGGCCGATCATCCGGTACGTGTCGATCCGGATCTTGCCCCTGACTGTGCCGTAGTACTCTCCGAGGGCTTTTTTGCCGATGAGTTTGCGTCCGAGAGCCGGGTCGAAATAGACTACGTCGCCGGACGTGAGTTCCAGGAACCCGTCGGGGTCGCCCTGGTTCCACCGCTCCAGTGCCCGCCTTTCCAATGCGATGATTGCGGCTTCGGGATCCCCGCCGCAAGGGGTGTGGTTCGTGTGCCCGTTCATAAAATTAAATTTAGGATGTATGCCGTGTTGGAGCTGTCATTCCCGCGGGATGCCCGCACAGGCCCCGCCGCCCAATATAGCCAATTTCCCTGAAACGGCCTAATCCCCATCCGCCTCGGGACGGTTACCGCCCCCCCCCGGCCGGCAGCCGTGCGGCTACGTCCCGGCGGGTAAAATTACCGCGGCTGCACCCGCCTGCGCCTTTTCCGCAGGGCCTGGACGGGTTGTGGCGCGGCATGGAATAAGTCCGGGCTTCCGGGGGTTGCACGCTCTTCGGCTTCTGGGAGAGGCGAACACATTCGGGCTTCCCGGGGGGGGGCTCTTCGTTTTTTGGACGGGCGGCGGCACGGCACGACCCGATAAATTTGGCACTCCTCGCGCCTTGCACTATCTTTGTCCCCATGGAAACAAAGATACTTTTCGTTTGTCTGGGGAATATCTGCCGTTCCCCGGCTGCCGACGGAATCATGCGGCACATAGTCCGCGAACGCGGGCTCGGGGCGGAGATTGCGGTCGACTCGGCCGGGACGTATGCCGGGCACACGGGCGAACTGCCCGATGCGCGCATGCGGCGGGCGGCGTCGCGCCGCGGCTATGACCTGACGCACCGTGCCCGGCAGATCCGCGAGGAGGACTTCGGGAAATTCGACATGATCGTGGTGATGGACGACCGGAACTACGAGCACGTGCACCGGCTGGCGCCGTCGCGTGCGGATGCCGCCAGGATCTTCCGTATGCGGGAGTTTTTCAGCCGCCATCCCGGCTGGGATCATGTTCCCGATCCCTATTACGAAGGTGCCGAGGGCTTCGAGCTGGTGCTCGACATGCTGGAAGACGGCTGCGAGGGAATCCTCGCGCACCTCGGGAAATAGGCTGCCGGAATACCGGGCGGACGGGTGCAGGTGTCATTTGTCGGAAAACCCTGCCGGCACCGCGGCACGCAATGCGAAACACCGGCCCGGAAGTACCCGGGCCGGTGTTTTCATGTTCCGGAAATCCCTTAGAAATCGAGTCCGAAGCTGATGCTGTACGTATTGTGCAGCAGCGTCTCCTTGCGTGCGATCAGGTAGGCGAAATCGAGGCGCAGGTGCAGGAACCGCACGCCGGCGCCGACCGACCCGTAGGTGGGGTAGTAATTCCGCCGTTCGCCGTAGTGGTAGCCCGCCCGCAGCTGGATGAGCTGCATGAGGTTGTATTCGGCGCCCACCGACATCTGGAACCCGCGCACCCGCGCCGGGGAGAAATAGTAGCCCCAGTCCGCCCCGACGGTTATTTCGTGGGCATCGGTGAGGAACGTATCCAGCGCCACGCCCGCCGTGAGATCCATCGGCAGCGTATAGTCCGTTTTCCCGAGGTAACCGCCCAGGTTGCCCAGCTTGCCGCCGACGCGCAGCGTAGAGTAGCTGCCGACGTTCTCCAGCGGCTGCGACCACGCAACGCTCAGGTCGACGGCCAGTGCGTCGGCCGTGTCGTCGTGGCGTTTGAGGTGCATGTAGCGCCCCACGATGCCGACGGCCCACCTCTCGCCCAGGCGGCGCGAATAGCCCAGGTCGACGGCCATGTCGTTGTTGCCCCGTTCGCGCAGGTACTGCCGCCAGCCGATTTGTGCCATGTTGACGTTGTCGAACCGGCAGAACCCGGTCACGGCATAGTAGTCGAACTCGCCCTGCCCGTAGTAGGACGAGGAGACCTGCGAGGGCATCTGCGAAAAGATGGCCGTCGCCGAATTATTATAGATGGCGTGCGAACCCGACAGGGTCGTCATGGCTACGCCGCCCATGCCGAGCGCCTTGGCGTCGGGTGTCGGGAGCGTAGCCTCCTGCGCCGAAGCATACAGCGCGGCGGCAAGGAGTGCCAGGGTGGTTGTCAGACGTTTCATACGGCAAATATAGCAAAAAAGATGCAACTTCCATTCCGGGGCGCTGCCTGCGCACGTTCCGTCAGCACGAAATCCGTTTCAGGTGGGCTGCCACCAGTTCGAAGAAGCGCGAAATATGCTCCCCGTCGACGAAAGCGTGGTTGACGAAGATCGAGAGGGGCATCACGAGCCGGCCTTCGCGTGCGACCGCCTTGCCGGCGTTCATCAACGGGTATTCGGTGGGCTGGCCGGGTGCTCCCTGGGCATAGGTGACCGAGGTGAAATAGAGTTTCGGCGTGGCGCTCAGGAGGAAGACATCGTAGTCGCCCTGTGCCTGCAACACTTTTTCCTCCCCGTAAGGATCCCCGTCGGAAGGAATGCCGGTGACGATGGCGCGCGCCCGGGCATAGAACCTGTCGAACTCGGCGTGGTAGGGGATGCGGACGGTGTAGAACGTGCGTCCCGGGACGGCAATCGGCGTGATGACGTCCACCCTGTCGTGGTAAACCACGTTGCCGCTGCTGTCGGTGCGGTAGCGAAACTCTTCGATCTCGTTTACCGAACGCAGGACGGCATAGAGGTAGTAGAGGAAGAACGAACGCCCGGTGGCCTTCGCCGCCGCGCGGGCTTCGGTGCAGTCGACCTCGGTCGCTACCGAAATCCAGGAATTGAGGAAATTGCGGAAGAAGGCGTAATTGTCGCGCCGCTCCCATGTTTCGATGTCTACGATATGTTTCATGGCGGAAATTTTCCGCAAAGATAGCGATTCCCATTGCAGTTTGTCGTGCGGCCGGCGGAATTTTGCATGCCGGACGATTGCCGTTGTGCGGCGGGCATCTTGGGGCGGGGGAGGCAATTACGTCCGCTTCCCGCTGCGTGACCGCCGCGGCATGGTGCAATTGCATGCGCTCCGTTGCGTGACGCTCCGCGGCCGGCTGCGGGACAGCGGCAATACGATAAGTTCCCTGCGGGGGTATGGCCGTAAAAAAGCACCCGCCCGAACCTGTTCGGGACGGATGCTTCGATTCGCGTCCGATGCCTTGCGGCATGGTTTTACGTATTTCTATGGCCTGTACCGCCTTTTAGCAGTTCATCGCGCCGCAGCAGTGGATGACCTGCCCGCTGACATACGACGAGAGATCCGACGCGAGGAACAGCGCGACTTTCGCCACATCCTCGGGCGTGCCGCCGCGGCGGAGCGGGATCTGCTTGTACCAGCCTTCTTTCACCTCGTCGGGCAGCTTGTCGGTCATCTCGGTCATGATGAAGCCCGGGGCGATGGCGTTGGCGCGGATGCCGCGAGGGCCCATCTCCTTGGCGATCGACTTGGCCAGGCCGATCATGCCGGCCTTCGAGGCTGAATAGTTGCACTGGCCCGCGTTGCCGCTGACGCCCACCACCGACGACATGTTGATGATCGAACCGCTCTTCTGGCGGGCCATAATGGGCGTCACGGCATGGATGAAGTTGAACGCCGACTTGAGGTTTACGGTCAGCACGGCGTCCCACTGCGCCTCGGACATGCGCATCATCAGGCCGTCCTTGGTGATGCCGGCGTTGTTCACCAGGATGTCTATGCGGCCGAAGTCCTTCACGATCCGGTCGATGACCTCATGCGTCTCTTCGAAATTCGCCGCATTCGAGGCATAGCCTTTGGCCTTGACGCCCAGCGCTGCGATCTCGGCCTCGGTGGCCTTGCCGTTCTCGTCGATCGCCAGGTCGGTGAACGCCACATCGGCGCCTTCCTTGGCGAATTCAAGTGCGATGGCTTTGCCGATGCCGCGGGCTGCACCCGTTACGACAGCCACTTTTCCTTCGAGTAATTTCATAACTTTCAACGTATTAAGAGTTTCGGTAAAATATTCTGTTTTTCCTTTTTTCGTCCAAAAGACGAACAAAGTTAAGAAAAATATTTTGAAACGTCCCGCCGCCGCCGGATTTTCGCCAAATATTACTAACTTTACCGTCCGTAAACGGAATTTCGTAAAACCCTTAACGATATGAAAAGAGACACCCAGATTTTCGATCTGATCGCCGCCGAGCGCAGCCGTCAGATGCATGGCATCGAATTGATCGCCTCGGAGAATTTCGTCAGCGACCAGGTCATGGAAGCCATGGGCTCCGTGCTGACCAACAAATATGCCGAGGGCTATCCCGGGGCCCGCTATTACGGCGGCTGCGAGGTCGTGGACAAGGTCGAGACACTCGCCATCGAACGCATCTGCCGCCTCTACGGCGCCGAATACGCCAACGTGCAGCCCCACTCGGGCGCACAGGCCAACATGGCGGTATTCTTCGCCTGCATGCAGCCGGGCGATACCTTCATGGGGCTCGACCTGGCGCACGGAGGCCACCTTTCGCACGGTTCGCCGGTCAACATGTCGGGCAAGTATTTCAACGCCGTGGGTTACCAGTTGGACGAGGCCACGGGTGTCATCGACTACGACGCCATGGAACGCAAGGCGCTGGAGTGCAAGCCCAAGGTGATCGTCGGAGGCGCCTCGGCCTATTCGCGCGAATGGGATTACAAACGTATGCGCGCCATCGCAGACAAGGTGGGGGCGTTGCTGCTCGTGGACATGGCGCACACGGCCGGCCTGATCGCCGCCGGGCTGCTGGACAACCCCGTGAAATACGCGCATATCGTCACCTCGACGACGCACAAGACCCTGCGCGGCCCGCGCGGCGGTATTATCCTGATGGGCAAGGATTTCGAGAACCCCTGGGGGCTCACCACGCCCAAGGGTGCCGTGAAGATGATGTCGCAAATCCTCAATTCGGCCGTATTCCCCGGCATCCAGGGCGGGCCGCTCGAACACGTCATCGCCGCCAAGGCCGTGGCGTTCGGCGAGGCGCTCGAGCCCTCGTACAAGGAGTACCAGGCGCAGGTGCAGAAGAACGCCAGGGCGATGGCCGAAGCGTTCGTTAAACGCGGTTACAAGATCGTTTCGGGCGGCACGGACAACCACCTGATGCTGGTCGATCTGCGCACGAAGTTCCCCGAGCTGACGGGCAAGCTGGCCGAGAAGTGCCTCGTGGCGGCCGACATCACCACCAACAAGAACATGGTGCCGTTCGACAGCCGCTCGCCGTTCCAGACTTCGGGGCTGCGCTTCGGGACGCCGGCCATCACCACCCGCGGCCTGAAGGAGGACAGGATGGACTACATCGTCGGCCTGATCGACCGGGTGCTGCACGACCCCGAGAACGAGGCCAATATCGCCGCCGTACGCAAGGACGTGAACGCCCTGATGGCCGGCTATCCGCTTTTCGCGTGGTAAAATTCCGGTAGGATGAAAGAGGTCATCGACTTTTTCCGCCGCCTGCACGACAACAACGACCGTGCATGGTTCGACGCCCACCGCACCGAATGGGCGCACGTGAAGGGACGCTTCGCGGCTTTCACGGAGCAGCTCATCGCCGGGATCGCCGAGTTCGACCCTACGGTGCGCGGCCTCAGGGTGCAGGACTGCACCTACCGCATCGCCCGCGACACGCGGTTCAGTCCCGACAAGTCGCCCTATAAAACATATATAGGTGCGTATATCGCGCCCAAGGGCAAGAAGTCGGGGTTTGCAGGCTACTATTTCCACATCGAACCCTGCTGCGACAGCCTGGTGTGGAGCAACCTGCTTTCGGCGGGGCTCTACTGCCCCGAGCCGGTCGTGCTGCGCAGCGTGCGCGAGGAGATCCTCGACAACGGTGCGGAAATCGCGGCGGCCATCCGCAAGGCCAAGGGGTTCGGCATCGTCGAAGAGAACAAGCTCAAGCGGGTTCCTACGGGATTCCCTGCCGACAGCGAGTATGCCGAGATGCTGAAGCTCAAGGATTTCTATATCGCCAAGCGGATCACCGAGGAGTTCCTGCTCTCGGACGACCTGCTGGAGCGAACCCTCGCGGAGTTCCGCCGCACGCAGCCGTTCATCGCGATCCTGAACCGTGCCGTGCAGTTCGCCCACGAAGAGATGATGTGACCTGCCCGTGCAATAACGCAACCGCCTTCCCGGATCGGGGGAGGCGGTTTTTTGTCGGCGGGAGCCTCCGGCGCGGCACTTCGCAGGGAATCGCATGTATGGCGGGCGCCATCCGCCGGAGGGGTCGTCAGGGCGGGACGGCTTCCAACCGTTTCGCCGTCGGCGACCGCACGGCCGGGGGAAGAGGGGCATGAAAAACAGCTCCCCGGCATCCTGCGGAAATTCGCAAGGGATCCCGAAATCCCGGTTCCCGGCGGGACGGGACGGCAATTTCCATCCCTGCAGCGGTCGTGTCCCCGGTTCGGTGCCGTGGCCGGAAGCCCCGCCCGCGACAAAAAACGGCGAAATCCGCCGCCGCCCGAAAAAAACAGGGCGATTCTTTGCCTGCGGAATAGGTGATTCGCGCGCTTTCCTTGTATTATATACAAGAAAGAAAGCTATGCGACAACAAATACAGAAATTCGGCAGGGCCCTGAGCGGCATGGTCATGCCCAATATCGGCGCATTCATCGCGTGGGGATTCGTCACGGCGCTCTTCATCCCCTCGGGATGGTGGCCCAACGCTCAGATGGCACGCCTGGTCGACCCGATGCTGACCTACCTGCTGCCGTTGCTGATCGCCTATACGGCCGGGCGCAACGTCGCCGGCGAACGGGGTGGCGTAATCGGGGCCATCGCCGCCATGGGCGTCATCGTCGGCAGCGACATCCCGATGTTCATCGGAGCCATGGTCATGGGCCCGCTGGGCGGGTATACGATCCGGTGGTTCGACAAACTTACGCAGGGACGCATAAAGGCGGGCTTCGAGATGCTCGTGAGCAATTTCTCGATAGGCATCCTCGGTATGCTGCTGGCCATACTGGGCTATTGGGTCATCGGCGGTGCGGTGACGGGGCTGACGCTGCTGGTCAGCAACGGCGTGGAGGTCGTGATCCGCCACGGACTGCTGCCGCTCGTGTCGCTTCTGGTCGAGCCGTCCAAGGTGCTGTTCCTCAATAATGCCCTGAACCACGGCATCTTCTCGCCGATCGGCATCGAGCAGGCCCGCGAAACCGGGCAGTCGATCATGTTCCTGCTGGAAACGAATCCCGGGCCCGGGCTGGGCGTACTGCTGGCCTGCTGTTTTTTCGGCCGCGGCAATATGCGCCAGTCGGCACCCGGCGCCGTAATCATCCAGTTCTTCGGCGGTATCCACGAAATCTATTTTCCCTATATCCTGGCGCGCCCGGCGCTGATCCTCGCCCCTGTTGCGGGCAGTGCCGCCGGGCTGCTGTTCTTTTCGCTTGCCGGGGCCGGACTGGTGGCGCCGGCTTCGCCCGGCAGCATCATTTCGGTGCTGGCCATGGCTCCCAAAGGCCAGACCCTCGTCGTGCTGGCCGGGGTGCTGATCTCCACGGCGGTGTCGCTGCTCATGGCGGCGCCCTTCGTCCGGCGTGCCGCCGCTGCGGAGGATATGCCGACAGGCGCAATCCCCGCCGCGCAGAGCGGGGCACCCGCCGTAAAGGCCGCGCTGCACTTCCCGGCACATATCCGCAAGGTGGTTTTCGCCTGCGATGCGGGCATGGGGTCGAGTGCGCTGGGTGCCACGCGGTTTCGAAAAAGGCTCTCCGATGCGGGCATCGGCACGGCGGTCGGCAACTGTGCCGCGGACGGCATTCCCGCCGATGCCGACGTCGTTGTCTGCCAGTCCGTGCTGGCCGGGCGGATCGCCGGATCGGCACATGGAGCCGCGCTGGTCGTGATCGACAATTTCCTGGCAGACCCGGCCCTCGACGTCCTGTTCGCCCGGTTGGCGCAACAGGACGGTGCGGACGCACAGCCCTCCGACGCCGGCCTGCGAAGGGCGGGCGATGCCCCGGATCGCATGGCCTCCCCGCAGCCGGACGATGCTGCGGGGCGGTCTCCCGGCGAGGTCTTGCGCCCCGGGAATATCCGGACGGGACTTTCCACCGAACCCAAGGAAGCCTCGATCCGGCGGGCCGGGGAACTGCTCGCAGCGGGCGGATATGTCGAACCCGGATATGCGGATGCCATGCTGCGCCGCGAGGAACTCGCAACGACCTATATGGGCATGGGCATCGCCATTCCGCACGGCACGTCCGACGCCAAGAAGTGCGTCCTGCACTCGGGCATCGTGGTGCTGCAATACCCCGGCGGGGTTGCGTTCGGCGACGAAAAGGCATACCTCGTAGTGGGCATTGCCGGCGTGGGGGACGCCCATCTGGATATCCTGGCCCGGCTGGGCGAGGTATTCGGGGACGAAGAACTGTTGCGGAGGCTGACGACCGAAGGCGATCCGCAGGTGATATACGAAGCACTGAAATAACTACCTATATGACAACCGGAAAAGTAACGATCACCGCCCCGAACGGCATGCATGCGCGGCCTGCGGGCGAACTTGTAAAGTTAATCAGGGGGCTTGCGCCCGCCAGGATCACCCTGCGCACCGCAGCCCGGGAGGCCAGTGCCGTGAGCATTCTTTCGCTCCTGGCATTGGGGCTCAAACACGGCACCGAAGTGGAAGTCTGCGCCGAGGGCGGCGACGAAGCCGCCGCCGTGCGGGCCGTAACGGATTTCATCGCCGGCATCCGCGAATGATGTTCACGATCCGAGGAATCCCGACGGCGGGGATCGCCGTCGGGACGGCGTTCGTGCTGCAACGCCGCGCATCCGCCGCTGCTACGGCCGCGGCAGGCGACCCCGTGGCCGAGGCCGGGCGGTTCCATGCGGCGCTGGAGCGTGCGAAGGCGGAGCTGTCCGCACTGGCGGAAGGGGAGGCTGTTTTCGCCGCCCATCTGGAGATGGCCGGCGACCCGATGCTCGCCGGGCTGGTCGAGGGGAGGATTGCGGAAAAGCACCTGTCCGCCGAGCAGGCGCTCGGAGAAGCCTGCGAAGAGGTGTGCGGCATGTTCGCGGCGCTCGACGACGACTACCTGCGCGGACGTACCGACGATGTGCGGGACGTATGTGCGCGTATCGGCCGCATCCTGTCGGGCGAAACCGCCCACGATCCCTTTGCCGGGCTGGCTCCCGGGACGATCGTGGTGGCCGACGAGCTGGCGCCTTCGGATACGGCACAGATGGATTTCAGCAGGGTCGCCGGATTGGTGACGGCGCACGGAAGCGTGACGAGCCATGTCGCGATCATCGCCCGGAACAAGGGCATCGCGGCGCTGGTCGGCGTTGCCGGGTGCATGCGGCAGGTCAGAACCGGCGACCGGCTGATAATCGACGGGGAGCGGGGCGAACTGATCGTCGACCCCGATCCGGCTACCGGACGCAAATACGCCGCGCGGCTCGAATCGCTGCGCCAGGATGCGTTCCGCTGCGCGGCGGATGCACAGGCGCCCGCCGGGCGGCGGATCACGGTGCTGGGCAATGCCGCGAACGTCGACGAAGTGCGACGCGCGCTCGATGCAGGCGCCGAGGGCATCGGACTTTTCCGGAGCGAGTTCCTCTACATGCAGGGCCCGGCGCTTCCCGACGAAGAGACGCAGTTTGCGGCATACCGTGCCGCGGCGGAGCTTTGCGGGGCACGTCCGCTGACTGTACGGACACTTGATATAGGCGGGGATAAAGAATTGCCCTACATGCACTTCGAGCCGGAGGAAAACCCGTTTCTGGGATGGCGTGCGATCCGGGTTTCGCTGGCCATGCCGGAGCTGTTCCGCACCCAGCTGCGGGCATTGCTGCGCGCGAGCGCATTCGGCAACGTGCGGGTGATGTTCCCGATGATAGCTTCGGTCGGGGAGTTCCGCGCCGCCAAAGCGGTTGTCGAGACCTGCATGGCGGAACTCGACGCAGAAGGGGTTGCCTACGACCGCGACATAGCGCTGGGGGTGATGATCGAGACCCCGGCCGCCGTATTCATCGCCGACGAACTGGCTGCCCGGGCGCGGTTTTTCAGCATCGGCACCAACGACCTGACGCAGTACGTGATGGCTGCCGACCGCGGAAATCCCCGCGTAGCCTACCTTTGCGACGCATTCGACCCGGCCGTGCAACGCAGCATCGGCATGGTACTCGACGCCGCGCACCGGGCGGGTATCGAAGCCGGGATGTGCGGCGAACTGGCCGCCGACCCGCGCGCCACGCAGCGCCTCGTGGCACTCGGCCTCGGGGAATTCAGCGTCGGCCCCCCGGCCATCGCCCCGTTGAAACACCGTATACGGACTGACAAATAATTTTTATCTTTATCCCAACGTCTAAAACTCGAATTATGAAGAAAACAATGCTCCTGCTCTTCGCCCTCATGCTGTCGTCGGCGATTTGTGCGCAGGATTACCACGTTGTCCTGTGGGACAACACGACGGCACCCACCTCGAACGGGCTTTCGGGCGACGAGGTCGAATCCAAGCCCGGACAGTGGAAAAACACGCAGACGGCCGAAATGTGGATTTACAAGGCCGGAGACAATGCCACGGGGCAGGCGCTCGTGTTTTTCCCCGGGGGCGGCTATTCGTCGCTCTCGGTCGGCAACGGACATAAGGAGGCCCAGTGGTTCGCCCGGAACGGCATCACGGCCGCGGTGGTGAAATACCGCCTGCCCAACGGCCACAGCGAGGTTCCGCGCAACGATGCCGACGAGGCGCTGCGCGTGATGCGTTCGATGGCTGCGGAGCTGAACATCGACCCCGCGAAAGTGGGGGTGTCGGGGACTTCGGCCGGGGGTTACCTCGCCGGGAGCGTCGGGACGCTTTCGGACGTGAAGCCGGGCTTCATGATCCTCTTCTACCCGGTGATCTCGGCCGACCCGGACAAACGTCACAAGGGGACTTTCGTACAGCTGCTCGGCGCCGAAGATGCCGACAAACCCCTTGCACAGGAGTTCTCGCTCGAGAAGAAGGTCGATGCCGCCACGCCGCCGACGCTGTTGTTCCATTGCGACGACGACAAGGTGGTACCGGCCGTGAACAGCGCGCTGTTCTACCAGAAGCTCAAGGAACACGGCATCAAGGCCACGCTGCACATCTATCCGTCGGGCGGCCACGGCTGGGGCATGAACTCCCGCTTCCGCTATTACGACGACTGGCAGAAAGCCACGCTCGACTGGCTTTCGACGCTCTGATCCCGCGGCGCCTGCGGCCCCGTGAAACGATAAAAGAGGCTCTGGAAAGAGCCTCTTTTTGTTGTGCGGTTCTGCCGGCATTCCGGTACGCGAGCTGGCGCCGGTGCCGCGTGCGGCCGATCCCGGGAATCCGGCGGCCGGTATTCCCCGCTGCGCTTATTTCTTGCGGTAGATGACCTCGCAATGCTCGCCCGTGAGGTATTCGACGATATTGAGCACCTCTTCGAGCGAATTGGAACGCTGGTAATTGAACGTATAGCGTTTGTCGTCGTAGCGTCCCGCCACCGAGAGCCGCACGCCGAAGGTCGTCTCGATGTGCGAGATGATCTCGTGCAGCGTAGCGTCGGACATCGTCACCAGGTCGTACTGGGTCAGCACGAGGTGCGAAGCGTTAACCTGCGTAATGGCGAGGTTGTCGTCCGCAGCGTCGTACAGGGCGCGCTGGTCGGGTTGCAGCGTCACCAGGTTGACCCCTGCGGGCGTCTGAAGGCGTACGGAGCCGTGTTCGAGGACGACTTCGGCCTGCTGCGAACCTTCGTAGGCCTGCATGCAGAAGGAGGTGCCCAGCACGCGCACGCGCAATTTGTCGGTGGACACGACGAACGGGGCGGCTTCGTCCCGCGCCACCTCGAAGAAGGCCGCACCGGCCAGCTGCACGTTGCGCTGCGTCGGGCCGAAAGCTTCGGGCAGTGTCAGCCTCGTACGGGCGTTGAGCCACACGTGCGTCCCGTCGTCAAGCGTGACGGTCGTCACCGCATCGCCCGTGTTCTCGTAAACCCGGTATATTTTGGGTGCCGAAAAGAAAAGCCACGCCGTGCCGGCGCATACGGCGAGCAGGACGGCAGCAGCGGCCCCCAGCGTCCACCGCACCAGTTTGCGGCGCCTGGCGTATCGCTCCCCGGCGGCGATCTTCCCGATCCGGTGGTCGGTGCTGCGCATGAACGATGCGAAGCGCGCCAGGTCGGTGCTCTCCTCGAAGACGCGGCGTGCCCCCCACAGGCTCTTCAGTTCGAAGAAGTATTTGCGGTGCTCCTCCGACTCCTCCAGCCACGCGAGGAGGTACTTTTCCTCCTGTTCCGAAGTCTCCCCGGCAAAATATTTTTGTATGACTGAGTCCATTATAATCGTATCGTCCATTTGTTCTGTGTCCGTTTAGTATACAATCCACGGGAGAAATCTACCCAAGCGGATGGGAATTATTTTGCAAAAAAATGAAAAACAGCAGCAGAATCAGCTCCGATTTCGACAATTTTGCCCGCAGTTGCCTCAGGGCAAGGTAAATATGGTTTTCGACCGTGCTCTGCGCAATCCCCATCTGTTCGCTGATCTCGCGGTGGGAGAATCCTTGCAGGTAACTCAGCGAAAAGACCTCGCGGCATTTGACCGGGAGGGCTGCGATCGCCTCGTTGATACTCGTGCGCAGATCCTGCGAGTAGAGCTTTTCGATGACCGGATTCCGGTCGGGATCGTAATAGGCGTAGCCGATGCTTTCGATACGTTCCTGGTAGTAGGAGCGGTAACTGCACGCATGGCGGTGCTTGTTGACGTAGTTGACCGACTGGTTGTAGACCGAACGCAGCAGGTAGCCGTAGAGCGACTGTCCCGGGTCGAGCGCCTCGCGGCGCACCCATACGTTAACGAATACGTCCTGCACGACGTCCTGCGCCCAGTTCCCGTTCAGGAAGAGGCGTGCGTAGGCCGTCAGCGGCGCATAATAACGGCCGCACATCTCGTCGAAGGCTTCGCGGCTCCCGGCGCGTATGGCGGATATGAGTTCTGCAGGCTCCATGTTCATATGCACAAAGTTAGAAAATATTTGCAGATTGGCGAGCCCGCCTGCCTTTTTTGTTTTCCGCAGGGCAATAAAAACGGCGGCGGGCATGATACCCACCGCCGTCGGCTGTCGGTCGCGCCTTCAGGGAACTGCGGAGTGCCGGGTGAAATCCCCGGGCACAGGCGCACCGCCCTGCGGCAGTCAGTTGGCCGACACGAATGTCCTGGTGAGGAGCTCCACGAGGGTCTCGGGGTTGTTGGTGGTGATGAAATCCATTCCCCATGCGATGCAGGTCATCATGTCCTGCACCGTGTCGACCGTCCATACGTTCGTGACCATGCCGTTGGCATGTGCCTCCTTGACCCATCCCGGATTGCCCGAATAAGCCGAGAAGCGGTAGTCGATACCCCCGATGCCGTCCTGCCGGACTGCGGCGGGAGCCAGGTCGCCGTTCAGGTATTGCACCATGGCACCCGGAAGGGCGTTGACGATGCGTTTGCAGGTCGTATAGTCGAAAGCGATGTATTCCACACGGTCGGTCAGCCCCTTTGCCTTTACGGCCTCGATGACGGCATCCGCCGCACGGGCGTTGTTGGCGGCCGAACTGTGCCTCTTGATTTCGAGGATCAGCTTGGTGTCCGCATTTTTCGTGGCCTGCTCCAGGTAATCGTCGAGCGTCGGGAGCTTTTCGCCGTTGGCGAGCGTCAGATCCTTGATCTGGTCGTAATTGACGTTCTCGATCACGAGGCTGCTCCCGGGAACGGTGCTGTCGTGGTTGATGACAACCTTGCCGTCGGCCGTGATCCAGACATCGAACTCCGAGCCGTAGATGCCCAGCTCCTGCGCCTTGGCGAGCGCAGCTACGGAGTTTTGGGCGGCGCCGTCCTTGTGGTAGCCCCTGTGGGCGATCACCCGGGGTTTGGCGACTCGGGCGGGATTATTCGAATAGGTGAGCTGCGTGATGCCCAGCGGGTATTGGTTCTGGCCGCGCATCAGCACCATCCGGTACCTGCCCGAGGCAAATCCGTTCGGGATGCGCACCGAAAGCGACTCCGCTGCGGCCGACCCGTCGAGCGTGAAAGCCCCGGCACTGCCGGCGAGCGGTTCGAAGCGGATCCTGTCCCCGGCGGCAAACCCCTTGCCGTAGAGCGTGTAGGTGTAATCGGCACCCACCTCGCAGCCCGAAAGGTAGAGCAGCCCGGTAATGTTGATCGCGGCGGGCTGCTGGTCGCGTTTGACGGTTTCCCACAGAGCCTTCACCTTTTCGGCCGTGAGCGGGGCGTCGTAGACGCGTGCGATGGCCACGTCGCCTTTCCAGGCGTTCTGACCCACGGTCGCACTGGCGTCGACGCCGATGCCGAACCAGTAGCTCGTCGTGGTGGTGGGCGGCACGTAGTTGCCCGGGGCATCCATCGTACCCTTCAGCTCGCCGTCTACGTAGATGTAGGTCTTGGCCTCCTGCTTGTTCCATACGCCCACGACGTGGTAATAGCGCCCCGCCTCGGGGTTGATGCCGCTCTTCGTCCATACCCAGCTGGATTTACCGGTCGTGCTGACGTTGGGCAGGAAGGTCAGCTCCGTACCCCTGTCGGCCTTGCTGATAAGGAACCCGGTGCCGCCGCTCGACATCGAACTGAACATCTTCAGCTCGGCCGAACCGTCCGACTTCTCATCCAGCTTGAAGAGCGCCTCGAGCGTGTGCCCGTCGGCGAGCGCATCCTGGAACTGCTTGTTGGCCGAGTAATCGGCCTTGTAGAACCCCTCGTTGACGGACGTGCCCGGCGTGTGGTTGAAATGGGCCGCATACCTCGAATAGAGGTCGTTGTAATAGGTCATCATCGCCGTACCTTCGAGCGCCCGCACGGGCGTTGCCGACGGGGAGTTGTCCATGGCCGAACCGTCGTTGCGGAACACCACGTCGAGCAGGTCGGCCGTCGGAAGGAGCGGCTCGCCGCCGCTGTCCATGGTCGTGGCGTTCGCCGTTTCCGACCAGTCGGAATCGAGGCTGCCGACCGCCTTGACCTTGGCCCAGTAGGAGGTGTTGCTCTCCAGGTTGGTCAGCTCCTGCGACGTTGCCGTGGACGCGATGCCGGTCTTGTAGGCATACTCGCTTTCGGGGGCTGAGGCCGAACCTTTCCAGTAGGCGACCGTGTAGGAAGTCGCATCGGGGACGGCGTTCCATTTGAGCGTCAGCCTGTCGGCCGCCGCTGCGGCGTCGAACGAAACCCCGCCCGGTGCTGCGGGTTTGGTCGCGGGGGTGATGGCCGTGCAGGTGACGACCACGTTGTCCAGCAGGGCGCGTTTCTCGCTCGTCGAGATCACGATGCGGCAATCGGGCGTCACGTTCGTGAGGGTTGCCTCGAACTCGCGGAACCGGGCTTTGGCAGCCGAAATATCCACGGGGTCGGCCGCGGAGACCTCCGTGACCGTGCCGGTGATGGCGCCCTTTGCGCCGAGCACGGCGCCGCGGACGGCCTTGACGAGGATTTTCCCGGCATCGGCGCCCGAACCGTCGTATTTCTCGCTGTAAGCCTGTGCCGAGAAGCGCACCTTGACGGTCGCCGCATCGGGCAGGGCGGTCAGTTCGGGGGTGTAAAGCGAGGCGGCCGCACTTCCGGCGCCCATCTTGACATAGCCCGGGCGGCCTGCGATATTGCCCGACTTGCCCCAGGCCGCAAGGCCCGTGCCCTCGGTGTAGGGCGCAGCCACGCCGCCGCCGCTGAACACGTCGAACTCATTGGCCGTACAGCGGGTGGCCGAGAACCCCGAAGGATTGTCGCCCGAAGCTGCGGCGTAAGTCCCGCGGTTCGAGCTCGGGGGATAGTAGCCCGCGGCGAAATTGGCGATGTCGCCGCCGTGGATCACCCTGGAGAAATCTTCCGCCAGGAGGATGTCGCCCGCCTTTGCCGAGCCTGCCGTCGTGGCACCCGCCTGCGGCCCTGCGGCGGCAGTCGCATATGCGAGCGGGTCGGAGAAGAAATCGTTGGTCTTGTCGTCCACGCAGACGTAGTAGGTCGTGGCGGGGGCCAGTCCCGAGAAGGTGAAGCGGAAGCGGTTCCCGGCCGTGATGCCGAAGACGTTCGAGGCATTCCAACCGACGACCAGATCCTTGCATTCGGCGTCGCTGTAAAGTTTCACGTGGTAGACCTGCGCACTGCTGTTGACACACGCCTGGCCGTCCGCACGGGCCCATTCGACCGTGAGGGTCGAGGAGGTCGCCAGCACTTTCGACACGACGATCCCGGCCTGTACCGGGGCTATGTCCGTCTTCTGCGACACGGCGGCAGAGTAGTCCGAATCGTAGTCGGGGTTGTTGTAGCGGCACGCCTTGACCTTCGCGTGGTACTCGGTGCCGGCCTCCAGTTCCTTGAGCAGGTACGAGGCCGAGGTGATGCCCTCCGCTACCGTGGCGTCCTTCTCCTCGGTGCCGTCGGCCCACCATGCCACCGTATAGGAAGCCGCCCCGGCCACTTCGTCCCATTCGAGGGTCAGCTTGTCGGAATAGACGGCTTCGGCATCGAATTTCACGTTCGCCGGAACGGTGAGTTTCTCCAGTCTGGTCTCACCGTCGTAAACCACGACGATGTCGTCGAGCAGGTAGCGGGTCTTGTTGGCGCCCGCCTGTGCGGGGTTCGAGGAAAATGCGATGCGCGAAGTGGGCGAGAGGCCGTCGAGCGTCACCGTGAAGGTCTCGAACCGACCTACGGCCGACGAGATGTCCACGACTTTCGAAGCCACGGCCGTGCCTTTCTTGCTCACGGAGTTGTTCGACCCGAACTCGGCGCCCTCGATGGCCTCGACCACGATGTCGCTGCCGTATACGTTTTCGCCTTCGGCATAAGCGCTCGCCGAGAAACTCACCGTTACGGTCGTGTTCTTGGGCAGGGCCGCCAGCTCGGGCGTATAGAGGATGCCGATGCCGCCGCCACCGCCGCCGCACTTGATGTAGCCCGGACGGGTCGAGGTGTTGCCCGACAGCCCCCAGCCTTTCATGCCGACGCTTTCGATGTACTCGGCCGACGTGCCTCCGGTGAATACGTTGAACTCCGTCGTCCAGTTGCAGACCGGACGGTCGCCGTCGGCCTGCGGGTTCTCGCCCGTGGCGGGTTCCCACGTCTTGCGGTACTCGGTACCCGATACGGCGTTGTAACCTGCCGCCGAGCGGACGATGTCGCCGCCGTGGATGAATGCCGCGAAATCCTGCGCCAGCACGATATCTCCGGCCTGTGCCGGGTTATTCTGCGAGGCTTTGGGCCCGGCCTTGGCCGTGGTCCCGGCGACGACGGGGGTCATGATGTTGCCGAAGCTGGCATTGGTGACCCGGGCGTAGTAGGTCGTTTCGGGATCGAGCCCCGAGAAGGTGAACCGCACGACGGGATAACCCGCCAGGGCGGTGAAGATGCCTTTGTCCGACGCGAGTTTGCCGTCGGCCAGCCAGCTGACATGCAGCTCGCTGCACGCCTCGTCACGGAACAGTTCGATGTTGTAGAGGCGCGTGGCGTCGGTCGCCGCATCGTCGGTATACGACCACTCGTAGGTGAGCGTCGACCCCGTTGCGGCATTGAGCGTGAGCTTCGGGTCGAGTTCGAGGATACCCACCGAGGCCATCAGCATGGCCGGCTGCTCGTTTGCCGTGACGTATACCCAGTCCGAGGTGGAGGAGTAGGGGAAGTTGGCCCTGACGCGGCCGTAGTATATCCGGTCGGCCGCCAGGTCGGTGAATTCATGGTAGTCGATTGCGTCCGTGGTCTTGCAGAGCGCTTCGCTGACGGGATTCATCTCCCCGTCGACGAGCTGTACGGTGTACGACGTCGCGCCGCGGATGAAATCCCAGCAGATCGTAAGCGACGTGGCCCCGTATTCGAGCAGTTTCACGTTCTTCGGGGTCTTGGACTTGTTGGCCCCCGATATTTCCACGCCGTCGTCCTTGCAGGCCGTCAGCGAGACTGCGGCCGATAGCGAGAAGAGGGCGAACAGAATATATAAAATGCTTTTTTTCATGATTGTTGTCCGGTTTTAGTATACGAGCTTGATGTCGTCGATGTACCAGCGGCCCGCCTTCACCGAGGAGCCCGAGAACCAGCTGTCGGCCGTGGAGATGAAGAATGCCGGATTGGCTTTCGCGCCGGGATTGGGGATGACGGCCGTGACCTCGACCCACGTGTAGGCGGGGATGTCGAGCGAAACGTAGCTCTTGGTCGAAGCTACGATCTTGTCCAGCGTGCCCTTCGAGATCCAGAACCCGTCGTTCTTCTCGCAGATGCCCACCATGCCCTGGTCGGGGGCTGCGGCCCAGATGGCGACCTTGCAGGTCAGCAGCAGGTCGTAGCCCGCGGGGATGTTCAGCACCGGGGAGATGAGGTTGCCCGGCTGCCCGTCGGCATTGTCGCTCGCAGCGCCCAGCTGGATGTAACCCGGGCACATATAGTTCAGGTAGCCTGTCCATCCCTCCATGCCGATGGCGCGGTAGAACGCCGCGTTGCCATTGCGTACGGTCGAGGTGATGCCGCCGATGCTGGCGTTGGTGCCCGCTGAGACGCTCACCGTCTCGTTGTCGAGGCTCAGGTTGGCCACGGTCTTGTCGGCCGTCGTGACACCCGCCTTCTGGCCGATGCAGTCGCCGCCCCAGGGGAATTTGCCGAAGTTCTGCGTCAGCAGGGGAAGCTCCTCGCCCTGGGCGTCGAACCCGGCGCGGACGATGGTCGAAACGGAGCCGAAATCCTTCTCCGCGCCAGCCTCGTCGGTAGCCTTCACGCCGAAGGTCACGATGCCCTGCTTGGTGGCGGTGCCCGTCAGGGGCACTTCGATGTAGCCGTTGCCGGCCGTCGAGATCGAATAGCTGCCGCTGGCGGCCGTGATCCCGTCGCCGCCGGTCTGCGTCACCGTGACGGTGTATTTTTCCGTGCCGAGCGCCTTGATGTAGGGGATGCGGAGCTTGGCCCCGGCTTCCGCGTTGAGTTTGAGCATACCCGAGACGTCGAACTGCTGTCCGTTGTCGAAGGGTTTCCACTCGAAGATACCGTTGTCCTGCCTGATGGCGATGGCGACGTTCTCTTCGCCACAGCCGTGCAGGTAGATGGTGGCGCTGCGCTCCTCGGAGGTGTTCTGGTCGCAGGTGACCGTCACCTTCTGGTAGGTGCCGGGGTCTCCCTTGCCCGAGAGCTGGTCGACATGCACCCAGCCGTAGGCGTTCGTCCACTCGCGGCTGTCGGGGGCGTCGCTGATTTGCCAGTCCCCCGTGGCGCGGATCGTAAACGTATCGCTCGATTCGACGTACGGGAAACTCATCTCGCGCAGGTTGCGTTTGAGGAACCCCTGGTCGTCGTCGCTGCACGCGGCAAGGCCACAGATCCCGCCCAACGCGAGAACTATCGTCAGTTTATGAATAAATTTCATCATGATTGGATCGTTAGTTTGTTTGTAAAACCAATAAAAAAAACAGAAACCGACTCCGGATACACTGCCGGATGTCAATTTCCTACACGGTTTCTAACGATATCGAATGACTTGCACTGCAAATATAGCAATTTTCCGGGATTCGCAAGAAAAATGTTTAAAATTTTACGAACCTTGCGACGAAAAACCGAAAAATAAAATATCTGTAATATATAGGTATAAAAATTTGCATTGCAATCTTGTGAAAAAAGCTTCCGGCATTGGGTAGTTTGCCCCGGTCGCTTGTATCTAATGCAGACCGGGCGGAAAACGCCGGCCGCAACCGACCCAATGTAAACTTAAAAAAGCGATTATTAACCGGAAACTTTAAAACAGCTTCGAAAAATGCCTGACTAATCCCCCTACACCAGCACTACACGGTTTTTTATCGGACGACGGATGACTTGCAAGGTTCTGTCTGCCGTATCGGAACGAATTTCCCCGGAGCCCGCCTGCACGGCGCGGCTGCGGACGTGCTTTGCACGCGGCAGCGGGAAATAACCAATTAACCGAATTGAAACTATGAAGAAATTATTCCATAAAGGACTATGTCTGGTCATGGTGCTCTGCGCGGGGGCTTTCGGCGGATATGCCGCCCAAGGATCGCTCCCCGGTGCGCAAGGGCAGGGGTATGACCTGAATTTATCCTACTCGCGGACGACGCTCAAGGCCGTTGCCGATGCTATTACGCAGCAGGCGGGCATCGCCTTCTCCTACGAAACGGCACTGGCCGGCTATCCGATGGAGAACCTGGAGGTCTCGGAGAAGGGTGCCACCATCGAGGCCATCCTTGCGACCGTATTCACGCCCCGCGGCATCGACTACCGGGTGGTTGACAAAGTGGTCGTGCTGACGCGCAGCACGCGCCCCGTCCCGGCAGCCAGGGCCGCCGCCAAATCGGAGGTGAAAGGGGTCGTCCGCGACGCTGCGGGCAACCCGATGATCGGCGTGACGGTCACTATCAAGGGGACGCTGGTCGGCGTCTCGACGGGTGTCGACGGCGGCTATGCGATCCCGGCCGACGGGAACGCCACGCTGCTCTTCTCGTATATCGGCTACCGCCCCCATGAGGAGGTGGTAGGGCGCCGCACGCAGATCGACGTCACGATGCAGGAGGACGAGCTGGTGATGGACGAAGTAGTCGTCGTAGGCTACGGCACGCTCAAGAAACGCAATATCGTGGGCGCGGTCGAGAACCTTTCGGGCGACGCGGTCGAAAACCGGCCCAATGCCAACATCACCCGTTCGTTGCAGGGCCAGATTCCCGGCCTGAACATCGTGCAGGTCGACGGTAAGGCCGATCATGCCGGCGAAGTCACCATCCGCGGCGTGAACAACACGTTCAAGGCCCGTGTGAGCGGCGGTGAAAAGACCAACAAACTCGGACAGGGCGGCGGTGCGCTGGTGCTCATCGACGGAGCCGAAGGCGACATGGGTTCGGTGAACCCCGACGACATCGCCTCGATTTCGGTGCTCAAGGACGCTTCGTCGGCCGCAGTATACGGCGCCCGCGGCGCATTCGGCGTGATCCTCATCACAACCAAGAACCCCGAGAAGGGCAAGGTGCGCGTGAGTTACAACGGCTCCGTATCGCTGCACCGCCGCACGGTGATCTGGGAGGACAACGTGGTCACCGACCCCGTGCAGTGGGTCGATGCCTTCCGCGAGTCGTATCTCAACTCCTCGCCGACGGCGACCGTACCGTCGCTCTTCAACAACTACATGCCCTATTCGAACGCCTGGTTCGAGGAGCTCAAGCGCCGCCGTGCCGATCCGACGATGGACAACTACGACATCGACGCCAACGGCAACTACAACTACTACGGCGAGACCAACTGGCTCAAGGAGATCTACAAGTCGGTGAACTATTCGACCACCCACGCCGTCAGCATCCAGGGCGGCCGCGAAGGGGTCAGTTACTACATTTCGGGCCGTTACTACAACCAGGACGGCATCTACAAGGTGGGCGAGGAGACCTACAAGAAGTATAACCTCCGCGCCAAGGGTTCGATCCGCATCCGCCCGTGGCTGACGCTGGACAACAACACCAGCCTGATGAGCAGCAAGTACCACCAGCCCATGGTGCACTACGGCCAGCAGGTGATCTCGCGCCAGATCGACATGTTCGCCTTCCCGTTCGCCCTGCTGAAGAACCCCGACGGCACCTGGACGCAGACCGCGGCCAAGACCGGTTATGCGGCCTTCGCCGAGGGCACCTCGTGGCAGGAGAACAACAAGCTCGAAGTGGCCAACACCACGACGTTCAACTTCGAATTTGTCCCCGACGTCTTCAAGGTCTCGGCCGACGTGACCTACAAGGGCTCCCGCTGGTCGCGCGACCGCATGGAGAACCTCTACACCTACTACACCGGCGTGAACGTTTCGGGGCAGGACAACAGTTTCTCGTCGCTCGAAAACTGGACGTACCGCTCGGACTACATCTCGACGAACATCGTCGGTACGGTCACGCCCAAGCTGGGTGCCGACCACGACCTGAACGTGGTCGCCGGATGGAACCTCGAGGACTACGACTACCGCACGCAGAAGACCTACCGCCAGGGCAACCTCTATCCCTCGAAGCCGAGCTTCACGCTCATGGACGGCGAGTATTACTCGACCACCTCGGGCGGCTACACGTGGGGGCTGGTCGGATTCTTCGGCCGCGTCAACTACGCCTATGCAGGCCGCTACCTGGCCGAAGTGAGCGCCCGTTACGACGGGTCGTCGAAATTCCCGTCCAGTTCGCAGTGGGGCTTCTTCCCCTCGGCATCGGTCGGATGGCGCCTCTCCGAAGAGCCGTGGCTCAAACCGCACGTCGAAGGGTGGCTGGACAACTTCAAGGTTCGCGCCAGCATCGGTTCGCTCGGCAATGCCAACATCGACCCCTACCAGTACCTCGAGACCATGACCGCTTCGGGCAGCGCCTCGATCGCCAAGTCGTCGGTCATCATCAACGGCCAGAACGTACCTTACACGTCGGTGCCCAGCCTGATCCCCGACGACATCACCTGGGAAAAGGTCACCACCTACAACATCGGCCTCGACCTCGACCTGTTCCACAACCGGCTTTCGTTCACCGGCGACTACTACCGCCGCAATACGACCGACCTCTACACCGTCGGCCCGAACCTCCCGCAGGTACTCGGAAGCGCCGCGCCCTACGGCAACTACGCCAGCCTCAAGACCAAGGGATGGGAGCTGAGCCTTTCGTGGCGCGACTCGTTCAACCTGGGCGGCAAGCCGTTCAGTTACAGCATCAAGGGTATGCTGTGGGACAGCCGCAGCTGGATCACCGACTACTATAACGAAACGGGCGACCTGACGACCTACTACAAGGGCATGGAGATCGGCGAGATATGGGGTTTCCGCACGGCGGGCATCTACGCCAGCAACGCCGACGCCCTGAACGGCCCGGCCTACAACTTCTTCAAGAACGGCGAGATGTTCCGCGCCTATGCCGGCGACCTGCGCTTCGTCGACGTGGACGGCGACGGCATCATGACCAAGGGCAACCGCACGCTGTCCAACCACGGCGACCTGGAGATCATCGGCAACCAGTCGCCGCGCTACCAGTACAGCATCAACATGTCGCTGAACTGGAACGGCATCGGGCTTTCGATGCTGTGGCAGGGCGTGGGCAAGCGCGACTGGTACCCGTGGACGGAGTCCGGATTCTTCTGGGGCAAATGGAACCGCGCCTACAACTCGCTGATGAAGACGCAGACGGGCGACAACGTGGTCCGGATCGACAAGAGCACCGACAACTGGCGCGTCACGAACATGGACAAGAACCCCTACTGGACACGCATGGTATCGCTCGCCGCCAACCGCAACGACGGCCCGCTGACGTGGGAGAACGACCACTACCTGCAGGACGCTTCGTACATCCGACTGAAGAACATCACCATCGACTACACCTTCCCCAAGCACATCTGCAAGAAGCTGCGCCTCGAGGGGCTGAAGGTCTACCTGTCGGGCGAGAACCTCTTCACCCACTCGCCGATGTTCAAGCACACGGACATGTTCGACCCCGAAGTCATCACCAGCGGCGACTCCGATTTCGCAGCCTCGACCACTTCGGGCCTGAACGGTACGGGTAACGGCTATTCCTACCCGATGCTCAAAACCGTGACCCTGGGTATAAACGTAACATTTTAACCGACAGCAACCATGAGAAAGATACTGCTATATACGCTGACGACCCTCGCTGCTGCGGGAATGGCCTCCTGCGAGGATTTCCTGACGCGCGACACCTACGACCAGATCGGCAGCGACGAGTTCTGGAAATCGGAAACCGACCTGGAACTCTATGCCAACGGTTTCATCCAGAAGATGATCCCCGGCGACGGAACCATCACGCGCGGCGACATCTATGCCGACTACTGCGCCGTGGACATCCCGACCGACCTGCTGCGCCCCGACGGCAACGTCTCGCCCGACAACCAGACCGGATGGGCTGAGAGCAACTGGACGAACCTTCGCCGCGTGAACTACATGCTCGACAACATGCACAAGTGCAGGGGGCGTGTGAGCGACGAGATCTACAACCACTACGAGGGCGTCGCCCGTTTCTGGCGCGCCTGGTTCTACTACGACAAGGTGCAGACCTTCGGCGCCGTGCCCTGGTACGACTTCACGATCGCGGCCAGCGACAAGGAGGCGATGATGAAACCCCGCGACAGCCGCGAGTACGTCATGGACAAAGTGCTGGAAGACCTCACCTTCGCAAGCACCTACTGCCTCTCCGACGCCAAGTTCACCAAAGGCTCGGCGCTCATCAACAAGTGGGTGGCGCTGGCCTTCAAGTCGCGCGTCTGCCTCTATGAAGGCACCTTCCGCAAGTACCACTCGCGCGAGCCGTCGTCCGACAAACCGTGGCAGGCCGAGTATAACGCCGACAACAAATTCCTGCGCGAGGCCGCTGCCGCCGCCAAGGAGATCATGGACAAGGGGCCCTATTCGCTCGTCACGGGCGATGTGAAGACCGCCTACCGCTCGCTCTTCACCAGCGCCGGGCTGCTCACGCAGGAGGTGATCTTCGGCCGCGAGTACAGCAAGGAGCTCTCGGCGTTCCACGAGACCAGCTGGTACTACTATTCGCCGACCTACGGTGCCAAGATCGCCATGACCAAGAAGTTCATGAACACCTACCTCACGACCCGGGGCACGCCGTTCACCGACATCGACGGTTACCAGACCATCGACTTCATCCGCGAGTTCGACGGCCGTGACGCCCGCATGGCGCAGACGGTCATCAGCCCGACCTACAAGATGAAGATCAGCGGCCGCGAACGGCTCTATTCGCCCAACTGGAAAGTGACCCGTACGGGCTACCATCCGATCAAGTGGTCGATCGACGACGATGCCGACAACGTGCTGTCGAAGGCCGCGAGCTGGAATTCGCTGCCGATCCTCCGCTATGCCGAGGTGCTGCTGAACTACGCCGAGGCGAAGGCCGAGCTGGGCGAAATGGACGCCGCGGTATGGGATCAGACCATCGCGCAGCTGCGCAGCCGTGCCGGCGTGACCCCGGTCGTCCCGGACAAGGCCGACCCCTACATGGAGGCCTATTTCCTCAATACCGTGACCGACAAGTGGATACTCGAAGTGCGCCGTGAGCGCGGCATCGAGCTCTGCCTCGAAATGGGGCTGCGCTGGGACGACGACATGCGCTGGCACATGGGCGACCTGCTCACGAGCGACAACAACCCCTGGACGGGCATCTGGATCGGCAACACGGGCTACACCTACGATTTCACGGGGCAGAGCACCGACGACAACGGCGATCCCGTACCCGACTTCTACATCCGCCCGGGCGAGGATACCGAACATTCGATCGCCATTTCCAATACGGGGGCCAACCAGACCTTCTCGCTCAACGCCGCGGGGAATATCGTCTGGGAGTACAAGCGCACGTGGGGCGAAAAGAAATACCTGCGTCCGATCCCCCAGACGGCGATCACCCGCAACCCGAACCTCGAACAGAACGCGCTCTGGAAATAAGCAATAAAAAACTCAGGATATGAAAACGAAAATCATGTTATTATGCTGTATGGCGGCGACGTTGATGCTGGCATGCAGCAACGACAAGTCCGGCGGGCATGACGGCGACGAGGGAGTCGAAACCGAAGTCAACGGCACGCAGCTCGACGGCAATACGACCCTCTACGGACTGGTGACCGACACGTCGGGGAACCCCGTCCCGGGCGTGGTCGTGTCGGACGGCTACGGCTGCGTCACGACCGATGCCAACGGCGTCTACCAGATGGAGCGCTACAAGAAGGCGCGCTTCGTACATTACAGCACGCCGGCAGGGTATGCCGTCAACACGTCGGCCGACAACTACCCGCTCTTCTACTCGGAGATCGTCCATAAGAACATCGCCGACCGCCACGACTTCGTGCTGACGCCGCTGCCGGCCCCGGAAAGCGATTTCACGCTGGTCTGCATCGCCGACCCGCAGTGTGCGACCACGGCCGAGATCAGCCGCTACGTCAACGAGACGATCCCCGACGTCGAGGCTACGGTCGACGGTTACAAGGCCAAGGGCACGCCGGTCTACGGCATCACGCTCGGCGACATCGTCTTCGATACGCCCGACCTGTGGAGCAACATGAAGGAGTCGATGGCCAATCGCAACCTGCCCATCTTCCAGACCATCGGCAACCACGACCATTTGCAGACCGAGACCTCCGACGACAATGCTGCGGCCAATTTCGAAACGCAGTTCGGCCCGCGCAACTATTCGTTCAACCGCGGCGACGTGCACATCGTGTCGATGGACAACGTCCTCTACGAAGGCAAGAAAAAGTACAAGGGCGGCATCACCGACAAGCAGCTCGAGTGGCTGCGCCAGGACTTGTCGCACGTCGACAAGGACAAGCTCGTGATCTTCTGCGCGCACATCC
This sequence comes from Alistipes onderdonkii, assembly GCF_025145285.1. Taxonomy (NCBI): domain Bacteria; kingdom Pseudomonadati; phylum Bacteroidota; class Bacteroidia; order Bacteroidales; family Rikenellaceae; genus Alistipes; species Alistipes onderdonkii. The sequence continues at coordinate 3,597,701 of NZ_CP102251.1, forward strand.
CGTTCCGCGGGGGTACGAGCGTGACGGACGAGAGCCACGAGAACTACGACGGCGTGCTCGACCTGCTGTCCGGGTTCTCCGAGGCGCACATCATGATCGGCCATACGCATTACCACCAGAAATACATCCACAAGCGTAACGGAAAGACGATCCTCGAACATGTCCACGGCGCCGCCTGCGGTGCGTGGTGGACGGCGAACATCTGCGCCGACGGCACGCCGAACGGGTACAGCGTCTACGAGATCTCGGGCAACACCGTTGCCAACCAGTACTACAAGTCGACCAACAAGGAAGCCGGCTACCAGATCCGGGCCTATTCGGCCACCCAGGTGTTCGGCAAGTCGGGCAGCCTCACCTTCGGCTGGGCGGCCAACGCCCCGGCCATGAACGATGCGAAGTGCATCGTGGCCAACGTCTGGAACTCCGACGCCTCGGGCAACTGGAAAGTCTCGCTCTGGCAGAACGGCACGAAAGTCTGCGACATGACCCGTGTCAAGACCTACGACTACTGGGCCTATGCCTACCACGTGCTCTATTACAGCAAGAGCGTGGGCACGACCTGGGGCAAGAACCTCGACCATTACTATTACGGGAACCTGGCGTCGGGAACGCCCGAGACCGCCGATTTCGAAATCGTGGCGGAGGACGGCATGGGCAACACCTACCGCACCTCGAAGCTCCAGACCGACTTCATAGGCTTCTGACCCTCCCGCTTCCTAAAAGCGATGCCGCGCCCCGAAAAGGGCGCGGCATTTTTCTTGCCGGTTCACAGGCGCGGTTGCAGGCACGTCGCCTCCCGGGCGCAGGTTCCTCCTCCCGCCTTGCGGGAACCCCGTCGCCGCCCCTATACGGCGGCGTTCCGTCCCGGGCGGTCAATACCAGCCTTCGGTCTGCGTGAGGTTGTAATTTCGGCTCATGGCCGCCTGCGTGATGGGCCATAGCAGTATGTTGGGGTTCTTGTCGCGCTGCGCCGCGATGTCGGCGCTGTACTCCCATATCTTGTCCGTGCGCAGGAGCATCCACCAGGTGCGGCCTTCGCCGACCATCTCCCTGAGGTATTCGTCGACGATCGCCTGCAGGACGGCTTCGGGCGACGTGTCGGTGTAGTAATCCTTCCGCCCGTAGGCCCTGGCGGCCAGCGGTGCCAGGGCTTCGAGCGCACCCGCGTAGTCCTTCCCATAATACCGGGCTTCGGCCGCCATCAGGAAGGCTTCGCCGTAGCGGTAAAGGATGAAATCCGAGTCGAAAATGCGTGTGCCGTTGTCCACGCGCCCCATCAGTTTCTCCGTCCAGCCGATCCTGCGGCCGCCCGTGCCGTAATCGGCCGTGCGGCAGGTCAGCGCTGCACGCGTATCGGCGGGGTCGGCCTGCAGCAGGGCCCGGTAGGTGTCGGTATACCACCACCACTGGTTGCCCCCGGTGGTGGGGACGGGGTTGTTGCGGTAGGCCGCTTCGACGTAACTCTCGTTCCAGCCGAGGTAGTAGGCCGGGCCGTTCAGGGCTTCCGACACATCCTGGTGCACGGCGAAAATGACCTCGCGGCCGCATTTGTTCGACGAACTGAAAATATCGGCATACGCGGGCTCGAGCAGGGCGTCCGACAGGCCGAGTTCCCCGAGCGCCTCTTGGGCCATCGCCAGGTAAGCCTCGCCCCCGGCCTGCATACGGTACATCCACAGGGCATAGTCGGCCTTCAGCATCGCCACGGCGGCCGGCGTGGCCACGGTCTTGTCCGACGTATCGGCGACGTACCTTTCCGCGTCGGCAATGTCGCGTTCCACGCGCATCAGCACTTCCGATACGGGGGTGCGTCCGAGGAACAGCTCCGTGTCGGTCGATTCGTAGCCCCAGAGCGGCAGCGGGGCATCGCCCCAGATGCGTGCGATCTGGAAGAAGCAGTACGCGCGGATGAAGTGGGCGTTCCCCAGACAGAAGGCCCGCGGTTTCTCCTTCAACCCCATCGCAGGAACATGCCTGATGACCAGGTTTGCCTGGTTGACCGTCGTGTAGAGCGCCGTCCAGTCGGCATACTCGTTGACCGAGCTCATGGTGCTGGTGCGCACCTGCGACTGGTCGACGCCGTTGAGCGTGTTGTGCGTCCCCGGGCCCCACAGCCCATTGCGCAGCTCGCCCCAGCAGAGGTAGATGTCGTTCATGCTCTTGAGCGCACTGCGCAGGTAGACGTACAGCCCGTAGGTGGCCGACGTGGCGTCGCTCTCCTCTTTCCACATGTTGCTGGCCGAGAGCTTGTTGTCCTGCATGATGTCCAGGTCGCCGTGGCAGCCGCCCGCCCCGTATGCGCAGAACAGCAGCGCGACTCCGGCTATGATCTTTCCGAATTTCGTTTTCATGGCAGTAGGGTGTCAGAACGTGAGTTTGGCCGTGAAGAGCACTTTGCGTGTCGGCGGGTAGGGACTGAACCCGGTGTCGTAGGTCGACGACGCGGTGTAGAGGCCGCCGGTGGTCGCGGCCTCGGGCGAGACCCCGTGCACGGCCGTCCAGTAGCAGAGCGTGTTGCCCGAGACGGTGAGCGTCACGTCGCTTATGTGCAGTTTGCGCAGCCACGCCTTCGGGAGCGACCACGAGAGCGAAACATCGCGCAGGCAGAGGTAGTCGGCCTTCTCGACGAATATGTCGGACGTGCGCCCGTAGTTGCGGTTGCCCCAGTCCGTATCGTTGGCCGTGAAACGGGCGTAGCGCGTGTCGTCGCCCGGCTGCGACCAGCATTTTTTCACCTCGTTCACCAGGTTGTAGTTGCAGTTGCCCATCGTCGACTGGAAATAGCGCATCTGCATGTCGTTGCGCACCGAATGTCCCAGGGCATAGTCCATGTAGACGTTCAGCGTCCAGTTCCGGTAACGGAACGTATTGCCGATGCCGCCCGTCGAGTGGGGCAGGGCATACCCCAGCAGGAACTGGTCTTCGGCGTTGATGATCTGCCGGCCGTCCATGCGCGTCGATCCCGGACGGTCTTTCCACTCGTAGTCGCCGATGTCCTTGCGCCCGGCTATCTGCCGCCGGTCGCTGCGCCGGTAGCCGCGCGACTGCGTGTCGTACCGGGCCGCGTCGGCCTCCTCCTGCGTCTCGATGATGCGCTCTGCGACATAGCCGAAGATACGCCCCATGCGCTCGCCCTCGGCGATGCCCCCGAACTGGCTCCCGTCGCCGACTGAGATGCCGTTGATGCGGTTGCGGGGATTGCCGTTGTCGGGCAGTTCGAGCACGCGGTTCATGTTGTAGCTGTACGTGAAATCCGTCCTCCACGAAAAACCCTTGCGGTCGATGTTGACCGACGACAGTGACAGCTCCGTGCCGTAGAACCTGACGCGCCCCAGGTTGGTCGAAACCGAATTGTAGCCCGTCGTATTGGGGAGGCTGACGTCGAACAGCAGGTCGCGCGTCTCCTTGTTGTAATAGTCGAGCGCCAGCGTGATGCGGTTGTCCAGCAGCCCGAGGTCGATGCCGGCGTTGAACTGGAGGGTCTTCTCCCAGATCAGGCCGTTGTTGGGCATCGTATTGGTCGTGGTGGTCGCGTTGCCGTTGTAGGTGTAGAGCGAGTTGTAGCTGCCGTAGGTGTCGTACAGCCCGATCCCGTTGTTGCCCGTCAGCCCGTAGCTCACGCGCGCCTTGAGCATGCTGACCGCACTGTTTTGGGGCCAGAACCCCTCCTTGCTGACCACCCATCCGGCCGATGCCGCCGGGAAATAGCCCCAGCGGTGGCCTGCGGCGAATTTCGACGAACCGTCGATGCGCATCGTCGCGGCGAAGAGGTAACGCCCGCCGTAGTCGTAGTTCACACGCCCGAAATAGGAGATCAGGCACTCCCGCGTGCGGGTACTCTTCGGATAGTTGGCGATGTTCGAAGTCCCGGCGTCGAGCACGGGCAGCTTGTCCGACACGGCGCCCTGCACCCGCACGTCGAAGCTGTTGAGTTTGTCGAGCATGTATTCGTAGCCCGCCACGGCACCCAGGCGGTGCCCGTTGCCGAACGTACCCTTGTAGTCGGCATAGGCCTGGAAATCCATGCGGTTAGTCTCCGAAAAGCCCTCCTTCATGGGCCGTATGTTCGAGCCCGTCGTGGGGTTGTCCTCGACATAGAAATAGCTGCGCGTATGGCGGTTGTAGTTGGTGAACTGCCCGACCAGGCGCAGCCCGTCGAACACCTCCCAGTCGAGGTTGATCGTGGCCGTCGAACGCTTGATCGTCGACCCGGCATTGTGGTAGTAATAGGCGTAGTAGGCGGCCGGTATCGTCGTGTTGTTGGTGCCCAGCGCGGGCGTGCCCGCCAGCTCCTCGCCCGCCTCCTCGCCGTACCAGTCGCGGTGGGTGTTAGGGACGGAGAGCCCGCGTATGACCGAGTTGCGCAGGCTGAGCGGCGCGCTCTCGAAGGTCTGCTGCTCGATCTGCGAATAGTCGAATGTCGTCAAGGCCCTGAGCCGCCGCGTCACTTGGAAGGTCGTGTTGCCGTGGAACGTGAAGCGCGAATAGCCCGTCGTGATCCCGATCCCGCTGTCGTCCGTATAACCCGCCGAGGCGGCGTATTGGATGTTGTCGCCGCCCCCGTCGATGCCGACGTAGTAATTCTGCCAACATGCGTCGCCGAACCATTGGCTCTGCTGGTCGTTGTCCTCGAATACGATGATGCGCCCAGGGTTCACCGGGTCTTCGACCCATTGGTAGCCGGCGGGAACCGGTTCGTCCGGCCGGAGGTAACGGGTCGTCCAGAGCGATTTGGCCGTATTGCCCGTGCCTGCCGACTGTTCGCCGCCCAGCACCGATGCCGGATCCATGCCGCCGCAATACCCCTCCATGAGCGCCGGACGCACCATGAGGATGTAATCGCGGGCGTTCATCAGGTCGAACTTCGTGGCGGGCGACGCCCAGGCCCACTGCCCCTCGAATACGATCCGGGGGCCGAGGTGTTTCGAACCTTTCTTCGTGGTGATGAGGATCACGCCGTTCGACGCGCGGGAACCGTAGATGCCCGCCGCCGCGGCGTCCTTGAGGAACGAAACGGATTCGATGTCGTTGGGGTTCAGCCCGGCCATTTCGCGGACTACGCCGTCGACCAGCACGATCGGGTCGTTCGACTGGTTGATCGACGATCCGCCGCGGATCAGGAATTTGGGGTCTGCGCCCGGTGTCGCATCGGTCGTGGCGACCCTCACGCCGGGGATGCGTCCCTTCAGGGCGTCGCCGACCGAATTGACGGGGATACCCTCCAGGAGATGCCCGTCGAATTTGCTGATGGCCGCAGTCACCGTCCTGCGCGACTGCGTGCCGTATCCGACCACCACCACGTCCTCGAGCACGGCTTCGTATTCCTCCAGTACGACGTCGATGGCCGACCTCGTCCCGATGCGTTCCTCCCGGTCGGCATAGCCTATGTACGAGAAAACGAGGGTGGCTTCCGGATCGGCGAAGATCCGGTAATTGCCCTCCGCCCCGGCCGAAACGCCCCGCATCGTATCCTTCACGACGACCGAGGCGCCGACCAGCGGCATCCCCGAGCCGTCCTTGACGCGCCCCGTCACGAGTACCAGCTGCGAACGCGCGGAATCCGTGTCGTAGGTCAGCACCACGATGCGGTCGACGACCTTGTAACGGAATCCCCGTCCCTTGAATACCTTTTCCAGGATATGTTCCAGCGGCGCCGCGGTTTCATGCACCGACACGTCGCCGAGCGGCATCTGCGACAGTGCCGATTCGTAGGAGAACAGTACGCCCGTCTGTGAGGTGACGGCCTCCGTGAAGGTCAGCACCGTTGCGGATCCGAGCGTGAGATCCACAGCGTAGGTCTTTTGTGGCGAGGCATTTCTGCCGTCATCCGTAGCATGGGCCTGCGGACACATGCCGGTCAACAGGAGAAGAAATACCAATTCCAGCTTGGGGATGGAATTTTTCTTCATATTTTAAGGTTCGTGAAGCGTGTTCCGGGTTGTGCGGTGCAAAAGGCCTGCGGTGGTCGGCCGCAGGCCCCGTATCATTCGTTGCGGATCACCTCGCAATGCGTTCCGGTCATGAACTCGACGATGTCGACGACCTCCTCGAGCGAATTGCTCCGCAGGTAGTTGATGTCGTAGCGTTTGCCGTCGTCGGGCGACATGATGCGTATGCGTACGCCGTAGCTCTTTTCGATGCCGGCGATGATCTCCGTGATCGTGGCGCCCTTCATCGTGACCAGGTTGTAACGCCTGGTCACATAGAGCGGCGCGTTGATTTCGGCCACCTCCATGTCGCCCATCCGGGCGTCGTACACGGCCCGCTGGTTGGGATGCAGCCGCACGAGGTTGTCGCCGCCGGGGGTTTCGAGGCGTACGGCGCCGCGTTCGAGCACCACCTCCGTGAACGGGTCGCCGGCGAGCGCCCGGACATTGAAGGCCGTGCCCAGCACCCGGATCGCCAGCTCGCGGGTCTCCACGACGAAGGGATGCCGCGCATCGTGCGACACGTCGAAATAGGCCTCGCCGTCGAGCCGCACGATCCGCTCCCCGTCCCCCTTGCCTACGGCATAGCGCAACTCGGTGCCGTCTTGCAGCCACACCTGCGTCCCGTCCTCCAGATGCAGGACGGCCACGTCGCCGGTATGGTTGGCATAGGACTGGAACCGCCCGGCTTCCGGCAAGCGCAGACCTGCCAGCCAGGCTGCCGCGACCGCGATCACGACCACGGCTGCCGCAGCCGCTGCGGACATCCAACGCCGCCATGCGAACCGCGCGGGGCGCTGCATGGCGTCGTCGGCGTCGATACGCGCGTTGAGCCGCCGTAGCATGGCATCGCAGCGCTCGCCGGTGGCGGGGGAGATGAGCGTCCTGTGTGCGCTCCATACGGCCGCGACTTCGAAAAACAGGCTGCGGTTCTTCTCCGAGGCTTCGAGCCAGGCATATACCTCCCGGTCTTCGGCCCCGCTCGTCCGGCGGACGAGGTATCTGTATAGCAGTCTCTCCATATCGGTTATGGTAGGGGTATCTGTATGGCGTTCCAATATGTATACTTTTAGGGTGTTACCTATACTATACAGCCATAGGCACAAAAATACCTAGTCTGTTTTCACTTTTTTTTCGAAAAAGTGCATTTTTTCTGGAATCCCGGGAAATACGGGTCGAGGACGAAGCTGCGCAGGGCTAAAGGTAATAAAAATATCCGGGCTTCAAAGCCCGGATATCATCCCGGCCGTACCTCCGGCACAGGTGCCGGGCAGGATACGGAACGGTTCGGTCAGTTCCATTTGCCCAGCAGCTTGCGGGGGTAGTTCGTGCAGATGGCGTAGAGTTTGTCCTTGTAGGCCAGGTAGTAATCCATGTCGACATCCAGGTCGGCATTGTATACGCTGAGCTTCAGCCCCGCATCGAGGAATTTCTGCACCGAATAACCGTTCTTGTTCACGGTCTTGCCCTCGAAATAGAGGTTTTCGGTCGAGAGGTTCGCCCACGGATAGCCGTAGGAGATGTAATCGGCCGGGTTGCGGAAGCTCATCCACCCGGCATTGCTGCCCACGGCGCCCGCCGCGGCGAGCGAACGCTGCCAGATGGTGACGGGGCTGCTCGAACTGATTTTCGTCGCATTGCCCGTGACGATGAACTCGCAGAAATTCTGCGCGCCCATCTCTTCGATGATCTCGCACGCCCGCTCGCACGCCCTGGCCGAAGCCTCGCGCCCCTCTTCGGTCGATTTGCCGTCGATGGTAATGTTCTTCACGTCGAGCCACAGGCGCGTGGTTCCCGCCTCGAGCACCACGTCGATGAAGTCGGCCAGCGAGGGCAGCTGTTCCCCGTTGGCCAGCGTCCCGGCGGCACGCAGTTCGGCGAGCGTATGCTCCCACGGCTTGAGGTTGTTGATGTAACACCCCGCCGATGCGTGCGCCACCACGACATCGTCGTCCTTCGTAAGGTAGATGTCGCACTCCGACGCGTAGCAGCCCAGCCCGATGGCATAGTTGAGCGCCGCCACCGAATTGTCGGGGAACTGCCGTGTCCCGGCCTCCGTCGAACCGCCGCGGTGCGCGACGACACGGTTGCCGACCTCGGCCGGGGTTTTGATCTCGGTGCCGGGCTTCGACGGCCCCGTCCAGTCCTTCAGCGGATCTTCGTCGTCGCTGCATCCTGCCGCCAGGCCGGCTGCGACAAGGGTGAGGAGCATAAGCATTTTATAGTATTTCATAGGTTTTTCTTTTTTTATTCGTTGTCGTTCCATGGCCGGAGCCCGGGCCGGACAGGGGCGTTCTCCCGTCCGGCCCGCTCCGGATTCAGAAATTCTCGTAATTTTTCACACAGCGCACCGCGGCTCCCGAACCGTTGCCCACGTCGAACCCGTCGTCGAATACCATATCGGCCGAAGTCGTACAGTAGGCGCGCCACAGGGCCATCTTCGAGGCCGTGGTCTGTCCCATCATCGGAATCAGGCAGTAGAAGCGCACGTTGCCCGAGTTGGCGCAGTAGTCATAGCCGCTCTTGTAGAGGCGCCACCCCTGCGGGTAGAGGTTGAAAGCGAAGGCCTCGGCACCGTTCGAAATGGCGGTCGCGGGGTTGAACTCGGCGTCCTGCCACTCCTTGCAGCGCAGGTGCGCCGCCACATTGGCCGCATTGCCCGAGGTCATGGCGCCGTACGATGCCGTCGCAGCCGCCACGGGGTAGTCCGAATAGCTCTTCGACGACTCCGCCACCGCGTAGATCAGGTCTTTCCAGTCGGACATGTTGGCGATATGCCAGCCGTAGGGACAGATGCCCTGCACCTGCATCGAGAGCGACGGGTGGTCGGCCTCGGCCTGCGTATTGCCGCCGTCGGAGGCTGCGTAGTCTTTCAGGTCGGCCTTGAGGATCGGTTCCAGCGTGATGCTGTTGCCCACGGCATCCACGACCACCGTCCCGGCGCCTCCCAGCGGGAAGGGCATCAGCAGGGCCGGGCTCAGCGCGCCGGCCGGGTCGCCCGTCAGCGTTTCGTACGAACTGTAAAGGCGTCCGTAGACCGAAGCGCGCGTCGTCACGCCGTCGGGCATCATCAGCTCCTTGAGCGTCCCGCCGTTCTCCTCGGTGTCATAGGCCGGGTTGCGCATCGAATACTCCGCTTCGTCGTAACCGCCCGTCTTCGAGCCCCCGACCAGACCGCTGCCCAGCTTGTAGGTGCCCATCGCCGCGCCGCCGTTCCAGTGCAGGCCGGTCGTCATCCACGTCTTGGTCTTTCCGTCACGCGTGACGTATTCCTTGGTGGGGTAGCCGGCCAGTTCCGATTCGGGCATGCTGTTCACGGTCGAGATGCGCGTGAACTCGGCCTTCGAGTCGGCTGCCACCACGTTGTTGTCGTCGTCGAGCGCGATCGTCACGCGCAGGGCGTTCATCCCCGCAATGCCGAACGTGAGCTCGGGCGCCGCGGCCTCGGCAGCCGCGTCGGCCAGTACGGCGAGTTTGCCGTCGGCCGTCAGCGCATAGCGCGGATAGGCGTCCGGCGTACGCGAAGTCGAGAGGATCACCTTGCCGCTGCGGAAATAGTGGTCGAGGCCGAACACCAGGTCGTTCTTGTTCATCTGTGCGGCATCGCCGAAAGCCGCAAAGTGGGGTATGCCCGACCCGTAAATAAACAGGTAGGTTTCGTTGGCCAGCTGCCGCACCTTGATCTGCCTTGTGGCGAGGCTCGTATCCTCCGTCCCGGCGCTCACAGTCACCGTCGCCTCCCGCATGTCGGTGGGTGAGGTGTTGTCCGAAGCCGCGAGGACGACCGTCCCGGCCTCCCTGTCGAGCGTGCAGGTGAGCCACTCCACGCCCTCTTCCAGCTCGGCCGTGACGGTCGAGGCGGGCATGTTGGTCTCGAAGGCCACAGTCACCTCGGCAGGCTCCAGGGCCATCATTTCGATGTCCGATTCCGTCGAGAGGGTGAGCGTGGCATCGGGTTTGAGCCCGACCTGCGTGATCGGAAAATCGACGCTTTCGCCCGTCTTGGAGAGCGTTACGCGCAGCGTTCCCGTGCGCTTGTAGTCCGTATTCGCGGAGCAGGTGATCCGCAGCGCCTTTTCGACCGCGCCGTCGGGCGAGGCCGTATGGTAGTCGAGCGTGGCCCAGTCGGTGCCGACCAGTTCGGCATACCAGTCGCTATACATTTTGCCGTAGGGGTTCACCGTCACGATGTATGTGCCGAACGCCAGTCCGTCCGTCGTCCGCCCGTCGGCATCGAACCCGATCGCGGCGGGCGAAATCGAGATGCGCGCCTCCCGGCTCGTGTTGTCCGCATCGGTGCCCGACTCGTAACAGCCTGTGAATGCCGCGGCGGCGATGGCGAGCAGGCCGGATATGAATTTTCTCATAGCTGAATAGTTTTCTGTTGGGTAAATGGATTAAGACCAGCCTTCGGTCTGCCTGAGGTTGCTGTTCTTGTTGATCGCCGAGGTCGAGATCGGGAAGAGGTAGATGTTGGGGTTCGTCGAACCGCCCACGCCGCCCTCGACACCCGTATTGGGCCAGTATTTGAGCGGGCAGTAGGTGTCGATGTAACCCAGGCGGATGTAGGTGAACCACAGGTTGCCCTCCTCGGCGAATTCCCAGCGGTTCTCCGCAGCCAGCGCTTCGAGCACGTCCTGCTGCGTGGCCGAGGTGTAGAAGTCCGCCTTCCCGTAGGCGCGCTGGGCGACCACGTTCAGCTCCCCGAGTGCCTCCTTGTACTGTTTCCTGTAATAGTACAGCTCGGCACGGAACATATAGTACTGCGCATACCGGTAGAGGATCAGGTCGTCGTCGTAGAGCAGCGTTCCCGAAGACCAGTCGCCCGTGAACTTGTTGGGCCATCCGACCTTTTCGTACATGTCGCTCACGCCCGTGCGCTCCATATAGGTCACGTCGCTGCGCTGGTCGTTGTTCTGCTCCTTGTTCCGTTTCAGTTCGCCGATGAATTCGTCCGCATAACAGAACCACTGGTTGCTCGATACCGGCACGCCGCCCTCGACGTTGCGGTAGGAGGCCTTGACCTGCGTCGAGCCCCAGATGAAGCGCTGGATGTAGCTGGCCGAATGCACCTCGTTCGTCGCATCGACATGCAGCGCGAAGGCGATCTCCTTGTTGGCCTTGTTCTTCACGTCGAACACATCGGCGAACTTGCCGAGCAGCGGCGTGCGCGTAACGGCGTCGAGCGCCTCCCCGGCCATCGTCAGGTAGGAATCGCCGCCTTTCTGTACGGCGTACATCCACAGCGCGAAGTCGGCCTTCAGCATGTTGATGTTGTCCACCGTGGCATAATAGCAGCCCTGGGCGTTGGAAGTGATGTGCGTGAGCGCGCTTTCGATGTCCTGCGCCACCTGGGCGTAGACCTCGGCCCTGGGCGAACGCGAAGGGTAGATCTCCCGCCCGGTGCTCTCGGTGGGCGTCAGGATGACGGGTGCGTCGCCCCATACGCGGGCGATCCAGTAGTAGACGTATGCCCGGACGAAATAGGCGTTCCCGAGGCAGTAGCTGCGCGTCTGGTCGGACATTTCGACCGACGGCGCGTACTTTATCACCGAGTTGCACTGGTTGATACAGGTGTAGAGGTTCGTCCAGCTTACCGACGACGTGCCTCCGTTGAGCAGGCTGTGCAGTACTTCCAGCATGTCCGAGTCCATCAGCGAACGGTTCGTACCGCGATCCCACATGGCGGGCCCGACGCGCAGTTCGCCCCAGAAGAACTGGTTCGTGTAATTCTGCCGGAAGGCGTTGCGCAATTCGAAATAGATACCCGTCGTCGCGCCCGTGACATCGCTTTCGTCCACCCACATGTTCGTCGTGTTGAGCTGGTCGGAGTTGACGATATCGAGCTCGCACCCCGCCATCGCCATCGAGGCGGCGCCTATCGCTGCAATATATAGCTTATGGAATTTCATATTCGTATATTCGATTTAGTTGTTGAGAATCATCCCGTTCAGAATGTGGCCTTCAGGCTGAACATCACCTTGCGCGTGGGTGGGTAAATGTTATAATCGGCCGAGCTGGTGTTCACCGCGCTGTACATGCCCGTGCTCGATCCCGAGGAGGCCACCGCCGACTCGGGCGACACGCCCTTGACCTTCGTCCAGTATACCAGCGTGTTGCCCGATACCGAGACCGTCAGGTTGCCCAGCCCGAGCTTGCCGATCCACCGCTTGGGGAAGCTGTACGACAGCGTCACGTCGCGCAGACAGAGGTAATCGCCCTTCTGCACGTTGATGTCCGAGATGCGCGAATAGTTCTTGTTGCCGCCGTCGGCGTCGTTGGCCGACAGGCGCGCCAGCTTGGTGTTGTCGCCCGGCTTCTGCCAGCAGTCGTTCGCATCGTAGATGAGGTTCCAGTTGCAGTTGCCCATCGAGGTTTGCAGGCCGCGCGTATACATGTAGTTGTAGACCGAGTGCCCCAGCGCATAGTCGACGTAGACCGACAGCGAGAGGTTCCTGTACTTGAAGGTATTGTTCATACCGCCGGTGGAGTGGGGCGTCACGTACCCCAGCAGGAACATGTCCTCGTCGTTGATCTGCTCGCTGCCGTCCGCCGTACGCGCCGACCCGGCGCGGTTGAGCCATTCGTAGTCGCCGATGTCCTTGCGGCCGGCGATCGAACGGCCGTCCGAACGGCGGATGCCGTGTGAATTGACGTCGTACAGCGCCGCGTCGGCCTGCGCCTCGGTTTCGATGATGTAGGCGGTCTTGTAGCCGTAGATGCGCCCCATGCGTTCGCCGACAGCCGTGCCGCCGAAACGGAATCCCGTCTCCGACATCGTGTACCCGCCGATACGCCATGCATCCTTGCCGTCGACGTCCTTGTACCTGTACTCGTCGGGGAGCGACAACACCTTGTTCATGTTGAACGAGTAGGTGAAGTCGGTCGTCCAGGTGAAGTTCTTGCTCTGGATGTTCACCGTCGAGAGTTCCACCTCGGCGCCGTAGAAGCGTACCGAACCGACGTTCTGCCGGGCCGAGCCGTAACCCGACGTATCGGGCAGCGTGACGCTGAAGAGCAGGTCGGTGGTCTTCTTGTTGTAATAGTCGGCCATCAGGCGGATGCGGTCGTTGAAGAATCCCATGTCGACGCCGATGTCCAGCTGGTGGGTGGTCTCCCATTTGAGCCTCATGTTGGGCAGCGCCGTGGGCAGGATGGCGCTCGCACCGTTGTAGATCGACGTTGCGCCGAACCCTCCGTAGGCATCGTAAAGGCCGATGTAGTTGTTACCCGTCAGGCCGTACGAGGCGCGTATCTTGAAGCTGTTGAAATTGCGCACGTTCCAGAATTTCTCCTCCGAGACCACCCAGCCGGCCGACGCCGCAGGGAAATATCCCCAGCGGTTTCCCTCGGCGAATTTCGACGAGCCGTCGGCGCGGAACGTGAACATGAAGAGGTACTTCTTCTTGTAGTCGTAGTTCAGACGCCCGAAATAGGAGGAGAGCGCCTCGTTGGTGTTGGTGTCCGCCCAGCCCGTGGCGTCCGTCCCTGCGGCCAGCGTCGGCACCTTGTCCGAATCGGCGCCCGTGACCGTCAGCGAAAGGCCGTTGACCGTGTTTTTCATGTAGTCAAACCCGACCGTGCCCTCGATCGTATGATCCTGCGCGAAGGTCTTGCGGTAGTTCAGGTAGCCCTGCGTGCTGAAGCGGTTGGTCTGCCCCCACTTCTCGTAGGTGCGGCGCTGGTTGGAGATTGCGTTGCCCGCCAGGCGCTGGTTGTCGATCCTGTAATAGTTGTGGTTGGCAACCTGCATCACGGCGCGCAGCCCGTCGACGATTTCCCATTCGAGGTTGAAATTGGCCGTCATGCGGCGTGCCGTGTAGTTGCTCGTATAGTAACGGTCGAACCATGCGGCCGAGATGGTCGTGTTGTTGGTTCCCTGGGCGGGCGTGCCGTCGTCCAGGTAGTCGCGGTGCGTGGCAGGCATGAACATGCCGCGGCCCACGGTCGTCCAGTAGGTGGCGATACCCGACGAGGGGAGCGTGTTGCCCTTCGTTTCCGAGTAGTCGAACACGGTCGTCGCCTTCAGGTTCCTGAGTATCTTGAACGAGGTGTTGCCGTGGAAGGTGAAACGCGAGAAATCGGTGTTGATGCCGATGCCGCCGTCCTTCGTGTAGCCGGCCGACGCGGCATACTGCACCTTGTCGTTGCCGCCGTTCACGCCGACGTAGTAGTTCATCCAGTACGAGTCGTCGAACCATTGCTTCTGCTGGTCGTTGTCCTGGTAGGCGATCAGTTTCGAGTGGTCGATGGGGTCGACCATCACCTTCCAGCCTGCGGGGACATCGGCCGGCGTATCCACGAATTTGGGCGTCCACACCGAATTGTCGCCGTTGCCGATGCCGGCGGAGTTGGCGCCCGTCAGGATGCCCGAGCCGTAGGCGTAGGTCGAAGGGTATTCGTTCAGCATCGTGCGCATCGTGCGCAGGTAGTCGCCGCCGTTCATCAGGTCGAACCTCACGGCAGGCGAAGTCCATGCGGCCTGCGCCTCGAATGTCACCTGCGGGCCCCGTGCCATGCTGCCCTTCTTGGTCGTGATGAGGATTACGCCGTTCGAGGCGCGGGCGCCGTAGATACCCGCCGAAGCGGCGTCCTTCAGCACCTCGATCGACTCGATGTCGTTGGGGTTCAGGCCGGTCATTTCACGGTTCACGCCGTCGATGATGATGATCGGGGCGTTCGACTGGTTGATCGACGAACCGCCGCGGATCAGGAACACGGGGTCGGAACCCGGCTGGTTGTCGGCCGACGATACGCGCACGCCGCCGACACGTCCCTTCAGGGCATCGCCGATGGAGTTGACCGGGGCGCCGACAAGTTTCTCGCCGTCCACCTTCGAAACTGCGGCCGTGATCGTGCGGCGCGACTGCGTGCCGTAACCGATCACCACCACGTCGTCCACCATCAGCGCATCCTCTTCGAGCACAACGTCGATCACCGAGCGGGTACCTACGGGCACCTCCTGTTTCTTGTAGCCTATGAAGCTGAATTCGAGCGTCGCATCGGGGCCCGCCTGGATCGAATAGCGGCCGTCGGCCCCGGATGTCGCGCCGGTTGCGGTTCCCTTCACGATGACGGTGGCGCCGATCACCGGTTCGCCCTTCGCATCCCTGACCGCACCCGTTACGAGGTTGCCCTGCGCCTGCGCGTCCATCCCGCACAACACCAGAGCAATTATACATACACTTTTCAAAAGTGTCGTAAGGACTCTTTTCATAATAGGTTTCTTTCAGTTAAGTAATTAATGATTTGCCGGGCTATTTCTCCCCGAAGGTGATGCCCGACGACGAGCCCCCGTCCTGGAAGCCGACCGCCAGTTCCGCATAGTTCGTCCCGGTGAGTGCCGTGCCGTTCACCGAACCGCCTGCGGCGCTGTCCTCCACGCTTTTCTTGTTCCAGCCCACGAGTGCCCCCGCATGCAGCGCACATGCCACCGCGCCGAAATTCCTGCATCCGGACACGGCGCCCACGTCGTTGCGCCCGATGATGCCCCCGGCCGCCAGCAGCGCCGAAGTGCCCTCGACAGTGGCCTGTACCGCACCGTTGTTGACATTGCCCGTGACGGCCGACTTGTCCTTGGTATTGTAGTCGTAGCCGACGATGCCGCCCGCATAGGAGCTCTTGCCCGCCTGGGCATTGTGCATCCAGACCGCACCGTCGTTGGTGTTGTTGGTCGCATTGCCCGACTTGATGATGCCCGCGATGCCTCCGGCGCCGATATTGGCGTTGCTGGAATTTACCGTCGCCCAGACCTTGCCGCTGTTCGTGCAGCCGTTGGTCACCGCCGTGCCGTCCGTGCCGTCGTAGAAACCCACGATGCCGCCTGCGGCCTCCCAGTTGTTGGCCGTCGCCGTATAGGCCAGGGTGATGTCGCCGCTGTTCGAACAGTCGTCTATCGTGCTGGCGTTGTGCGTACCGACGATACCGCCGATGCGGGTCACCTGCAGTTTGTCGGAGCTGACGGCCGCCCTGTTGGCACACCCCGTGACCTTCGCCCCGCTGTACGTCTGCCCCGCGATGCCGCCGATGCAGAGGTAACCCGCGCCTGCGGCATTGGCCTGCACGAATTTCACCTCGGCTTCGTTCGTGCAATCCCGGATCGCCGCCGCATAGTTCACGCCCGCGATCCCGCCGATGAAGCAGTTGCCGTTCATGTTCGAGACGACGGTGCCTTTGTTGGTGCAGTTGTCGATCACCAGCGTCGGGCAGCTGTCCACGATGTAGGCGACGATGCCGCCGATGCGGTGGGCTGCCGACGCGCCCGCGTTGTCAAACCGGATCTCGCCCGCATTGGTGCAGTTGCTGATGGTCGTATTGACCGCGGTCTTCATCACCGAGGCCGTAATTCCCGCCACGGCGTTGCCCAGCCCGAGCGAAGTCATCACCGGGCCGTGGTTGTGGCATCCGTCCAGCGTGATCGCCCCGGCCGCGTCGCCCGAGCCGTCGACGATGCCCGCGATACCGGCCACATAGCTCGCCACGCCCGCCGTCGCCACGTTGCTCACCGCGCCGTAGTTCCTGCAGCCGCTCATCTTCCCGTTATACAGGCTGCCGACGATGCCGCCCGTGCGCGACTTGCATCGGGAATCCGCCGTGACGGTCACGGGTACGAAGCTGGTCACGCCGGTGAGCGTATTGTTCGATTGTGCGACGATGCCCGCATAACACCACGTATCGGTGTCGGCGCTGTATTTGAGCTCGATGCGGCTCGTCCCGTCATAGGAGGTGCCGTCCTTCGACCCGAAAACCACATCCGAGATCGCCCCCTTGGCATAGGCGAAGAACCCGGCATAACGCCCGTCGGCCGATACGTTGATATTGTAGATACGGTGGCCGTTGCCGTTGAACGTCCCCGTGAAATTCTCGATCGGCGTCCACGGGACATTCCGCATGTCGATGTCGGCCTGGAGGTCGACGATGGCACCGCCGTTGTCGTCGGCACACTCCTGCGCGAAGTTCACCATGTCTTCATAGGTGGCGATCCTCAGCCGGAAGAAAAGCTCGGTCACGGCTCCGACGCAGTTCCCCGCAAAGGCCACTTCCTGCGTTTCGAACAGGTTTTTGACGAAGACGCTCCCGTCCGTACAGGAGATCGTCGCCTTCAGCCCGCCGTCCACCTTCGTACCGCTGGCGATCAGGAAATTCACCGTCTGGGCCTGCACCAGCGACATTTCGCCGATCTCCATCGTAAGGATGTCCGACACCGCGGCATCCTCGCCGACGGTCACCGCACCCGTCCGGGGATCGACCACGGCCTCCGATACAGCCAGGTGCCCCTCCACACCGTCGGGGTCGACCGGTTCGAGCGTGATTTTCGAAATGGTCTTCGAAGCCTCCTCGCCGATCGTGAGCGACAGCACCGAAGCCAGTGGCTTGAAGTGCAGGCCGAGGCTGCCCAGGGCGGGTGCGGCGTCGGCCGCATAGGCATACATCGGCAGGGTAGCGCCCGTTTGGTCGGCACCGACCGCAAATACGCCGTCGATGGCCTTGAAATAGGCCGTCACTTCGCCGCGTGCGTCCGCGGGCAGCGAGAGGGCCACCGGATGGAACTCGACACCGTTGCCGGCGTCGTAGGTTTCGTACACATAAGACACCCCCTTGTAGCCGACGATGATCTGGTCGCCTTCCTGCCATAGGGGAGCATACGCCTCGCCGTCCCCGGTAGCGGACGGGATCGCATCGATCGTCGCAAGGATCGTCACGGCATCCGCCGAAGGTTCGTCCACGGGGGATACCTTCGGATGCGTGTTGTCCTCCGAACAGCCTGCGATCGCCAGCATTGCTGCTGTGAAAAGAAAAATTTTTCGCATGGTTTTGTTTTGTTGGTTAAGAAATATTTGGTTGGTGGAAATACGGGTTGCAGGGTTTGCCCGGCGCGGGCAAACCTTTCGTACGGCTGTCGCGCACCGGCTCTGACGGCAGAAAAACACACTTAAAGCCATTGTGCAGGTAAATCATACGATATATTTATATATCAAATTCATGGCACCTCTGCGAATGAGGGTGCTATCGGCGGCTGAAGGCGCCTTCGGGAATGTCGTTTCCATCGGTCGTGTAGTTTAGGCGGTGTTCATAGATACATACAGCCGACCCGCCCAAACCACTTACCGGAAATTGAAAAAATCGGGAGCGGGATCAAACGAAAAAGCGCCGGGATACTATGTATCCCGACGCCTTGGGGTCTGTGCCGCTCCGGCCTATACGCCCCGCATGAAGAGCAGCGAAAGCAGCAGCAACAGTTGTTCCTTGGAGAGTTTCCGGCGCAGTTGCTTGAGCGCCGCATACATGTGGTTTTCCACCGTGCGGGGCGAAATGCCCAGCTGCTCGCCGATCTCGCGGTTCGAAAGGTCTTCGATGTAGCTCAGACGGAACACTTCGCGGCATTTGGGCGGCAGCGACTCGATGGCCGCATCGAGGCTGGCGCGCAGGTCGTCGTTGTAGAGTTTCTGCACGACGGGGCTGTTGTCGGGTGCATAGTACGAACTGCCCAGCGCGGCGATGCGCTCCCGGTAGTAGGCGCCGTATTCACCGGCGCGCCTGTTCTTGTCCAGGTAGTTGAGCGAGCGGTTGTAGACCGAACGCAGCAGGTACTTGTACAGCGAGTTCGAATCGTCGAGCGTCTCCCGCCGCTGCCATACGTTGTAGAACACGTCCTGCACCACGTCCTCGGCCCAGTCGTCTTTGAGGAACAGGCGGGCGTAGGAAACCAGCATGGCGTAATATTTCCGGCACAGTTCGTCGAACGCCTTGCGGTCGCCCGCGCGAACCCGTGATATTAGCGAGATTTTCTCCATCGGATAATCAGATTCGGTACAAAAATAAACATTCTCGCCGAACGAAACAATGTCCGGTACCTTTTTTAATTTTTTTGTAATCCGGTTAGGTGGTTTCCCGCGATCGGTTGTATTTAATATGACACGACCAAACTACACGACCGATGAGAAAAAACCTTACCCTCGCATTTTTTGCCCTTTTCTGTGCCCTGACCGCCGCCGCACAACTGCATAACGACGATGTCCACGTCCATCAGGCCGTCAGCCGCCAGAACTACCGCCAATACCTCCGCATACCCGACATCGGCGGCTATATCACGCTCAAATGCGATTTCCACGTCCATTCCGACATCTCCGACGGACAGGTGTGGCCCGTCGGCCGGGTCAACGAAGCGTGGAACGACGGACTGGACGCGATCGCCATGACCGACCACATCGAGGTGCACAAGAACGCCGACATTATCCGTTGCGGCCTCAATAAACCCTACGAACTGGCCAAGGCACGCGGCGACATGATCGGGATGATCGTGATCCCCGGTGCGGAAATCACCCGCAAGAAGCCGTTGGGGCACATCTGCACGCTCTTTATCCGGGATGCCGACAAACTCGACGTCGAGGACGAGATGCAGGCCGTCGAGGAGGCCTGCCGCCAGGGCGCCTTCCTGCTGTGGAACCATCCCGGCTACCCCGACCGGAAAAGCGACATCTATCCCGTCCACGAACGCCTGATCGCCCAGGGCAAACTCCGCGGCGTCGAGGTGTTCAACAAGACCGAATCCTATCCCCGCGCATTCGACTACGCGGTTCAGTACGGCCTCGTGCCGTTCGCCAACAGCGACATACATTATATGAGCGGGAGCATCTATCCCGTGCGCGGCAGCCGTCCGATGACCCTGGTCTTCGCCACCGCCCGCACGGCCGGGGCGATCCACGAAGCACTCCTCGCCGGGCGGGCCCTGGCCTGCTTCGACGGCAACCTGATGGGGCGCGGGGAGTACATCGGCCAGATGATAGACGCTGCGCTCGAAATCCGCGAGATACGCCAGGTCAGCAAGACCAAACGCACGTTCGAGATCGCCAACAAGTCCGACCTGCGTTTCGCCGTCCGTCCGGCCTCCTACGACTATCCCATGCCCGTCTATGCGGGGCAGGTGCTGCGCATCGACATCACACAGGGCGAGGAGGTCGAATTCACGAACTGCATCCTCGGCAAGGGCAGGTATTACACCCGCATATTCTGGGAATAGGGCGCAGGGCATACGCCATCGGGGCTCAGCGCTGCGACGGGCCGCGGCAACCGATACGGTATTTTGTTACAGAAGCTATATTTAAACCACGAATGCAATGAAGAAAGCTATTCAATTCGGAGCCGGGAACATCGGCCGCGGATTTATCGGCGCCGTGCTGGAACAGGCGGGCTACCATGTGGTATTCGCCGATGTGAACGAACAGGTCGTCGCGAGGATCAACTCGGACAGGGCCTATACGGTTCAGATCATGGACACGGTCTGCGAGCAGATGCGCATTACCGACATTTCGGCAATGGACTCCCGGAGCCCGGAACTTGCCGCCCAGATCGCCGGGGCGGAACTCGTCACCACGGCGGTGGGGCTGACCGTGCTGCCCCGCATCGCCGGGGCCATCGCGGCGGGTATCGCCGCACGCAGGGATGCAGGCGTCACCGAACCGCTCAATGTCATCGCCTGCGAAAACGGCGTCCGCGCCACCACACAGCTCCGGGAGGCTGTCCTTAAGCACCTCGACGGGGCCCAGCGTGACTGGTGCGAGCAGTACGTCGGCTTCCCCGACTGCTCGGTCGACCGCATCGTGCCGCCGGTCAAGAGCGAGAACCCGATCGACGTGGTCGTCGAACGCTTCTTCGAATGGAACGTCGAGCGCGCCGCATTCAAGGGCGCCGTGCCCGAAATCCCCGGCATGAATCCGGCCGACAACCTGATCGCCTATATCGAGCGCAAGCTCTTCACGCTCAATACCGGCCACGCCATCACGGCTTACCTGGGACGGATGAAAGGCTACATGACCATCTGCCAGAGCATCTCCGACGAACATATCCATACCATCGTGAAAGCCGCCATGCGCGAAAGCGGACGGGGGCTGGTGGCGCTCTACGGCTTCGACCGCGACGCCCACTTCGCCTATATCGACAAGATCATCGGGCGCTTCCGCAACCCCTACCTCTGCGACGACGTGACCCGCGTGGGACGCGAGCCGCTGCGCAAGCTTTCGGCAGGCGACCGCCTCGTCAGGCCCATCCTCACGGCCCGCCGCTACGGTATCGGCACGCCCGACCTGCTGCTGGGCGTCGGCGCCGCGCTGCATTACGACAACCCCGAGGACGTGCAGAGCGTGGAAATGCGCCGTCTGGTCGAAAAAGAGGGTGTCAAGGCCGCCCTGGCCCGCATCGCCTCCCTTCCCGACACCGACCCGCTGCTGCCGCTCGCCGCACAGGCCTACGACGAAGTGGAACGTATCATCGCCAAAATCCCCGAAGCACAATGAAAAGACCGAGCCCCCTTCTCCTGCTCCTGGCCGTATGCTGCGCCGCCGTGCTGCCCGCGTGCGCCCAGGCCCCGATACCGCACGCCGTGCGGATCGGGTCGATCGAAGAACTGCAAGCCTATTTCACCTATGACCCCGGCCGTGACATCATCGTCAGCGGACACCGCGGGGGCATGATGCCCGGCTATCCCGAAAACTGCATCGAATCGTGCGAAAAGACGCTGTCGATGATGCCGACCTTCTTCGAGGTCGACTTCAGCTTCACCCGCGACAGCGTCATGGTACTGATGCACGACCTGACGATCGACCGCACGACCACCGGCAAGGGGCGTGTGGCCGACTATACCTACGAAGAGCTGCAACAGTTCTGCCTCGTAGACCGCGACCGCAACGTCACCCCCTACAAGATCCCGCGCCTGAAAGACCTGCTGGAATGGGGCAAGGACAAAGTCGTCTTCAATTTCGACAACAAGTACATCAACACCAAGGGCGTGAGCGACCAGGTGCGCCGCGCCAGCCTCGACTACTATATCGAGCAGTTGCAGCCGGGCGGCGACTGGTCGATGTACCACAACATCATGCTGAGCGTCCGCTCCATCGAAGAGGCGCTCTACTACTGGGAGCACGGCATCCGCAACGTCATGTTCTGCGTCGAGATCAGCTCGATGGAACATTTCAGGGCTTACGACGCATCGCCCATCCCCTGGAAATACATCATGGCCTATATCCGCCTGGCCGTAAACCCCGACCTGCAACCGGTCTACGACCTGCTGCACGCCGAGGGCGTCATGACGATGACCTCGATCACCGGCTCGTCCGACAAGGTGAAAAACCCCTACGACCGCCGTGTGGCCTACCTGCGCGAGCTGGTCGCCGAACCCGACATCATCGAGACCGACTACCCGTCGGAATTCATCGGCCTGCCGTGGTCGCGCGATGCAATCCACGCCCTACAGGAAGCTGCGATGCGCAGCCACCGCACCAACCTGAAGTAAAACCCGAACCAACCTGAATAAATGTCTGCAAAACAACTCAATCCGGCCTATGACGGCATGACCGACCAACAGGTCAAGCGTTTTAAATACTGGGAATTCCGCACCATGGCGATGTGCATCTTCGGCTATGCGCTCTTCTATTTCGTGCGCAAGAACCTGAGCATCGCCATGCCTTATCTCAACGAGGAGATGGGCATCTCGAAATCCGACCTCGGCCTGTTCCTCACGCTCCACGGACTGATCTACGGGCTCTCCAAATTCTTCAACGGCATCTGGGGCGACCGTAGCAACGCACGCTATTTCCTGGTGACGGGGCTCGTCTTCTGCGGCATCTGCAACCTGCTTTTCGGGTTCAGTTCGTCGGTGCTGGCGCTGGGTATCTTCTGGGTACTCAACGGCTGGTTCCAGGGCATGGGCGTCCCGCCCTGCACGCGGCTGATGACCCACTGGATCGTCCCCGAGCGGCTCGCCACCAAGATGTCGGTCTGGAACACCTCCCACTCGATCGGCGCCGGCCTGGCCATCATCTTCTGCGGCTATGTCGTCAGCCTGAACTGGGGCGCATGGTTCGACGCCTCGTCGATCCTCTCGCAGCACTGGCGCTGGTGTTTCCTGCTCCCGGCGACGATCGCCATCCTGGGCGCCGCCGTCGTCTGGGCTTTCGTGCGCGACACCCCCTCGTCGGTAGGGCTGCCCGAACTGAAGACCGGCAAGGCGGCCCCGGCCGACGCCAAACCGCATACCAAGGCCGAGGAAAAAGCCGAACACAAGGCGTTCCTGCGCCGCAAGGTCTTCCTGAACCCGACGATCTGGATCATCGCCGTGGGCAATTTCTTCGTCTACATCGTGCGCTTCGCCGTGCTGGACTGGGGGCCCACGATGCTCAAGGAGCACCTCCACATGGACATCAGCCACGCCGGATGGACGGTCGCGGCATTCGAAATCGCCGGCATCGCGGGTATGCTCGCCGCAGGCTGGGCCACCGACCGTTTCTTCGGCGGCCGCGCGCCCCGCACCTGCGTGATCTGCATGCTAATGACCGCGCTCTGCCTCGTGGGGCTCTATACCCTCAATGAACATACGCCGCTGGCCGTTGCCATCGCCATCCTGATGTCGGCCGGATTCTTCATCTACGGCCCGCAGGCACTCGTCGGCATCGCCGCGGCGAACATCGCCACCAAGCGCGCCGCCGCCACGGCAGGCGGTTTCTGCGGCCTGTTCGGCTACGGCAGTACGATCGTCTCGGGCTGGGGGATGGGTATACTGGTGCAGTACACCGACTGGAGCGTAGCGCTCTACACGCTGGTCGGCATGGCGCTTGTCGGCACGGCGGTCTTCGCCGCCGCATGGAAGGCCAAGCCGAACGGCTACGACGACTGACGCAGTTTTAGGTTAATGATAATTGTGTGTAGAGAAACCCCCGCAGACTTCCTTGACTGCGGGGGTTTCGTTTGCAGCCGCTTTCCGGGCGGATCGCACGGCCGGCTGCGGCACTCTTTCCGCCGGGAGGTTATTCCACCGTCACCGACTTGGCCAGGTTGCGCGGCTGGTCGACGTTGCGGCCCTTGTTGACGGCGATGTAATATGCCAGCAGCTGCAACGGCACCGACACGACGATCGGCATCAGGCAGTCGGTGACCACCGGCACCTCGATCGTATAGTCGGCACTGCGGCGCACATGCGTGTCGTCGCGGGCGATCACGGCGATGATCTTGCCGCCCCGGGCGCGGATCTCCTCGATGTTGCTGGCCGTTTTCTCGTAGGTGTTGTCCGGCGTGGCGATCGCCACGGTCGGCATCTCGTTGTCGATAAGCGCGATGGCGCCGTGTTTCATCTCGGCGGCGGGGTAGCCCTCGGCGTGGATATAGGAGATCTCCTTCAATTTGAGCGCCCCCTCGAGCGCCGTGGGGTAGTTGTAACCGCGCCCCAGGTAGATGAAGTTGTGCGCATAGGTAAATATCTTCGAGAGGTCGGCGATCTGGTCGCCCAGCCCGAGCACGTCCTCCAGCACGGCGGGCAGTTCCAGCAGTCCCTTCGCCACTTCGCGGTAATACTCTTCCGTCACGGTGCCCTTTTCGCGGCCTACGGCCAGCGCCAGCATCACCATGACGGTCACCTGCCCCGTGAAGGCCTTGGTCGAAGCCACGCCGATCTCGGGCCCCACATGGATGTATGCCCCCGAGTCGGTCGCCCGGGCGATGGACGATCCCACGACGTTGCAGATGCCGAAGACGAAAGCCCCGGCCTTGCGGGCCAACTCCACGGCGGCCAGCGTGTCGGCCGTCTCGCCCGACTGCGACACGGCGATCACGATGTCGTCGGCATTGATGATCGGGTTGCGGTAGCGGAATTCCGAAGCATACTCCACCTCCACGGGGATCCGGCATATATTCTCGATCAGGTGCTCGCCGATCAGCGCCGCATGCCACGATGTCCCGCACGCCACGAATACGATGCGGCGGGCCGCGAGGAATTTCCCGCGGTTGTCAATCACGCCCGACAGCTTCACCTCGTACGTGTCGGGGCTTATGCGCCCGCGGATACAGTCTACGATGGTCTTGGGCTGCTCGTATATCTCCTTGAGCATGAAATGCGGATAGCCGCCCTTTTCCAGCTGCGAGATGCTCATCTGCAGCTTCTTGATATCGACCCGGCCCTCGTGGTTGTCGAGCGTGACGATCTTGAGGGGCTTATGGCGGTTGATGACGGCAATCTCGCCGTCGTTCACATAGACGAAATCCTGCGTGTATTCGATGACCGAAGCGGCGTCCGAGCTGAGGAAAAATTCCCCCTCGCCGATGCCGATGGCCATCGGGCTGCTCTGGCGCGCGGCGATGATCTCGTCGCGGTTGCCCTTCTCGATCACGGCGATGGCATAGGCGCCTACGACCTGCCGCAGGGCCTGCTGCACGGCTTCGAGCAGCGTGCAGCCGCCCGTGGTGCGGATGTACTCGATCAGGTTCACGAGCACCTCGGAATCGGTGCTGCTGCGGAACGTGTAGCCGTTCTCCTCGAGCGCGTCCTTGAGCACCCGGTAATTCTCGATGATACCGTTGTGTATCAGTGCGATGTTCTCCGATTCGGAGTAGTGCGGATGGGCATTCACGTCGTTCGGCACGCCGTGCGTCGCCCAGCGCGTATGCGCGATGCCGATGCTACCGCCCAGCTCCTTGCCCTCGAGGAAATGCTCCAGGTCGGAGACCTTGCCCTTACACTTGTATACGTTGAGCGCACCGTCCTTGCCAACCATGGCGACCCCCGCGCTGTCGTATCCGCGGTATTCGAGCCGGTGCAAACCCTTCAACAGAACCGGGCAGGCCTCGCGCCCCCCGACATATCCTACAATCCCACACATTCGTTCTCAAAATTTTTATCCTGCCAAAAATAAGAAAAAATTTTAAAAACATATTCCCTGCGGGAATAAAAAAGGACATTCAGGCATAACTTTGCGTCATTTGCCGCAAACGGGCAACTGCCTCCGGAGCGCAAAAAACGGGATGCGGATCGAATGTCCGCACCCCGTAATACCGGTTGCCTGCCGTCGCAGCGCCGTGCTGCCCGGCCTATCGGATATATTTGAGCATCTCCCCGACGAGCACCTCGTTGCCCGCGGCCTGCGAGACGCCGCGGTTGCGCCTGAAATCGCAGACGACGCCCCCGGCTTCCCGCACGATCAGATTCGCGGCACAAACGTCCCACTCGTGCAAATCCAGCTCCCAATAGCCGTCCAGCAGCCCCGCCGCGATGCAGCTCAGGTCATAGGCCGCCGATCCCAGCCGCCGTATGTCGCGCACATAGGGTACGATCCGCGCGACGTTGTCGCTGTTGTTGTCCGGATCGACATCCTTGTCGTAAGGGAAGCCCGTGGCGAGCACCGACGTGGCGAGGGTCTGCTTGGCGGAGACTTGCAGCCGCTTCACCTCGCCTGAGCGGCTCTTCATGTAAGCCCCGCCGCCTTTCGACGCCCAGAACAGCTCCCCCAGGTAGGGTGCATAGACCACCCCGACGACGGTTTCCCCCTGGTGCTGGAGTGCGATCGACACCGAGAAGATCGGCAGCCCCTGGCTGTAATTGGTCGTGCCGTCGAGCGGGTCTATCACCCAGCGGTAATCGCTCCCCTCCGTGCCCATTACGCCGCCTTCTTCGCCCAGAATCCCGTGACCGGGATAGCGCCCGAGGATCGCCTGCACGATGTAGGCTTCGCTCTCCTTGTCGGCCCGCGTCACCACGTCATACGCGTTCGATTTGGTCTCTATCCCCAGATCGTCGCCCCGAAAATAGGCGAGTTGTATCTCCCCGGCCCCCTTTGCGAGCGGGAAGATGAAATTCAGGAATTCGTCGTACATGGCGCTATTTCTCCGCTGCGAAATACTTGTAAAACAGCGGGATGGTCTCCACGCCCCGGTCGAACTGCTCCAGCCCGTAGCTCTCGTTGGGCGAGTGGATCGCATCCTCCGCGAGCCCGAAGCCGATGAGCAGCGACTTGATGCCCAGGATCGACTCGAACCCGCTGATGATCGGGATCGAACCGCCCGAATAGAAGGGCAGGGGTTTCTTGCCGAAGGTCTCGGCGATGGCCTTCTGAGCGGCCTTGTAGGCCGGCATGTCGGTCGGTGCCACGTAGGGCATGCCGCCGTGCAGCGATTTCACTTTGACCTTCACGCTCTTGGGCGCTATCGACCTGAAATATTTTTCGAACAGCCTGCTGATCTTGCGGTAGTCCTGGTTCGGCACCAGGCGCATCGAAATCTTGGCCGAGGCCTTCGACGGGATCACCGTCTTGGTTCCCTCCTCGGTGTAGCCGCCCCAGATGCCGTTGACGTCGAGCGACGGGCGTACGCCGGTGCGTTCCAGCGTCGTATAGCCCGCTTCACCCTCCACGTCGCCGATCGACAACGATTTCTTATAGCCCGCGAGGCTGAACGGGGCCTTGTTGAACGCCTTGCGCTCGGCAGGCGTCAGTTCGCGCACGTCGTCGTAGAACCCGGGGATCGTCACGCGGCCGTCCTTGTCCACGAGCTGTGCCACGAGGCGCGTCAATACGTTGGCCGGGTTGGCCACGGCGCCGCCGAACAGCCCCGAGTGGAGGTCTTTGTCGGGGCCCGTCACCTCGACCTCCATATAGGCCAGCCCGCGCAGGCCGCAGGTGATCGACGGGGTCTGCATCGAGATCATCGAGGTGTCCGACACCAATATTATATCCGCCTTGAGCATTTTTTTGTTCTGTTCGCAGAACTTGTAGAGGCTCGGCGAGCCGATCTCCTCCTCGCCTTCGAGCATGAATTTCACGTTGCAGGGCAGGCTCTCCGTGGCGCACATCGCCTCGAATGCCTTGGCGTGCATCCACAGCTGCCCCTTGTCGTCGTCGGCACCGCGCCCCCAGATACGGCCGTCCTTGATGACCGGCTCGAAAGGCTCCGTGCGCCACTCCCCGCGCGGGTCTACGGGCATCACGTCGTAGTGGCCGTAAACCAATACGGTCTTGGCCTTGGGATCGACAATCTTCTCGGCGTAAACGACCGGGTTGCCCTCCGTCGGGAAGACCTCGGTGCGGTCGGCGCCCGCCTTTGCGAGCGCCGCGGCCAGCCATTCGGCGCACCGTGTCATGTCGGGCTTATGCTCGCTCTGGGCACTGATCGAAGGAATGCGGAGCAAGTCGAACAACTCGCTGATAAACCGTTCTTTATTGGCTTCTATATAACTTTTTACTTTATCCATCCGGCAAGGGTTTTATTCGGTTTTCTTCAATACGTAATTTTCGGCCAGCGCCCCCGTGACGGGTTGTTTGTCGGCATCGAGCTTGCGCACCTGATTCTCCTCCACCTTGTAGTACTCCGGCTGCCCGTCCATGGGGGTCAGCGTCAGCAGGTTCCCCTTGACCTTGTAGGCGCCCTTCTCGTCGAATTCCGAGTCGCGGTCCAGGTATTTCATGTGCAGGCTGTACGTGCCGTCCTTCTTCAGCGTGAGGCGCATGTCGATCCCCGGGCAGTCCGCCGCCGGGAAAACCCCGGTGTATGTCCCCTGGTAGTCGAGCGAGCTCTCCGCATCATGCATGTCGACCTTCACGGCATCCGCTTTGACCTTTTCAGATACCGCCTTTTTCTGTTGGTTGCCCCCGCAGGCGACAAGCGTTATCGCAGCCGCGAGGATCATGACTTTATTCTTCATAGTCGTTTCGTTTAAACTGTTTATATTTTGCAGATTTCCTTGATTTCCCCGATGAACCGCTGCGCCAGCGCCTCGGCCGCGGCCATCGACTTCGCCTCGGTATAGACCCGGATAATGGGTTCGGTATTCGACTTGCGCAGGTGCACCCAGTTCTCCGGGAAGTCGATTTTCACCCCGTCCGTATCGTTCACGTTCTCATCGGCATAACGTTCCTTTATCTCACGCAGCACTTTATCCACGTCGATCGCCGGTGTCAGCTCGATTTTATTCTTCGACGCATAGTATGCCGGATAGGTCGCACGCAACTGCGTCATGGTCATCCCCGTCTGTGCGAGCCATGTCAAAAAGAGTGCCGTTCCCACCAACGCATCGCGCCCGTAGTGTAGCCCCGGGTAGATCACGCCTCCGTTGCCTTCTCCGCCGATCACGGCGCCCACCTCCTTCATCCTGGCCACGACGTTCACCTCGCCGACGGCCGAAGCATAATATTTGCCGCCGTGCCGCTCCGTCACGTCGCGCAGCGCCCGCGACGAGCTCAGGTTGGAAACGGTGTTCCCGCCCGGGTGCTTCGTGAGGATGTAGTCGGCCACAGCCACCAGCGTGTACTCCTCGACGAACATCGAGCCGTCCTCGCTGACCAGTGCCAGCCGGTCGACATCGGGATCCACGACGATCCCCAGGTCGGCCTTCTCGCGGCGGATCACCCCGGCTATTTCGGTCAGGTTCTCCGGCAGCGGCTCGGGGTTGTGGGCGAATTCGCCCGTGGGGTCGCAGTTCAGCTCCACGACCTCGCACCCCAGCCGTCGCAGCAATTCGGGCATCACGATGCCGCCCACCGAATTCACGGCGTCCACGACGACCTTGTAGCGGCGCGCACGGATGGCCTGGGCATCGACCAGCGGGAGCGCCAGCACCTGCGCGATGTGCCGTTCGTTGAACGGCTCGCGCGAAAGGACGCGCCCGATGCCGTCGACGGTGGGGTATTCGTAATCCTCCTCTTCCGCCATCGCAAGCACCTGTTTCCCCTCGGCGTCGCTGAGGAATTCCCCGTCGGCGTTGAGCAGCTTCAGGGCATTCCACTGGCGGGGGTTGTGCGAGGCGGTGATGATGATGCCGCCGTCGGCCTTGTGCGTGATGACGGCCATCTCGACCCCCGGCGTGGTGCACAGGCCGACGTTTATCACATCCGCACCGCACGCCAGCAGGGTGCCTTCGACCAGGTCGGCGACCATCTCGCCCGAAATCCGGGCGTCGCGGCCGACAACTATGGTAAGTTTTTTGCCCGGATTGCGGCGGGCGGCCAGACGGGCGTAGGCCGTGGTGAACTTCACCACGTCGGGCGGCGTCAGGTTCCCGGCCTGGGCCCCTCCCACGGTGCCCCGGATGCCGGAAATGGATTTAATCAATGTCATATTTCAAGGCTTTGATGCGGAGTTTCCGCTATACATATATTTATGAAAAATTCCCTTCGAAGTTTTGATATTCGAGGTAAATATATTACTTTTATGCCAATTATGAAAATTTAAAAACGACTATTATGAGAACGATTCCAGCTTCCGAATTGATTATCAACGACGACGGTTCCATTTTCCATCTGCACCTGCTTCCGGAGCAGTTGGCCGATACGGTGATCCTCGTCGGGGATCCGGGCCGCGTGGCCCTCGTGGCGGAACATTTCGATACGAAAGAGTGCGAAGTCGCAAACCGTGAATTCAAAACGGTGACCGGCACCTACAAAGGCAAACGCATGACGGTGCTCTCGACGGGCATCGGCATCGGCAACATCGACATCTCGGTCACGGAGCTCGATGCGCTGGCCAACGTCGATTTCGCCACCCGGCAGGAGAAGGCCCACAAAAGGCAGCTCACGCTGGTCAGGCTCGGCACGTCGGGGGCCATCCAGCCCGATATCAAGGTGGGGGAGTTCGTCTTCTCGCGCACGTCGGTAGGCTTCGACGGCCTGCTCAACTACTACAAGGGGCGCAACGAGGTCTGCGACCTGGAGATCGAAAAGGCTTTCATGGAGCATGTCGGCTGGAACGAGCTGCTGCCCAAACCCTATTTCATCGACGCCGACAAGACGCTCTTCGAGCATTTCAGCGACGTGACGCGCGAGGGCATCACCATCGCCGCCCCGGGCTTCTATGCGCCGCAGGGCCGCTGGGTTCGCCTCGAACCGCAGGATGCCGAGCTCAACGCGAAAATCGAATCGTTCGACTACCACGGCCGCCGCATCACCAATTTCGAGATGGAGGGCTCGGCGCTGGCCGGCCTGGCAGCCCTGATGGGACACCGCGCCGCGACCATCTGCACGATCATCGCACAGCGTATCGCCCAGAATGTCGACACCGATTACAAGCCCTTCGTGCGCAAGATGATCTCGACGGCGCTCGACAAATTGGCAGTATTGAAATAAGCAATCCATATAACAGAAAATAAAAGAAAGGAAACAACGTATGAAATTTTCAGTATCAAGCTCGGCCCTGCTTTCGCTTCTGGCTACCACCGGCAAGGTTATCAGCAATAAAAACACGCTGCCCATCCTGGATTACTTCCTCATGGAGCTCAATGGCAACGAACTGAAGGTCACCACTTCCGACCTCGAAACGACGCTCATAGGCTCTATCACGGTCGACAGCGTGGAAAGCGAGGGCACCATCGCGGCTCCCGCCAAACTGATGCTCGACTCGCTGAAGGAGTTTTCCGAGCTGCCGCTGACCATCGACGTCAACGACAAGAACTGGGAGATAACGATCAACTGGAAGAGCGGTTCGCTCTCGATCCCCGGCGCCAGCGCCGTGAGCTATCCCGCCGTGCCGCAGCTGAGCGCCGAGAAGAAGGAGCTCCGGCTGGATGTGGACATGCTCGTGAACGGCATCAACAAGACCATCTTCGCCACGGCCGACGACGAGTTGCGACCGGTGATGAACGGCATCTACATCAACCTCGCGCCCGGGGCGCTGACGTTCGTGGGAACCGATGCGCACAAACTCGTGAAATACGAGTCCGAAGCCGAAAACGAGGTCAGCGCATCGTTCATCCTGCCCAAGAAACCGGCCAACCTGCTCAAGTCGGTGCTCCTGAAGGAGGACGATGCCATCGAGGTCAGCTTCGACTCGAAGAACGCCATGTTCAAGCTCAAGAGCCACACGCTCGTATGCCGCCTGATCGAGGGCAACTACCCGAACTACAACGCCGTGATCCCGGCCAACAACCCCAACAAGGTGCTCGTCGACCGCATCGAGCTGGTGAACGGCATCAAGCGCGTGGCCGTCTGCTCGAACCCGACCACCAACCTGATCCGCATGGACATCGGCGACAACCGGATCAACCTCACGGCGCAGGACATCGACTTCTCGGTTTCGGCCAACGAGACCATCACGTGCAGCTACGACGGCGAGCCGATCTCGATCGGTTTCAAATCGACGTTCCTGGTCGAGATACTCTCGAACATGGACACCCCGACCGTGGTGGTCGAACTGGCCGACTCGACCCGCGCGGGCGTATTCAAACCCGTCTACGACGACAAGCAGACCAGCGCGACGCTCATGCTGCTCATGCCGATGATGATCAACGCATAACGCCCGACAGATGAAGTTAAACCTCAAGCGCCCGATCGTCTTCTTCGACCTCGAAACCACCGGCGTGGACACGGCCAAAGACCGCATCGTCGAGATCTCGATGGTCAAAGTGATGCCCGACGGCGAGCAGATCGTCAAGACCCGCAAGCTCAACCCCGGGATGCATATCCCGGCGGAAGCCACGGCCATCCACGGCATCACGGACGAAGACGTCAGGGATTGCCCGACCTTCGCGCAGGTCGCCAAATCGCTCGAACAGTTCATCCGCGGCTGCGACTTCGGCGGCTTCAACTCCAACCGCTTCGACCTGCCGGTGTTGGTCGAGGAGTTCCTGCGGGCGGGCGTCGACGTGGATTTCAAACGCCGCCGTTTCGTCGACGTGCAGAACATCTTCCACAAGAAGGAACAGCGCACGCTGGTGGCGGCCTATAAATTTTATTGCGACAAGGATCTGGAGGACGCCCATTCGGCAGAGGCCGATACGCTGGCGACCTACGAAGTGCTCATGGCGCAGCTGGAACGCTACCCCGACCTGGAGAACGACATCGACAAACTGGCCGAGTTCTCGACCCGCGGCGAGGCGGCTGACTACGCCGGGCGCATCCTTTTCAACGAAAAGGGCGAGGAGATCTTCGGGTTCGGCAAGTACAAGGGGCGCCCCGTCGCCGAGGTCTTCCGCGCGGAGCCGAGCTACTACGCATGGATGATGAACGGGGACTTCCCGCTCTACACCAAGAAGGTCATTACGGAGATCCGTATGCGTGAAAAAACGAAATGACGATGAAGCGATTCTGTGCGACAGCCCTGCTGCTCCTGTGGAGCCTGTGCGCCCTTGCGGTGCAGAAATCCGGGACGATCGTATACATAAACGGCTCGAAATTCTACGTTCACACGGTGCAGCCCGGCGAAACGCTCTACGGGCTTTCGAAGGCCTACGAGGTGGGGGAGAAGGTCATCCTGCAACATAACCCCGCGGCAGCGCAGGGGTTGCGCGCAGGGGAGAGCATCAAGATACCCTTCGTATCGGACGTCCCCCAGCCCAAGTCGGATCGCAAGCTGCGCAAGACTTTCGACATCCATACCGTGACGCAGGGCGAGACGCTCTACGGCATCTCGCGCAAATACGAGATCCCGATCCAGACCGTCATCGAGGACAATCCGAACCTCGACCCGGCGCACCTGCGCCTCGGGGAGCGCATCCTGATCCGCAAGAAGGAGATCGGCTCCGAAGACGAGGCCGGCACGAGGGAGCAGTGGGAGGCTTACCGCAATTCGCTCAACAGCGTGGCCGAGGAGGGCTTCGCCTACCACATCGTGAAGCCGGGCGAAACCTTCTATTCGCTTTCGCGCCGCTTCGGCATCACCGAGGATCGGCTCGGGACGCTCAATGGGGGGCTGAAACCCGCCGACCTGAAAGCCGGGGCGATCATCAAGGTGCCGGGCTCTGCGGAACAGCTCGCAGCAGCCGAAAACGGCCCGCAGGCCGACAGCCTGCAAGAGCGGGACTCGCTCCCGGGAATCTTTGCCGGCAGCAGGCCGAAGCAGGTCGAATTCCGCGCCCTGCGCCGCAGCGCACCGCTCAAGGTGGCACTGATGCTGCCGATGGCCGTCGGCAACGAGCCCAACGGCAACTACCTCGAATTCTACCAGGGCTTCCTGCTGGGGCTGGACAGCGTGCGGACGAAATACGGCAACTCGATAGACCTCACGCTTTACAACACGGCCCGCAATGTGGATGCGATCCGCGAAATCGTCAAAAGCGACGCCTTCGCCGGCACCGGGCTGATCGTCGGCCCCGTATACGAGGAGGGGCTCCATCCCGTCATCCTCTATGCCGAGGAGCACGACGTCCCCGTCGTCTCGCCGCTGGCCAGCATCACGGGGATGAACAGCGACGCCCTGTTCCAGATGGCACCCGACCCGTCGCACAAATGGGACAAGGTCGCCGACCTGGTGAACGGCGACAAACAGGTGACGCTGATTTACAGCGACAGCACGGACAAGGACTTCGAATCCGAGATCCTCGCCCTGCTGGGCGACTCCGACTACCGGAAGTACACCTATACTTATGTGCACCCGTCGAACCGCCCCGCCAACAACCCGGGCGACCTGACGCCGCTGCTGGATAACGGCGAGGAC
Organism: Alistipes onderdonkii; assembly: GCF_025145285.1. Taxonomy (NCBI): domain Bacteria; kingdom Pseudomonadati; phylum Bacteroidota; class Bacteroidia; order Bacteroidales; family Rikenellaceae; genus Alistipes; species Alistipes onderdonkii. The sequence continues at coordinate 3,631,804 of NZ_CP102251.1, forward strand.
AATGTTTTCGTCGTCATGACCGACGACGAAGTCGAGGTCGAGCGCATCCTCGCGGCCATCGCCTCAGCCGATACGAGCATCACGGGCCGCGGGCGCACGGCTCCGCGCTTCGTCGTGCTGGGCAACACCCGCTGGAACCGCTACGGCAACCTCGACCGCACGGTGTTCTTCAAAGACCGTGTCGTATTCATCTCCACCTACCACGCCAAGCGCGACTCGCAGGCGATCCTCGATTTCGACCGTGCCTATATCCGCGCCTTCGGCGCATTGCCTTCGCTCTACTCCTACCGCGGTTACGACGCCGCCCTGATCTTCTGCCCCGCGATGTACAACGACATCGAATACGACATGGAAGGACGCAGCTATACGCCGCTGCAAACCACCTATGTCTTCGGCCAGGGCGAGCAGCGCGACAACCACGTCAACCGCAACTGGACGCGGGTGAACTACAACAGCGACTTTACGATCACCATCGAATAAAGCGACCCCTATGGCAGCATTGACCAATACGATCCCCGAAAAAACCATCGAGCGGCTGAGCGAATACCGCCGTACGCTCCTGGCCAGCCACAAGCAGGGCATTACGCATATTTTCTCGCACGTATTGGCGGGCATCCACGGCATCACGGCCGTGCAGGTGCGCCGCGACCTGATGCTCATCGGCTTTTCGAGCGATACGAAAAAGGGATACGACGTACAGGTGCTCATCGAGTACATCAGCAAGATACTCGACAGCCCCTCGCAGATGAACATCGCCGTGCTGGGCATGGGACACCTGGGACAGGCCATCACCAAATATTTCAACGGCAAGGGGCTCAAGCTGAAGATCACGGCTGCCTTCGACGTCGATCCCGAGAAGGTCGGCAAGACCATCGACGGCATCCCGTGCTACCACATGGACACCTTCGAGAACATGGTCGTCAACCAGGACATCAGCATCGTCATCGTCTCTTCGCCGACGAAGGTCGCCCCGAGCCTCGTGGTGCCGATCATCAACGCCGGCATCAAGGGCGTGCTCAATTTCACCTCCACGCCGCTGAATTTCCCGCAGGGCATCGTCGTCGAGAACTACGACATCACCACGCTGCTCGAAAAGGTGGCCTATTTCGTCAAGGAAAACGAAGAAAGCAACAGCAGCAACGCATGATGCAACGCGAAGCAAAAAACGCAGCGGAGGGCGGAAAAACAGGCAGCCACGACATACACGGCGACCTTGCGGAACACCGTCCGGCTGCCGGGCGGCCGGACATGCGGGTTTTTTACGGGTTCGATGCACTTCCGCATTTCGTCCGTCCGACGGTGACCGTCGGATCGTACGACGGCGTGCACAGCGGGCACCTGGCCCTGTTGCGTACCGTTGCCGGGAGGGCTCGCGCACAGGGCGGCGAGAGCGTCGTACTCACGTTCGAACCCCATCCCCGCGTGACGCTCGGCCGGGCCGACGGCCTGCGGCTGCTGACCTCGCTCGAAGAGAAAATTTACCTGCTCGGACAGCAGGGCATCGACAACCTGATCGTCATCCCGTTCGACAAGGCATTCAGCGCCCTTGCGCCCGACACGTTCATCCGCGACTACCTCGTGGGGCGCATCGGCGCCGAAACGCTGGTCGTGGGCTTCAACCACCGCTTCGGGCGCGACAAGCAGGGCAGTTACGACTACCTGGGCAGCCACGGCTTCGGACTGGAGGTCGTGGAAGTCGGCGAATGCGACGTGGACGCCGAAAAGGTCAGCTCCACCGTCATCCGCCGCCTGGTGGCGCAGGGCGACATGGCCCGTGCAGCCCGCCTGTTGTCGCATCCCTACCTCGTCATCGGGACGGCGGCGGCCGGCCGCATCCGCACCGACGACCCCCTCAAGCTCCTGCCGCCCACAGGGTCGTACCAAGTCCGCATCGGCGGCCGGCCTGCAAGGCTGACTGTCGACACATCACAAAATCTGATAATCCGCGACGGCTGCCCCGACGGGCGTGCCGTCCTAACCTTTTAAGCACCATGCTGAGTTACGATTGCCAAATCCGCGTGTGGTACAAGCACACCGACCAGATGGGCATCTGCCACCATTCGAACTACATCTGTTACTATGAAGCCGCACGCAGCGAACTGCTCCGCTATCTGGGCATGTCCTTCGCCGAAGTCGAGAAGCGGGGCATCATGATGCCCATCCTCGAGGTGCAGTCCAAATACCACCGCCCGGCCTACTACGACGAGCTGCTCACCGTGCGCATCATGCTCCGCGAGCTGCCCACGGCACGCATCAATTTCTTTTATGAAATCTACAACGGCAAAGGCGAGCTGCTCAATACGGGCATGACGCAACTGGGCTTCATCCACAGCGATACGCGCCGCCCGTGCCGTGTCCCCGACTGGTTCCTGAAACTGGTCGCCGACAAATGGACGGAGGAGTAGAGGCCGCCGTGACACTTCGATGCTTCTCACAACGGAAAGGCTCCGGATCGTTCCGCTGACACCCCGGCAGCTGGGGCTCTGGCTGCATGACATTCGGGCACTGGGAAAGGAACTGGATTGCCGCTGCACAGCCGGAAGCCCGCGCGGAGACTTCCGCCGGATCGTCGAGGGGCAGTACGCACTCGCCGCCGCCGACCCCGTCAATCACCTCTTCCACACCTTCTGGTTCCTGATCTTACGGGATGGCGGTGTCGTTGCGGGATCGGCCTGCTTCAAAGGGGCGGCGGATGCCGACGGAAGGGTAGAGATCGGCTATGGGCTGGAAAAGGCCTTTGAAAAACAGGGTTACATGACGGAAGCCGTCCGGGCATTGTGCGCATGGGCGAAGCAGCAGCCCGGAGTCCGGCAGATCACCGCCGAGACCGACCCGGATAACCGCGCCTCGCAGCGCGTTCTGCAAAGGGCCGGGTTCCATCCCGCCGAAGCGGACGCAACCCGATGGTGGAGCCTGTGAAACCGGGCTGTCTGCCACCCGGGAAATATAAAAGGCCGTTCGCAGGAACGGCCTTTTATATTTTAGTCGATCCGGAATCGTCAATCCGAAATTCCGGCTTTCCGGGGAGCGGGGCCGACTCGTGGCGGGAAAAACTGTTCCCGACGGCCGGCAGGCTCCCGCAAAGTCATTCGAGCATCCCCTTGAGCGTCTTTTTCATCAGGTCGTGGTCGCGGAAGTCGTTACGCAGCTCATAGCTGCCGTCGCGGTCGACCAGCACATAGGACGGAATGCCGTCGATCTGGAATTTCTCGCAAAGGTATTTCCACTGTGCGTCGTCGAGCCGGTAATGCTTGCCCGCGATTTTGGCGATGCTGGTCTTGTAGGCGACCAGCGGCGAGGTCTCGTTGGCGATGTATATCCACACCAGGTCGTCGCTCTTCAGTTCCCCGCTCTTGAGCGGCTCGTTCGCTTTGATCGAAGCCCGGCAGGGGCCGCACCACGTGTTCCAGAAATCGACGAACACCACCTTGCCCTTGTAGGGCGCTACAATCGCATCGAACAGCTTGTCGACGGCAACCTCGGGCGTCGTTTCGATACGGACGTCCTTCACCGACTCCAGCTCCTTGCGCACACGCGCCTGCATCGCCTCGCAGGCCTCGGCGTAGAACGGCTCCTTGAGCGAATGCAACAGGTCGAGGTCTTCCTGCGTAAGGGCGTTGTTCTCGGCCTTGGACGGCAGCCCCACGACTTTGGGCAGGTCGTAGACGATGCCGTCCGTCGCATGGACAAGGTCTGCCCACTCGACATCCGTATAGCTGCGGGATACCGCATTTACATAATCGGAGAGGTCTATTCCCATCAGCAATTTCAGGTTATTGATGTCGAAAAGCCCGGCGACGACCGTATAGTGTTCGGGCTTCAGCGAGGCGAACTCATAATCGGGTTCGACGCGGTAGTCCCACTCATTGTTTACACTGCGGTAATTATGCGCCAAAAAGAATCCGCCCATCGAGATCGCAGTCAGCGCCTCCTGCTGCAACGTGAGCAGGGACAATTCCTTCATCATCCCGGACACCGGGCTGCGCGCGATGCTATCCGCCAGGCTTTCGTATTTCGACACGACCATCTGCGTATACTCGTCGGCACTCATGCGGTAATCCGCGAAATCGCCCGAATAGAGGTTCATGCGGATACTGCTGCCGCCGCTCGCATCCACCTGCGCATTGAGATCCGCATACGTCCCGCTCGTATAGAGCTTGCGCCCGGGCGCAGGCTCGCGCTCCTTGTCGCGGCGCTGCACGACGGCCCGGCCGCCTGCCCCCATATCGACATACATGTCCAGCGTTTCACCGGGGGCAATCCAGCACATCCCGAATACCGGGCCGCACGAAACATAGGCCATGGCCGTGCCGTACTGTTCGAATCGCAGGGTTGCCATGCCGCTTTCGGGGTCGATGGCCGCCGTATGCTCTTCCTGCCCGTTCAGCAGCGAATTGACATACATGGCGACCTCCTTCGCCATTCCCCTGCGGTACCCCAGCAGGCGGACGTTCACGGTGGTTGTCCCCACCGCGAGTATCGGTTCGGGAACGGGACCGTCTTCGGGGGCCTTCCGCAGTTCGCGGGGTAACCCCTCGGGATAACGCGGATACTCCTTCTTACCCGTCAGGTCGACCCCGTAGAGTTTGAAGCAGTCGTCGCAGTCCGATTCGATGAAATCGAACGACTTCGTTCCCCGCGGCAGCGGCCCGAATTTCAGCACGAACGACGCTTCGCCCGAGTCGGGCATCCAGAAGAGCGAATCGGGGAGGATACCCTCGCTGCCCTGCAACATATATTTCTGCCCGTCGGCCAGCAGGTAGCTACCCGCGTCGATGCGGATCCAGTTGTGCGGCCGGAAATAGGCATCGACATGCAACACGGTCGCCGTGTCGCTCAGTTCTATTTTCGGAAAGTCGAGCGTCATGGTGTTGGCAGCCCCGATCAGGGGGTTCTCGACGACACGGTTCGCCGGGGTGCATGACGCAAGGAGCATCCCGACCGCCATCGCACCGGAGGTTAGCAGTTTTCTCATAACTCGGGGTTTTAGGTTATGACAAATATAACCTTTTATTCCTTTGCGCAACTATTTCCGCACAAGTATTTTACGGCCCGCCGGCAAATAAAAGGGGGCTGCACCCTGCGGCGCAGCCCCCTCCTCATTAACCCCTGCCCGTTACTTTTCGATCAGCGAAATCGAGCGCTGGATGAAATCCGTCAGGCTCTTGCCCTTGAGCATCCCGTTGGTCAGCAACGCCAGGTCGATGATCTGCTTCACGAGCTTGTTTTCACCGCCGATCTCGCGCAGCCGCTCGTTGCGCTCATCGCGCAGCGTGACGACCTTCTTCGACAACTCCTCGCGCATGGCCTTTTCCTCTGCGGTAAGCTCTTCCTCCTTCTTGTCCTTGGTAACCTCCTCGAAGCGGTTCTCCTCGGCCACGGCCGCGTCGATCTTCTTGGTGATGGACTTCAGCTTGTCGCCGTAAGCCTTCTCGGCATCGGAGAGGATGTCCGCGACGATGGGGTGGTTGCCGTTCACCGCGATGGTGAAGTTGTCGGGCATCTGCCCGTAGAACTGGCTCATGCCCCCGCCGCCCGCTGCGGCCATCTCCTTCATACGGCGCATGAATTCGTTCTGCGTAATCACCACGGGCGCCTCGTCGGGCGACATCGCCTCGAACGAAATGTTGTAGTGTATCTTGTCGTCCTTGGGCATCTGGCTTTCGAATACCGGGCGCAACAACTCCTGCTGCGCTTCGGTGAGCGACATCCTGATGTTGTCCTCCTTCTGGATGAGCTTGTCGATCACATCGCTGTCCACGCGCACGAAACGCGTCTCCTTGTTTTTCGACTCGTACCAGTTGACGTAGTGGTTGTCCAGCTGGCCGTCCATCAGCAGCACGTCGTAGCCCTTGCCCCTGGCGGCTTCGAGGAACGTGTGTTTTTCCACGGGGTCGTCCACATAGAGCAGCACGACGGTCTTGTTCTTGTCGGTCTGGTTCTCCTTTACCTTCTTGAGATACTCCTTGGGCGTGAAATACTTGCCCTCGACGTTCTTCCAGAGCATGAAATCCTGCGCCTTCTCGGCGAACTTCTCGTCGGTGAGGATGCCGTACTGGATAAAGATCTTCAGGTCGTCCCATTTCGACTCGTAATCCGGGCGCATCGTGTTGAACAGCTCCTGCAGCCGGTCTGCGACCTTGCGGGTGATGTAATTCGAGATCTTCTTCACGTTGGCATCGCTCTGCAGGTAGCTCCGCGACACGTTCAGCGGAATGTCCGGCGAGTCGATCACGCCGTGCAGCAGCGTCAGGTATTCGGGCACGATGCCTTCGACCTGGTCGGTCACGTAGACCTGGTTCGAATAGAGCTGTATCTTGTTCTTCTGGATCTCGAAGTTGTTGTGTATCTTCGGGAAATAGAGGATGCCCGTCAGGTGGAACGGGTAGTCGATGTTCAGGTGGATCGAGAACAGCGGCTCGTCGCTCATGGGGTAGAGCTCGTGGTAAAACTCCTTGTATTGCTCCTCGGTAATGTCGGCCGGCTTGCGCGTCCACAGCGGGTCGACGTTGTTGATGACGTTGTCCTTGTCCGTGTCGACGTACTTGCCGTCCTTCCACTCCTTGACCTTGCCGAAGGCAATCGGGATCGGCAGGAAACGGCAGTACTTGCGCAGCAGCCCCTCGACTTTCGAATCCTCGGCATATTCGAGCGCATCCTCCGACAGGTGCAGGACGATGGTCGTACCGCGGTCATGCGCCTCGTCGGTCTCCTCCATTTCGAATTCGGGCGTCCCGGTGCAGCTCCAGCGCACGGTCTTGGCACCCTCCTTCCAGGATTTCGTAATGATCTCCACCTTGTCGGCCACCATGAACGACGAGTAGAAACCCAGTCCGAAATGCCCGATGATCGCCTGGTTCTTGTACTTCTCCATGAACTCCTCGGCTCCCGAGAAAGCGATCTGGTTGATGTATTTGTCGACCTCTTCGGCCGTCATGCCGATGCCGCGGTCGGTTACGGTCAGCGTTTTGGCATCCTTGTCCGCCGAAACGCGGATCGTCAGGTCGCCCAGGTCGCCCTTCATTTCGCCGATCGACGAGAGGGTCTTCAGTTTCTGGGTTGCGTCGACTGCATTGGAGATCAGCTCGCGCAGGAAAATCTCATGGTCTGAATAAAGGAACTTTTTGATCACGGGGAATATGTTCTCCGTCGTCACTCCGATTTTTCCGTTTTTCATAGTTTTATCGTTGTATTATAATTTGATTCGTCTCTGCCCCAGTTTCAACAAACCGTGTGCCAGCCCCCGATTCCTGCCAAACTGTCAGTCGCGCATGACAGCATATGCCGAAAAAAAGTTGCCGCAGCGAGAGTTTTGCCTTATATTTGTACGACGGATTCAAACACACGACCAACTATGGATTTCCTCTCGTTAGCCAAGAAACGGTATGCCTGCCGTAAATATACGGCCCAAAAGGTCGAACAGGCAAAACTCGACACGATCCTCGAAGCCGGCCGCGTGGCTCCCACGGGCGCCAACCGCCAGCCCCAGCGGCTCATCGTCGTGCGTTCCGAAGAAGGCATGGCACGCCTGGCACGATGCACGCGCGATTTCGGGGCGCCCTGCGCCATCATCGTATGCGCCGATACCGGCCAGGCCTGGGAGCGGAAATACGACGGCAAGGTGATCGGCGACATCGACGCTTCGATCGTCACCGACCACATGATGCTTTGCGCCGCGTCGCTGGGACTCGACACGCTGTGGATCTGCATGTTCAAACCCGAAGCCGTACGCGCGGAATTCAACCTGCCGGAGCATGTCGAACCGGTGAATATCCTGCTCGTGGGCTACGGCGCCGGCATCCCGGCCGACCCCGGCCGCCATGAGCTGCTGCGCAAACCGCTGTCGGAGACGGTCGTCGAAGAACGATTCTGAGCCTCCGCCCCGCTAAAAACAATCCGGGAGAACACAGCCGGGGTGCTGCGGCAATGCCCGGCGGCCGTCCGCTCGTCCGTCGAGCCGGAGGCTGCCCGCGTCGCGCCCCCATGAACCGGATCGGCTCCGAATTCATCCATGCCGGCATCCGACACCCCGATAATCCCCGAAAAACGGGCGCCGCAGGTCGGTATGAACCTTGCGGCGCCCGTTTTCATCGGACACGGTTCCGGATTCCAGAACAACAACTATTTGGCGTACAACCGGAATTTCATGCTCCACGTCCCGCCCGGGGCGATCGACCGGAAACCTTCGGCTTCGGGGTCGGGCATGTTCGGGGCGTTGGTCGTCCACGACTGCGGCTCGGGGCAGCAGTAGGGAACCTTGCCGCCGTTGTTCCAGATCGTCCAGCAGGTCGTCTGCCCGTCCACCTCGTAGCAGGTACGGACGCCCGTGCGCAGGTTCTCGACCAACGCGCCGCGGAACGGCTTGCCGTCCACCTCGATCTCGCGCACCGTGAAAGCCGCCTCGATCGGGTCGCAGTCCGTCACCTGCAACCCCGCGCCGCGCAGCCGGGCAAATTTCTCCGACAACGGCAACTTGCGGCCGGTCGGGATGTTACGTCCGCTCAGCTCAACTTGTTCTCCAATCGCCGCACGCATCACGTAATCGCCAGCCGCTCCTCCGGCGAAGGGAATCCGCATCGGCGTATGGAACCCCACGCCGACGGGCATCGGCTCCTTGCTGCGGTTGGCGAACATCACCTCCTGTTCCAGCCCGCCGGCCGTGAGGCGGTATACGATCTTGCACTTGAACTCGTGCGGGAAATCGCGGAATATCGCATCGTTCCCCGCATTCGAATAGTAGCGGCATTCGACCAACACCTCGTCCGCGGTTTCACACGCCTTCGACACGGCGAAAGGCTGGCTCTTGAGAATGCCGTGGTGATAGTGGCCTCCTTTCGCGTCGGTGATCGGGAAGCGGTAGGTGCGCCCGTCGAACGTGTATTGCCCGTCTGCAATGCGGTTGGGCGGGAAGAGGATCGGCAGTCCGAACACATGCGGGCGCCGCCGGAACTCTTCGACCTCATCCCCGGCGGGTGCACGCAGGATTTCGATGCCGCGCCGCGTGTCGGCCAGCCGCACAAGGTTGGCGCCCATGTCCGGAACCAGCAGGGCCGCGTAGTCCCCTTTCGAAAACTCCACGGCCCGCATTCCATGCCACGCTATGCTGCGCAGCATCTTAGAGCAGCTTTTCGATCTTGGCGACCAGCGCATCCTTCGATGCGGCGCCGACCTGCTTGTCCACCAGTTCCCCGCCCTTGAGGAAGATAATGGTGGGGATGTTGCGCACGCCGTATTTCGCCGTGATCTCATCGTTCTCCTCCACGTCGCACTTGGCGATCAGGACGCGGCCCTCATACTCGGTGGCGAGCTCGTCCACGATGGGGGCTACCATGCGGCAGGGACCGCACCATTCGGCCCAGAAGTCGATGACGACGGGCAGCTCTGACGAAAGTACTTCCTGAAAATTCTCCTTTGTGATTGCTAAAGCCATAATTACAAGGTTTTTAATTGTTTGTATAGTTTATGCGATCGAATACTTTATGTCGTTGTCCTCCAAATAGCCTACCAGCGACTGCGTGAGGCTCACCTTATAGCTTTTCGAGAAAAGGCTCAGCGAGACATGCGCGTCGCGGTCGTAGACATTGACCCGGAACAGGGTTTCGCCCCGAGCTTCGCGGACACGTTCCGACAGGTCGCGGATCAGCTCCTGCGTCACTTCCTGCACGGGCAGCTGCACATGCATCTCCTTGATCATCGTGTCGCGCATCTCCGAGAGCTGCACCATCGAGATGATCTTGAATTCCAGCTCCTTGTCGTTATAGGGCTTGGGCTGCACGCGGCCGCGGATAAAGAGGAAATAATCCGCAAAGAGGTATTTGCGGAAATTCTCGTAGTCCTTGCCGAACAGCGCGAATTCGTGCGTGCCATTGTAATCCTCCAGCACGAACTTGCCCCACGGCTTGCCGGTTTTGGTCATCAGGTTCTGCACGCTCACGACCATGCCCGCCACGGCGATCTCCTGCCCCTTGAAGGGATCGAGGTTCTCCAGCTCCGTGAGCTGGGTCTTGCACATGTGGTTGATGATGACCTTATAGTCGTCCAGCGGGTGTGCCGACAGGTAAAGGCCGATCATCTCGCGCTCCTTGGCCAGGGTCTCCAGCTGCGTCCAGTCTTTGCACGCCGGCAGCACGGGGCGCTGGATGTCCACCTGCCCGCCGCCTCCGAACAGGCTTTGCTGGGCGTTGTTCTTCTCGGCCTGGAAACGCTGTCCGTAACGCATCAGCTGTTCGATGAAGGTGATGCCCGTATTGTCGCGTGCATCCGCCCCGAAGAACTTGCCCCGGTGGAAGCCCGATATCGAATCGAACCCGCCGGCATAGGCCAGGTTCTCGAAGCATTTGCGGTTCACGGCCGTGAAGTTCACGCGCTCCATCAGGTCGTATATGTCCTTGAAGCGGCCGTTGGCGTTGCGTTCGGCGATGATGCTCTCCACGGCGGCTTCGCCGACACCCTTCACGGCCCCCAGCCCGAAACGCACGTCGCCGGACTTGTTAGACGAGAAGGTGCGCATCGACTCGTTGATGTCGGGCCCCAGCACCCGGATACCCATGCGCTTGCACTCGTTCATGTAGAGCGTCAGCTGCTTGATGTCCGCCAGGTTTCGGCTCAGCAGCGCCGCCATGAACTCCGAAGGGTAGTGCGCCTTCAGGTAACCGGTCTGGTAGGCCACGTAGGCATAGCAGGTCGAGTGCGACTTGTTGAAGGCATAGGATGCGAACGCCTCCCAGTCGCCCCATATCTTGTCGCAGATCTTCTCGTCGTGCCCGCGCTCCTTACAGCCGTTGATGAACTTGGGCTTCATCTTGTCCAGCACGTCGCGCTTCTTCTTACCCATGGCCTTACGCAGCGTATCGGCCTCGCCGCCCGTGAACCCTGCGAGCTTCTGCGACAGCAACATGACCTGCTCCTGGTAGACCGTGATGCCGTAGGTGTCGCTCAGGTACTCCTCCATGTCGGCGATCTCGTAGGTCACCGGCTCCTGCCCGTGCTTGCGGGCGATGAAATTGGGGATGTACTCCATCGGGCCCGGACGGTAGAGGGCGTTCATGGCGATCAGGTCTTCGAAACGGTTGGGCTTGAGGTTGCGCAGGTGCTTCTTCATGCCCGGGGACTCGAACTGGAACAGGCCGGTGGTATCGCCGCGTGCAAAGACCTCGTAGGTCTGGGCGTCGTCCAGCGGGATGTCGTCGATGTCCACGTCCACGCCGTGCACCGCCTTGACATTCTCCACGGCGTCCTTGATGATCGACAGCGTACGCAGCCCCAGGAAATCCATCTTGATCAGGCCGACGCTCTCGACCTCCTTGCCCTCGAATTCAACCACGTTCAGCTCGGCATCCTTGGCAATGGCCATCGGCGCGAACTTCTCGAGGTCGTCCTGGCCGATGATCACGCCGCAGGCGTGCACACCCGTCTGGCGGATCGAGCCTTCGAGTTTCTCGGCGTACTTGAGCGTATTGCGTATCAGCTGGTTGGGCGACTCGCGCTCGGCTGCCAGCTCGGGAGACTCCTTGTATACGAAATCGAACGGCGTCTCGCCGTGTTTCTTGTCGGGGGTGATCTTGTCGGGCACCAGTTTCGACAGGCGGTCGCTCTCCGAGAGGGCGAGCTTCTGCACACGGGCAACGTCCTTGATGGCCATCTTGGGCGCCATGGTGCCGAACGTCACGATCTGGGCAACGCGCTTCTGGCCGTATTTCTGCACGCAGTAGCGTAATACGTCGGCGCGGCCGTCCTCATCGAAGTCGACGTCGACATCGGGCAGCGAGATACGCTCGGGGTTGAGGAAACGCTCGAACAGCAGGTCGTATTTCAGCGGGTCGATATTGGTGATCTTCAGGCAGTAGGCGACCACCGAACCCGCGGCCGAACCACGGCCGGGGCCCACCGAGACCCCCATTTCGCGGGCGGCGCGGATGTAGTCCCACACGATCAGGAAGTAGCCCGGGAAACCCATCCACTCGATCGTATCCAACTCGTATTTGAGCCGTTGCTCGACCTTCTCGTCCAGCACCTCACCGTAACGACGGTGCGCGCCCTTGTAGGTGAGGTCTACGAGGTAGCAATATTGCTTGGCGACCATCAGCCTGTCCGACAGCTCCTTGTCATGGGCGACGAGCCGCTCCAGCTCTTCGACCGACGCACAGGCGCCGATCCTGGCCAGCAACTCCGCGTCCTCGATCTTCTTGACGAAGGATTCGCGGAGCTCCGCGAGGTCGATCTTGAAATCCTCCGGCGGCGGAAAATTCGGCATCAGGGGGGCGTGCGTGAGCTTGTAATCCTCGCATTTGGCGGCGATCTCGAGCGTCGTGGCCAGTGCCTCGGGGTGGTCGGGGAACAGCGCGGCCATCTCCTCGGGTGATTTGAGGTACTCCTGGAACGTGTAACGCATACGGTTCGGGTCGTCCAGGTCGCGCCCCGTATTGAGGCATATCAGGTGGTCGTGCGCCACGGCATCCTCCGCGAGGATGAAGTGCACGTCGTTGGAACAGATGTACTTCACGCCGAACTTGGCGGCCAGCTCCAGCAGCGCCTTGTTCACCCGCAGCTGGTTCTCGTAGACGTCCGCATCCTTCTGCGGGTCGCCCGAGGGATGCAGCTGCAATTCGAGGTAATAGTCGTCGCCGAAGACCCCCTTGAACCACTGCACCACGCGCTCGGCCTCCTCCATGTCGTTGTGCATGATGGCCTGGGGCACCTCGCCGCCCAGACATGCTGAGCAGCAGATCAGCCCTTCGTGGTACTGTTCGAGCAGTTGCTTGTCGATGCGCGGCTTGTAATAGAACCCCTCGGTAAACGAGTAGGAGACCATCTTGCAGAGGTTGTGGTAGCCTTCGAGGTTCTTGGCCAGCAGGATCAGGTGGTCGCCGGCCTTCTCGTCCTTGTCCTTCTCGAAACGGTTTTTCACCACGTAGACCTCACAGCCGAGGATCGGCTTCACCCCGGCGTCCGTAGCGGTGTCGTGGAAATTCTTGACACCGTACATGTTGCCGTGATCGGTGATGGCGATGGCATTCATCCCCAATGCTTTGGCGCGTTTGATGAGCGGCTTGATGGCCGCGGCGCCGTCGAGGATCGAATATTGGGTATGTACGTGCAGATGGACGAATTCAGGCATGGTCGTAACTCTTCAAATTTATCGCACAACAAAGATAGGCATATTTCCGCAGAATTCGTGGCAGAGCTCTTGCATTTTATCAACAAAATTCCTAACTTTAGATATCCAACAAAAACCGAGAGATTATGCAAGACGAAACCATGGTTGTATTGGCGGAATACAACTCCATCACAGAAGCCGAGATCGCGAAATCCATGCTCGACAGCGCAGGGATCTGGTCGATGATCCGCAACGAATATATGTCGGCCATTTACCCCATAGGCACCATGCCCGCACAGGTCGTCGTGCGTCCCGAGGACGCCGAGAAGGCCAGGGCGATGCTTCAGCACAGATAAAAACGGCGCGCCTCACTCCGCGTCAGGCAGGCTGCCGGCGGCAGCGGAGGGCTGTTCGGAACGGCGCGTACCGGCATCGCGTCCGGGAAGGCCATGCATCGAAAAGGGTGTACGTGCAACCTGCACGTACACCCTTTTCGATTTTACGCGGCACGCAGTCCGGTGCCGCACGGGTCAAGTGAAGTTGATCCGGTATTCGTAGGCCGTCCGCTGCGGCACGCCGCGCACGCGGCGGGGCACCCAGTGGCCTTTGCTGGCCTTGATGACGCGGATGACCTCCCGGGAGAGTTTCTCGTCGGGCGACGAGAGCACCTCGCCGATCGTGACCTTCCCGTCCGGTTCGATGTAGAAACGCACATGCACCAGCCCGGCCACGCCGCGCGAGGAGAACCGCTCGTCGTAACGCAGCCGCACCCGCGCCCACGCATGGAAGGTCTCGTCGGGGTCGCCGCCCATGAACAGCAACGGGTCGGCCTCCTGCCGCTTGGCGATCTTCTCCACCGGAAGGCGCATCGTCAGCCGCCAGGTATAACTTACGGGCAGACCGTCCTTCCGGGCCGGCGTCCACGCTTCGAGGCGCCCCAACGCCTCGGTCACGAGCTGCTTCGTACGCTCCGTCGCGGGCTCGGCATCGCATTTGTCGCGCCCCTGACAGGTATTGTCCAGGAAACGCCACCCGTCCACCCGTCCCGCCGTGTCCACCGTAAAGGCGACCACGACCTGCGGCGAAAGCTCCGACGCCGGGATTTGCTTCTCTATCGCCAATTTCTCGGTTTCGCCCATCAGCCTTGCCATGAAGCGTTTGGCATCGGCGCCCTGGAAACGGGGCGGCTGGGTCTGCTGCGCCGCGGCACCGCACCACAGGGCCAGTGCCGCCAATAAGATCGCTGTACGTTTCATATGCCCTTCGTTTTAAGGTTTATTCGTTCCATATCCGCCACGAAGCCTCGGCCTGCCGGCGGAACATCACCTCGCCGTTGAGTATGCGCGCCCCGCGCTGGCGCCCCAGGTCGAGGAACCGGGTCAGGGGCGGGTTGTATACCAGGTCGAGCAGGTAGTGCCCGGGCGCAAGGTAGCCGTAGGGGATTCGCGGCGCGGCATCGACGGCGGGGTAGGTTCCCACGGGCGATGCGTTGACTATGAGGCGGCTCTGCTCCACGGCCTCGCACGGCAGGTTGTCGTAGGTGTAGTTGCCCTTTGCGGCGTCGCGTGACACGAGGTCGAACGGGATGCCCCGCTCGGCGAGCACATACTGCACGGCCTGCGACGCCCCACCCGTACCCAGTACGAGGGCATGCGAGGGCTGTTCGCCCCCGAGCAGGCAGTCGAAGGCGGCCCGCAGGCCGATGACATCGGTATTGTGTCCCACGAGGCGTGAGTCTGCCGTACGGCGCACGCAGTTCACGGCGCCGACCAGCCGCGCATCGTGCGACAGGTCGTCGAGCAGCGCCATGACCTCGCGTTTGTAGGGGATCGTGACGTTGAAGCCGCACAGGTCGGGAGTCTCCGCCAGCAGGCGCTCCAGCGCCCCGATTTCGGGCAGTTCGTAGAGGGTGTAGGTGCAGTCGGCAATTCCCTCGCGTTCGAATTTCGCCGCGAAATAGGCTGCCGAAGCGGAGTGCCCCAGCGGCCGGCCGATAAGTCCGAAACGCCGCATGGCTATTCCTCCTGTTTTTTGACGACGATGCGCGCCGCGAGTTCGATGCAGTAAATCGCCAGGAATCCCACGATGCAGAGTACGATGGCCTCCGCGAGCAGTGCATCCTGCTGCGTGAGGGCCTCGAAACGGCCGGGCGCGACGTTGCTCTCGACGAGCGGCATGATCTTGCCGTGGCTGTCGGTGTAGGTTTCGACGACCTCTTTCCACGGCCACACCTTGTTGAGCGAGCCGACCATGAAACCCATCAGCACCGCCACCGTCACGTCATGCCAGTGCTTGAGCAGCCACGACAGCAGGTGCGAAAAGCTGATGATGCCCGCCACGGCGCCCACGACGAAGATCACGATGACCGGGATATTCAGGTCGCCCACGGCCTGCATGATGAACTGGTACTTGCCCAGCAAGAGCAGGATGAAGGCGCCCGAAATGCCGGGCAGGATCATGGCGCAGATAGCGATGGCGCCCGACAGCATGATGAACCACCACGTGTCGGGGGTCTCGGTCGGCGTGGCGATGGTGATCCACCATGCGGCGGCCGCGCCGACCAGGCATGCGGCGACAGTCCGGACGTTCCAGTGCCCGATCTGCCTGGCCACGAGCAGCGCCGAGGCGACGATCAGCCCGAAGAAGAACGACCAGATGGCGATCGGATGGTGCGTGAGCAGGTAGGTCATCAGCCGCGCCAGCGAGAAGATGGCGATCCCGATCCCGATCAGCACGGGCAAAAGGAAACGGCCGTTGACGTGGCGCCAGAACTCCTTCAGACGCAATGTGCCGAGCAGCCGCAGGGCGGTGCCGTTCACGCTCTTGATCGACTCGATCAGCTCCTCGTAGATACCCGAAATAAAGGCGATCGTTCCTCCCGAGACCCCGGGAACCACATCGGCCATGCCCATGGCGCAGCCCTTCGCTGCAAGCAGCAGGTATTGTGTAAATTTCATAGTATCGGTATTTAGCCCACAAATATAGCGAAATTGCGGGAATCTGCTAAACGAAGGTGCACGATTAGGGGAAATTCCATAATCGTGCACCTGTTTTCTTCCGGGGGATTCCGCCGTCGGCCGTCATCCTTCCGCGGGTTCGGGCTTGCGCTCGAAAAATTCGGGCTTGCTGCGGCGGATGAAATCGACGGCCTCGGACAGCCCTTCGGAGAATTTGGCGAAATCCTCCTTGTAGAGGAAGATCTTGTGCCGGTCGTACGAGAAACTCCCGTCGGGGTTCTGCATCTTGCGGCTCTCGGTGATCGTCAGGAAATAGTCGTCGCCGCGCGTGGCACGCACATCGAAGAAATAAGTGCGGCGGCCGGCTTTCACGGCTTTGGAAAGAATCTGGTCTCCATATTCTTCCGCATCCCGGCGGGATGGTTGGTGAGGGGTCATGGGGCAGTAGGTTTGGGTTATTTTCGGTTGAACGAATATAAGCAAAATAAACGTGCAATCCAAAAAAATCCCCTCCTAATCTTCCGGCGCCAGCAGGGATTCCCCCTTGTGCTCCCAATCGGCGAGTATCTCCACGGCGCGGCGGTAGGCCTCGTTCTGCGCCGGGTTCATCACCCGGTAGAATGCTGCCGTATCGAAAAGCCGCTGCGCCACGAGCGCCTTGAGCTGTATGCGCATCAGCGGCGCCGAGGCTGCGAAGCCCTGCTCGTCGAACTCCACGCCGCGCTGTCCGCCCAGCCCGGTAAGCCCTTCGAGCATCGCGTCGCCGGCCTCGAACCCCTTGTCGAACGCCTCGAACGCGGGGTAGGCCTTCTCCAGTGCGGCACGCTCCCGATCCATATAGGAAATGACGTATTCGTTGACCACGCCGCGGCGGATCAGGTTGGCATAGTAGGCCGAGAACCCGGCCGTATCGGCCCCGACCAGGACGTCGGGGCGGATGCCGCCCCCGCCGTAGACCGTGCGCCCCGTACGCAGGGTGCGGTACTCCGGCGCCCCGGCATCGAGCGAATCGCGCATCGGGTCGTCATAGCGGCGCAGGTGGTCGAGGTAGTATTCGCGGCGCTTGCCCTTCTCGTAGGGCCGCTGGATGACGCGCCCCGAAGGGGTGTGGTAGCGGGCCACGGTGATGCGCACGGCCGAGCCGTCCCCCAGTCCGATCTGGCGCTGCACCAGCCCTTTGCCGAAACTCGGGCGGCCGACGACGATGCCCCGGTCCCAATCCTGCACGGCACCGGCGACGATCTCGCTCGCCGAAGCCGAATTTTCGTCGATCAGCACCACCAGCCTTCCCCCGAGGTCGTCGCCGTTGACCGGCGCGCTGAACGACATGGGCGGCACGGCACGCCCCTCGGTCGAGACGATCAGGGCGCCGCGCGGCAGGAAGAAACCGGCCATCTCGACCGCCTGGTCGAGCAGCCCGCCGCCGTTGCCGCGCAGGTCGAGGATCAGCGCCCCGGGTTTCCCGAGTTTCCGGTACGCCTCGCGGAACTCCGGCATCGTCGTGCGGCCGAAGCGGTTGACCTTGACATACCCCACGCCGTCGGCGGCCATGTAGGCGGCGTCCACGGTGTTGAGCGGAATCTTGTCCCGCACGATCACGAAATGGAGCGGTTCCGGTTCGCCCTGGCGCACGACGTCGATCTCGACCTTCGAGCCGGTCTTTCCGCGCAGGTACTTGGGGACGTCCGTCTGCTTGAAACCCACGGCATCCAGCGTGTCTATGCGCACGATACGGTCGTTGGGCTGCACCCCGACGCGCTCGGCCGGGCCCCCGACGATCGTATTGACCACGATGACCGTGTCCCGCAGGATGTTGAATTCGACGCCGATGCCGCTGAACTCCCCTTCGAAGCTCTCCTGCACGCCCTTCATCTCGTCAGCCCCGATATAGGCCGAATGGGGGTCGAGGTCTTCGAGCATCCCGGTGATGGCGCTCTCGACCAGCGGCTGCATGTCCACCTCGTCGACGTACAACCCGTTCAGGTAACGGTAAACCTGCGTCAGCTTCTGCAACTGCCGCACAGCCCCGGCATCCTGCGCCGCAAGGGGCAGGACGAAAAGAACCGATATAAATGCAAAAAGCTTTCGCATAGTTTATTTTGTAGTTTATTTAAAGTCTTATTTAAGATACTCCGCCAGCTCGCCGAACGGCACCTGCCGCTGTTCGCCCGAGCGCATGTCCTTCACCGTGGCGGCCTTCGCCTCCAGCTCCTGCGAGCCGACGATCACCACGTAGGGGATGCCCCGGCGGTTGGCATACTCCATCTGCTTCTTCATCTTGCCGCAGTCGGGGTAAATCTCGGCGGCGACGCCCGCATCGCGCAGCTCACGGAGCAACCCGAGCGCCGCGGCCTGCTCCTCCTGCCCGAGGTTGGTGAAGAATACCCGCGTCGAGAAGTTGACCTCCTCGGGGAAGAGCCCCAGCCCCGTCATTACGTCGTAGATCCGGTCTGCGCCGAACGAAATGCCCACGCCCGACATGTCGGGCATGCCGAAGATGCCGGTCAGGTCGTCATAGCGTCCGCCGCCGCAGATCGAGCCGATGGCGAAGTCGAGCGCCTTGACCTCGAAGATCGCCCCCGTATAGTAGTTCAATCCGCGTGCCAGCGAGAGGTCGAGCTCCACGTCGAGCCCGATCCCCAGACGCTCCACATAGCCCAACACGGTTTCCATTTCCTCGATGCCTTTCAGTCCGGTTTCGGAAACAGCCAGCACCTCACGCAATTTCATGAGTTTTTGCGCATTGTCGCCGCTCAGTTCGAGTATCGGTTGCAGTTTGTCGACCGCCTCCTGCCTCAGCCCGCGCTCCAGCAGCTCGGCCTTCACGTTGTCCAGCCCGATCTTTTCGAGCTTGTCGATGGCGACGGTGATGTCCATCATCATGTCGGCATGGCCGATCGCCTCGGCGATGCCGAACAGGATTTTGCGGTTGTTCATCTTCAGCGCCACGCGGATGCCCAGCGCCCGGAACACGCGCTCGACGATCTCGACCAGTTCGACCTCGCACAGCAGCGAGCGGGTGCCGATCACGTCGACGTCGCACTGGTAGAATTCGCGGTAACGGCCTTTCTGCGGCCGGTCGGCGCGCCATACGGGCTGAATCTGGTAGCGCTTGAAGGGGAACGTCAGTTCGCCCTGGTGCTGTACGACATAGCGTGCGAACGGCACCGTGAGGTCGTAACGGAGCCCCTTCTCGCAGATTTTCGACGCCTGCCGTACCTCGTCGCCGGACAGGCCGGCGGCGTAGTCGCCCGAATTGAGTATTTTGAAGAGGAGCTTGTCGCCCTCGTCGCCGTATTTGCCCAGCAGGGTCGAAAGGTTCTCCATCGAGGGGGTTTCGAGCGGCGCGAAGCCGTAGGTGCGGAACACGCCCCGGATCGTATCGAAAATATACTGGCGGCGCATCATCTCCGCCGGGGAGAAGTCGCGCGTACCTTTGGGTATGGACGGTTTTTGTGCCATCAGAGCGAATGCAGACTTTATACTCCTGCGCCGGAGTTCTATCGTTGGCCGGAGTACCCGGTATTATTCCATCAGCTTCTTGTACCTCACGCGGTGGGGCTGCACGTCGCCGCCCTGCGCCTTCTTCCACTCCTCGTATTCGCTGTACGAACCCTCGTAGAAGACCACCTTCGAGTCGCCCTCGAACGAGAGGATGTGCGTGGCGATGCGGTCGAGGAACCAGCGGTCGTGCGAGATCACCACGGCACAGCCCGCGAAGTTCTCGAGGCCCTCCTCCAACGCACGCAGCGTATTGACGTCGATGTCGTTGGTCGGCTCGTCCAGCAGCAGCACGTTGCCCTCCTCCTTGAGCGCCAGCGCCAGGTGCAGGCGGTTGCGTTCGCCGCCCGAGAGCATGCCGCACTTCTTCTCCTGGTCGGCGCCCGAGAAGTTGAAGCGCGCCACGTAGGCCCGGGCGTTCACCTGCCGGTTGCCGAGCATGATGAGGTCGGCGCCGCCCGAGATCACCTCGTAGACGGTCTTTTCGGGGTCGATCGACTTGTGCTGCTGATCCACATAGGCCAACTTGACGGTCGGGCCCACGCGGAACGAACCGCTCGTGGGCTCCTCCAGCCCCATGATCATGCGGAAGAGGGTGGTCTTGCCCGTACCGTTGGGCCCGATGACGCCCACGATGCCGGCCGGCGGCAGCGAGAACTCCAGGTGTTCGTACAGCACGCGGTCGCCGAAAGCCTTCGACACGTCGTGCGCCTCGATCACCACGTCGCCCAGGCGCGGGCCGTTGGGGATGAATATTTCAAGCTTCTCCTCCTTCTGCTTCGTGTCCTCGTTCATCATCTTGTCGTAGGCCGACAGACGCGCCTTGGACTTGGCATGGCGCCCCGAGGGGGACATGCGCACCCACTCCAGCTCGCGCTCGAGGGTCTTGCGGCGCTTCGACTCCTGCTTCTCCTCCATGGCCATGCGGGTGGTCTTCTGGTCGAGCCAGCCCGAGTAGTTGCCCTTCCAGGGGATGCCCTCGCCGCGATCCAGCTCCAGGATCCAGCCCGCCACGTTGTCGAGGAAATAGCGGTCGTGGGTCACGGCGATCACCGTGCCCTTGTATTGCTGCAGATGTTGTTCGAGCCAGTCGATCGACTCGGCGTCGAGGTGGTTCGTGGGCTCGTCGAGCAGCAGCACGTCGGGCTGCTGCAACAGCAGGCGGCACAGCGCCACGCGGCGGCGCTCACCGCCCGAGAGCACCTTCACCGACTGGTCGGGGTCGGGGCAGCGCAGGGCGTCCATGGCGCGTTCCAGCACGCTGTCCAGCTCCCAGCCGTTGACCTGGTCGATCTGTTCGTACAACTCGCCCTGGCGCTCGATGAGCCGGGCCATCTGCTCGTCGTCCATCGGCTCGCAGAGTTTCATGTTGATCTCTTCGTACTCCTTGAGCAGCGCCACGGTCGCGGCGCAGCCCTCTTCGACCACCTCGCGGACGGTCTTCGAGTCGTCGAGCCGGGGTTCTTGTTCAAGGTATCCCACCGTGTAACCGGGCGAGAAGACCACTTCGCCCTGGAAATTCTTGTCCAGCCCGGCGATGATCTTCATCAGCGTCGACTTACCCGAGCCGTTCAGGCCGATGATGCCGATCTTGGCGCCGTAGAAGAATGAGAGGTAGATGTTGTTGAGAACCTTTTTCTGGTTGGTAAACGTCTTCGAAACGCCCACCATCGAAAAGATGATTTTTTCGTCTGCCATATCGTATTCGTTATTCGGATTTTCCTATCCGGCAAAGATAGTAAAGATTCCGCAATCTTCCGCCATACGCGAAGATTTTTGGGCCGCCGCCCGTTCCCCGGCAGGACGCCCCCTCCGAATGCCTCTCTCCGCATCCGCCGCATCCCCACACAAAACGGCGGGGCATGCCCCGCCCGCAAACGGCAGGGGAGGCGCCGTATGGCACCTCCCCCGTAACGTCATGCGGACAGCCGCGGTCATTTCCCGGTGCGGATGTATTCCAGCGCCCGTTCGAGCTGCGGGTCTACGCCGCTGCGCATCTCGGCCTCGACCTCGGGGGTCTGAAGCACCTCGATATGGGGGACGATGCCTACGCCCTCGTGTATCTTGCCGCGGGCATCTTTCATCACGGCCGTCGAACCGTATACGCTCACTACCGAATTCTCCCAGGCGCCGCTGTATGCGAACTTGTAATCCCCGTAGAGCGGCCCGGTACCGCCGAACGTGCGTTCGCCCACGACACAGCCGTTCGGAAGCACGGACACGGCCATGCATGTCATCTCGGACATGCTTACCGAA
Source organism: Alistipes onderdonkii (assembly GCF_025145285.1). Lineage (NCBI taxonomy): Bacteria > Pseudomonadati > Bacteroidota > Bacteroidia > Bacteroidales > Rikenellaceae > Alistipes > Alistipes onderdonkii. The sequence goes on from NZ_CP102251.1 coordinate 3,653,614, forward strand.
TGGAGGTTGGCAAGCACGACGATGGGGGCTTCGACCTTGCGGTGGTTTTCGGCCGGGGAAACGATGCACGGCACCCACGGGCCGTAGTCGAGCCTGCCCAGCCCTTCTTTTACGCGGGTATAACCGATCAACAGATCGGTGTCGATCATGGGCGCGAGAACCTCCTGCATGTCGGCCAGGAGGCCGCCACCGTTGTCGCGCACGTCGATGATCACACCCTTGATGTCGGGCGTTTCGAGGATCATCCGCTGGTAGTTCCTGAGCACCTGTTCCACAGGTCCCCCGGGATCTTTCTGAAGCACGCTCCGGAAACCGAATTCCGAGAAACGCAAATATATGACACCGTCGATCTTATACGATATGGCAGCCATATTGTCGCTGTCGCCCTCGACCTCATACCGTCCCTGCACGAACTCCTCGATTCGCCCGGCCTGCCTGTTGGCCTCGATACATGCCGGAATGATATTCCCGATGATCGCGTCATGGAAATAATCGCGCGCGCTGATATCGAGATAACCGGGTGATACGGCAAACTCATACTCCGATTTCGGGTAAAAGGTGATGGAGAGATGGTGGTCGATAAGCTTTCCGCATATCTGCGTATAAAGCGTCTGCATCGTACCGGCCAATTCCGCCTCCTCTTCTTCGGTTTCGGGGTCAGTCCCGTCCAGCACCTCGAAAAGGGGCAGGTATTCGTCATAGACCCGATCCCAGTCGGTCGGGTCGATATCCCAGAACCCGTAGGAGTTGTTCATCCCGTGCCAGAAAGCCTTGAACACCTGCGACGGCGTCTGGGAAAGCTCTGTTTCGCCGGGATTCATCAGCTCGGGGGCATCCTTGCGGCAGGAAGGAAGTGCGGCAGCCAGGAAAAACAGCAATGCAAATATGTATATACGTTTCATAATCGTTTATTTATCGGTTTTACCTAAGATGATGCTGCATCCGACCTGCACGACGAATGTCGTGTTGTAGCGCGGTACGCGGAATTTCATATAATCCTTCTGCATGTCGGTCAGCGCATAGTAGCAGCGCCCCTCGGCCTGCAGCTCGACACGGGGCGCTACGCGGTAGCTTATGCCCACGCCCCCGACCAGACCGGCTTCGAAACGGTTGTCACGGCGGGAGTCGAAAGGTACTTTCTCATCGAATTCATAACGGTTTCCCGGGACGACAACCCCATTCTCGTCGCCGTTTTCGTCCGAGAAGAATCGATGCGTCACGCCCTTCCGGTGGCTCGACAGCCAGCCGCCGACGTAACCGCCCGCATTGAGGAACCCGCGCAGGCGCTCCCCGCCGAACGAAAAGCTCGCCATGACGGGCAGTTGCAGGTAGTTGTTGCGCGTATCGGTATGGATCGCATTGTAGGTGTCCGTGCGGTGCATCTTCTGCCCCTTCTGTACGAAGACCAGGTCGGCACGCAGGCCGAACCAGTCGCGGAAATCGTATTGCACGGGAATGCCGACCGTGAAGCCGTCGCGGGCTTCGTAGCGCAGGTCGTACGCATACCCCGTATCCATGTCCAACGTATTGCGGGAATAGCCCGCCGTAAGGCCGACGCGCCACTGTGCCGATGCGGGCACGGAGACCGCCAACGCCAGGCAAAACGCGCAGCACCTGAGCAGGTGCCTTCCGAGATTCCGTGACGGGAGCGCCGCCGCGTCGGTTTCATTGTGTAAAGGTTTCATCATAATAATGTATTTGAAATGACAGGGCAAAAGTAGGAAACGCAGCAAATTATCGGGTCTCAATTTGTCGCTTGTTGTGCTAATATGTCGCAGCGCCGGCAATTCGCCGCCATATCCCATTACCGATCCCTGTTTCCGGTGTGAACCGCTGCCCCGGGAAAGGGCACCGCAGGACATCCCGGCCCGTTCCGCCCCTCCGCAAAAAGGAAAGCCGCCGGGATGAGCGGCGGCCGTAAATAAAAAACGCAGGGACATGGCCTGAGCCGCGTCCCTGCGCCGTGCTTTTGTCCCGGAGGAGATTAATAGTTCTCCTTCTTGGGTTCGAAGTAAGCCTGCGGATGCTTGCAGGCGGGGCAGAGCTTGGGAGCCTCCTCGGCCTCGATGACGAAACCGCAGTTGCGGCACTGCCACCAGATCTTGCCGTCGCGCTTGAAGAAATTACCGTCCGTGAGGCGGCTCAGCAGCTTCAGGTAGCGGCGCTCGTGCTCGGCCTCGACGGTGGAGATCATCTTGAAGGCTGTGGCGATCTCGATGAAGCCCTCCTCCTCGGCGACTTTGGCGAATTCGCGGTAGAGGACGTCCCACTCCTCCTTCTCGCCCTTGGCTGCGGCCAGCAGGTTCTCGGCCGTGGTGCCGATCGGGCCGGTGGGGTAGCTCGCCGTGATCTCCACGTCGCCGCCCTCGAGGAACTTGAAGAAACGCTCGGCGTGCTCCTTCTCCTGCTCGGCAGTCTCGGCGAAGACACCCGCGATCTGCTCGTAGCCTTCCTTCTTGGCCTTGCTCGAGAAGAAGATGTAACGGCTGCGTGCCTGGCTCTCGCCGGCAAACGCCTTCAGCAGATTCTGTTCAGTCCGTGTTCCTTTAATGCTCTTTTCCATAATCCTGTATGTTTAGTGTGTGTGTTTATTTTCGTCTACAAAGATAATAAAATCCCGGACACGACGCCAAAAATCGGCATTGTTTGTTTTTATAGGACTATTCGGATTGCTTATAGTCCCCCGAAAGCACCTCCGCCACGTCTTCCCGGAACAGCGCATAAGCTTCCGGAAGCGCCATCGTGTCCCCGACTTCGGGCGGGACGACGCGGTAGCCCGGCATCGCCACCCAGACGGGCACCGCCTCGAGCGAATAGGACATGCGCCCGTCGGGATGCCGCACGGCTTCGATTTCGGCCACCAACCCGCCGTCGCAGTAGCGCCGCCGCTGGTTGGACACGAAGTTCCCCAGCGAATAGAGCACCACGTGCGACGAATCGGCGTCGAAGGGCTGCACCACGTGCGGGTGGCTGCCCACGACAAGGTCGGCGCCGTGCCTGCGCAGGAATTGTGCCAGGTGCCGCTGCACGGCATTCTCGCGCCGCTCGTATTCGTTGCCCCAGTGGATGCAGACCGCCACGCAGTCGGGCGCCCCGCGCCGTGCCGCAGCCAGGTCGGCCGCCATGCGCGCCGTGTCGATCAGGTTGACCTCCACCCCGGCGGGAACCGGGATGCCGTTGGTGCCGTAGGTATAGTTGAGCAGCGCAAACCGCACGCCGTAGCGCTCCACCCACAGCGGGTTGTTGGCCGCGCGGTCGAGGCTGTCGGTAAAGACGCCGGTATGCAGGATGCCGCAGCGCCCCAGCTCCGCGACGGTCGTATGCACCCCGGCGGCACCGCCGTCGCAGCAGTGGTTGTTGGCCAGCACGGCCACGTCGACCCCCGCATCGCGCAGGGCGTCGGCCAGCGCCACGGGCGAGCGGAAACAGGGGTATCCCGTATAGCGATCCGTGCGGGTGAGCGTCGTTTCGAGGTTCACGACCACCAGGTCGGCGGATCGGAACCGGCCGCGCAGGCAGGCGAACACCCCGCGGTAATCGAACCCGTCCCCGCGTCGCGCCGCCGTAACCTGCGGAAGGTGCTGCATGACATCGCCCGCGAACAACAGCCGGACACGCACCGGGGCGGGTTCGGGCACGGGGCGCTCCACGCCGGCGCGTTGGGCCGGGACGCAGCACGCCGCCGCCAGCACCAGCCACGGGAGGATATGTCTCAGGCCCGGCTTCATCGTGCAGGTTATTTTCCCTGCCGCTTGGGGTTGGCCGGAAACCAGCCTTTCTCCACGCGCCGGCGCTGCTCGAACAGTTCGCCGATCGACCAGAGCGACGAGGCGCCCCACACGGCCAGCAGGGTAGACCACAGGATATGGCGCACGGCCACCGACGCGGCGATCGCCACGATCCCCATCACGAGGAAAACCCACCAGCAGCGTACGCCCAGATAATATTCGCCCTTGACCACGAGCGGATGGAACAATCCGATGATAAGGAACGTCGCAATGCCGATCACCAGTCCCGTGAGGTTGTATTCCGTAAGAAATTCCATAGTTCACGATTTTAACAGAGAGGCAAATATACGAAAAATGGGCGGTTCCCGACGCGGGCCGCCCATAATAAATACCGATACCGGGATCATCAGAAATTATACTGCACCATCACGTTCACGCGGTTGGCATGGTTCTTCATGCTGTTCATGTCCTTGCGCGAACCGTAGAGGTACTCGGCGGCCACCTTGCAGCGCGGGGTGAGCGAGTAGAAGATGTTGCCGAAGATATACTGCCCCTGTTTGTACTGGTCGGCCGTATAGTAGCCCTCGCTGCGCTGCACGCGCACCGTCGAGTAGCCGCCCGACACGAACAGGCGCGGCGTGAAGTTGATCTGCCCGGCGGCCTGCACGCCCCACATGGGCATCATGCGCACGAGCGTGGGATCCACCGGGTTGGGCGTGAAGTCGAGCCCGGAACCGGTCAGATCCTGGATATAGGGGGTGATGCCCTTACCGTAGACGCCGTTCATGAACATGCGGAACCAGTCGCAGCATTTGATCGTGCCGCTCAACTGCACGCCCCACCCGAAGAGCGACGTGGTGGCATCCTTCGATACCTTATACATGTAAGGGTTGCGCAGCACGGCCGAAGCGCGGAGGTGGCTGCTGCGGTCGGCGCCCCAGGCATATTGCAGGTACATCGGGAAGTCGGGTACGCGCTGGTGGATCGGCTTGAAGTTCTCGCCGTAGGTGGCGCTCACGCTCGGCAGCTCGGCGGCGACGCCGAAGGTCATGTGCCTGCGGGCGAACGACACCTCGTAGCGGATCAGCGTCGCGAAGTTGAAATTATAGGCGTTCGGCCCCTGGAAGTCGATGGTCGTGGGGGCGGCCGACAGGTCGCAGAAGGTCGTCACGTCGCGTCCGAGGGTCAGCCCCTTGAACGACACGTAGGCCGAACGCAGGCGGGGCGTATAGCTTCCCTCGGCACCGCCGCGGAAGTCGGCGTCCATGTAGATTACCACGCGCCCCAGCGCCCGGGTGTTGGTAATGGCCTTCAGGAAGAGGCGCGAGGTCGAGGCGTCCATCATCAACTTCTGCTTGGAGTTGTAATTGCCCGGAACCGGGATGTCGTAGGGCACGAAGTCGATGTTGTCGACGATGCCGTCGAAATCATAGCCCGCGCGCAGGCTCACGAAGCCGCCTATCGAGAACGAGAAACGGTTGTTCTTCGAGGCGAACACGAACTGGGGCTTCTCGGTCTGCTGGAAGCCGGGGCGGTGCGTGTCGATGTAGTCCTGCGTGGCGTTGCCGACGGCCATGCGGTTGAGTGCCGCAGCCTGCTGCGCGGCACAGCCGCCGCAGTTGTAGATGGTATCCACCTCGTGTACGGAGATGAGGTAGACCGTCGGCGAATAGTCGCCGCCACGGCGTTCGCCCCGGTGGTGCTGGGCGGAAGCGGAAGTCGCAAGGAGCAGGGAGACAATCAGAAGTCGAAATGTTTTCATAAGCCGAATAAAATTTGGTTTTTTGGTTAAACTTGCTTGGTTCGGTATGTTTTGTTTTTGGGACACAGGCAGTTAATTTTCACCCCGGGAATTAGCAAGATATATGCCAAAAGAACCTGCACGGAATTTGATTTCCACCCCCTGCACCCGATTCCCGCGGCCTGCGCGGAGCAGAGGGTGCACCCCTGAAAATCGGGGAGGGAGGCGGTTTGTATGCGGATCCCGCTATCTTTCCGGCAGATAGGATGCCCCCGGGAAGCTGAAAAATAAATTTTCGAATCCCCCCGGCTTTCACTATCTTTGTCCGGCCCGGACAGGCCGCGCCCGGCAGGACACGGGCCGTGTGCGGCCTGCCCGCTCCCCAATACGCTCATAATAAAAAGAAAGTATATGCTGCTCTGGATAATCTCCCTGCTGACGCTTGCGGCCGCGGCCGCCGACGTCATTCATTACCGCCGCATGCGGCGGCGTGCCCCGGGCCTCCGCCACCGGGTATTCATCGTCGCGGCGGCCGCGACCGATGCCCTGCCGGCCGTGATCGCCGTCGCCGGGGCCGTCACACGCGACAACACCACGGCGTTCATGACGTTCGCCATGTGGGCGTTCTGGGCCTGGATGGTGACCGTCCTGCCGCGCATGGCCTGCTATTTTTTCCGATGGACGGGACTGCCGCGGGTCGGCATCGCAGCAGGGGCAGGCGTCGTGGCACTCTTCATCTGGGGCGCTACGGCCGGGCGTACGACCATCCGCGTGACCCGCACGGAGGTTTGCTCCGAACGCCTCCCGGCCGGGCTGGACGGGTTCCGCATCGCCCAGATCACCGACACGCACCTGGGCACCGTCGTGCGTCCCGAAGCGGAGCTGCGGCGCCTGGTGGACAGCGTCAACAGCCTTCGCCCCGACCTGATCGTCTTCTGCGGCGACCTGGTGAACATCCGCAGTTCGGAGCTCGACGCCCGCGCCCGGCAACTGCTGGAAGGCCTGCGTGCCCCGTACGGCGTCGTTTCGGTCACGGGGAACCACGATGCCGGGCTCTATATCAAGGACACCGTTGCGCAAAGCCCGGCGGCGAGCCTTGCGGAAGTGATCGCCCGCCAGCGTGCAATGGGGTGGAACGTACTGGAGGACACCACGGTTTACCTGCGCCGGGGCGGCGACAGCATCTCGCTCACGGGGCTTTCGTTCGACCCCGCGCTGCGGCACATGCGCCACGACCCCGACCTGCCGCCCGCCGACCTGAGCGGGGCCTACCGCGGCGTCCCCGATTCGCTCTACAACATCACCGCGGTGCATATCCCGCAGCTTTGGGGGCAGATCGCCGACGCGGGCTACGGCGACCTGACGCTCGCCGGGCACGTACACAGCATGCAGATAAAACTGCGCCTCTTCGGCCGGGCCTTTTCCCCGGCGCAACTGCTCTACACGCGCTGGAGCGGACGCTACGACGAAGGCGGGCGTACGCTCTATATCAACGACGGCACGGGATACGTGGTTTTCCCGATGCGCCTGGGAGCCTATCCCGAAATCACCCTGATAACCCTGCGAAGATGCGAGTAACCCTCTCCGCCGCGGTCACGGCCGACGGCTACATGGACGACGACAGCCCCCGGCGGCTGATTATCTCGACCCCGGGCGACTGGGAGGAGGTGTACCGCCTGCGGGCGGCCCACGATGCGATCCTCGCCGGCGCCGAGACCCTGCGGCGCGACGACCCGTCGCTGCTCGTCCGCGACCAGGCGGCACGCGCACGGCGCGTGCAGGCCGGGCTGAAGCCCGACATCGCCAAGGTCACGCTCACCCGCTCGGGCGGCCTTTCGCCCCGCCTGCGGTTCTTCACCGCTGGCGATGCCGATCGCTACGTGTTTTCTCCAGGAGAAATAACTGGGTTGCAAAATGTTGCGACAGTCATCTCAACCAGCGAAGCAATTACCGCCAAATACATCGTCACCGAACTCGAAAAGCGCGGCATCGAACGCCTGATGGTCGAGGGCGGGGCGGGGGTGTTACGCATGTTCCTCGACGAAGGGATGGCCGACACGCTGCGGCTGGCCGTCAACCCGCGGCTGCGGCTCGGCAGCCGGGGCGGGGCAAGGTTCGACGCAGCGCCGCCCCAGAGCATCCCGCACACCTGCGAGCAGGTCGACGGCATGGAGGTGACGACCTATACGCTGCATCCCGACACGACGGGGGAAGACCTGCGTTACCTGCGGATGGCGGTCGACGAAGGCCGCAAATGCACCCCCAGCCCGACGTCCTACTGCGTCGGTGCGGTCGTAGCCACGGCCGACGGCCGGATATTTGCAGGTTACACGCACGAAACTTCCGCAACGCACCACGCCGAGCAGGAGGCCATCGCCAAGGCGCTGGCGGCAGGCGCCGTGCTCCGCGGCGCCGTGATGTACTCCTCGATGGAGCCGTGCTCGCGCCGGGCGAGCGAGCCCGAAAGCTGCACACAGCTCATTATCAGGCATGGTTTCGCCCGGGCGGCCTTCGCACTCTACGAGCCCGACTGTTTCGTCTGCTGCCGCGGAGCGCTGACCCTGCGCGAAGCGGGCGTCGACGTCAGGGCATACCCGGCGCTGGCCGGGGGCGTATGGGAAGCCAACGCGCACCTGAAGCGATGAATCGGGCGTAAATTGTGTCCATAAGGGCCTAAAATTGGCCTCTTTTTCCGGAAAATCGCGCAACATATCGGGATAACTTATATATTTGCCCCATAAACGCATTGATTAATATGAAAATAGCAGTCAGAACCCTCCTTGCGGCGGCGGCACTTGCGACCATCGTCCGGCTGCCTGCGCAGGAGGCCAAGCGTACGCTCTCGCTCGACGAGGCGATCGCCGTAGCGCTCACGGAAAACCCCGCGATGAAAGCAGCCGAGTTCGAGGAGAAGGCCGCCACCCAGGAACGCCGTGCGGCCATCGGCCTGCGTATGCCCAAGATCAGCGTCATGGGCGCATACGCCTATATGTCCAAGGATATAGGATTCGATTTCAACGAGATGAAAGGCCCGGCCAAAGAGCTCGCCGGGCAGATACTCGGCAGCGGGCTCATACCGCCCGAAATGATCCCGTCGATCAACGGGCTGCTCAATCCGCTGATGAACGCCGACTGGTTCCTCAAGGTGCAGGATCAGAGCCTCGGGTTCGTGGGCGGGCAGGTCTCGGTGCCCATCTGGCTGGGCGGCAAGATCAACGCCGCCAACCGCGCCGCCAGGATCAACGAACGCACGGCGGAGGAGCAGGGCAACCAGACCCGCAATGCGCTGATTTCGGAGCTCGTGGAGCGCTACTTCGGGCTGGCACTCGCCATGCAGGTCGTCGAGGTGCGCCGGCAGGTGGTCGACGGCGTACGCCGCCACCTCGAAGATGCCGTCGCGCTCGAAAAGAACGGCATGATCGCCCAGAGCGAACGCCTCTACGTCGAATTCAAGATGGCGGAGGCCGAGCGTGAGCTGGCCAATGCCGAATTGCAGGCTCAAACCATCGCCAGCGCTCTGAACAGCACGCTGGGGCAGGACAACGCGTGGCAACCCGTGACGTCGATGTTCATCGTCGACCGGGTCGAGGACGTGGCCTATTACCAGGATCTGGCGCAAGACCGCAACCCGCTGCTCAACCAGGTCTCGCTCAAGCGCCAGCTGGCCGAAGAGGGCGTGCGCGCGCGGCGCTCCGACTTCCTGCCGCAGGTGGCGGCCATCGGCGGCGGTTCGTTCTACAACTACCAGGTCGCAGGACTCGTGCCCCGCTGGGCGGTGGGCGTGGGGGTCAACATCAAGATCTTCGACGGCCTGAACCGCGAGTATAAATATTCGGCGGCCAAGCAAACCGTACGCCGGGTCGGCGCCTTGCAGAACAAGGCCGGAAAGGACATCTCGGTGCTGGTGGAGAAACTCTACAACCAGATGATGAACTACCGCAACCAGATGACCTCGATCGACGCCTCGCTCGCCTTCGCCGAGGAGTACCTCCGCATGAAGAACGCCGCCTTCCTCGAAGGCATGAGCTCGTCGACCGACCTGATCGACGCCGAGCTGAACCTCGCGGGCGTACGCACCGAACGCCTCCAGGCGGCCTACAACTTCGACCTGCTGCTGGCGCAACTGCTCGAAGCCGCAGGCATTAGCGACGAATTTTCGGCTTACGCCCGCCGCGCCGACGCACGGCCGATCCTGTTCGATAAAAAGTAAAAAATTATAGAATCCTATGAAGCGAAGCAACATTATCGGAATCATCGCGGCCGCTGTGGTCATCATCGTCTCGGTCGTGCTGATCAGTTGGTACCTCCGGAAAACGACCCCGATGCTGATACAGGGCACGGTGGAGTGCACGACCTACAAAGCCTCGTCGAAAGTCCCGGGGCGCATCGACGACATGAAGGTCAGTCAGGGCGACCGCGTGGAGAAGGGGCAGCTGCTCTACACGCTCTCGACCCCCGAGCTGGAGGCCAAACTCCAGCAGGCCGAGGCCGTGAAGAGCGCCGCCGCGGCACTCGACCAGGCAGCCTTGGCAGGCGCCCGCATCCAGCAGATCGAAGCCGCCCTGAACATGTGGGAGAAGGCGCAGGCCGGGCTGGAACTGGCGCGCAAGACCTACGACCGCGTGAAGAACCTCTACGACCAGGGGGTAGTCCCCGAACAGAAGTTGGACGAGGCGTCGGCCAACTACAAGGCGATGGAAGCCACGGCGCTGGCCGCCAAGGCGCAGTACGACCTGGCGTCGGACGGAGCCCGCAAGGAGGACAAGGAGGCCGCTGCGGCGCGTGTCCGCCAGGCCGAGGGAGCCGTGAGCGAGGTCGAATCCTACATCGGCGACGCGATGGTCTATGCACCCGTGACGGGCGAGGTTTCGACCATCATCGCCGAGCAGGGCGAACTGGTGGGCAGCGGCTATCCCGTGGTGGCCATCCTCGACCTGACCGACCTGTGGGTGACCTTCAACATCAAGGAGACCCTGCTCCCGGGGATCGGCGTCGGCACCCGCATGAGCGGCTATGTCCCGGCGCTGGACTACGACGTCGAGTTCGAGGTGACCTACATCTCCGCACAGGCCGACTTCGCGACATGGGCGGCGACGCGTACGCAGGGAGGGTTCGACATCCGCACCTTCGCCATCAAGGCCAGGCCTGTGTCGCATGTGGAGAATATGCGCCCGGGCATGAGCGTAATCGTGGACTGGGACGAAATCCGGAAATAGGAGGGGACGATGCCGGGATTCCTGCATAATACCTACGCCGTCCTGCGGCGCGAGCTTGTGCGGCTGACGCACCAGCCGATGTATTTCGTGCTGATGCTCGTGCTGCCCGTGGTGTCGTTCGCATTCTTCGCGCTGCTGTTCAATAAGGGTGTGGCCCGCGACATCCCGATCGCCGTGCTGGACGATGACCACACGTCGCTCTCGCGCAAGGTCACGCAGATGATCGACGCGACCCCGACGGCCCTGGTCGCCTACGAAATTCAGGATATGGACGAAGGCGAGCGGCTGATGCGCGAAGGGAAGGTCATGGCCATCGTGCAGATCCCGTCGTTCTTCGAGAAGAATATCCTGAGCAACAGCCAGACGCACATCGAGAATTACGTTTCGGGGACGAACATCACGGTCAACGGACTGCTGTCGAAAGACATCCAGACCGCCGTGACGACCTTCACGGCCGGCATCCAGCTGCAACTGCTCACCAAACAGGGGCTCAGCGAGAAGCAGGCCATGGCGCAGCTGATGCCCGTGCGGTTCAGCCGGCACGTATTGTTCAATCCCTATATCAATTACGGCTATTACCTCTCGCCGAGCTTCATGCCCATGATGCTGCTCATCTTCGTGGTCATGGTGACCGTCTTCACCATCGGCACCGAACTCAAGCACGCCACCGCGCGCGAGTGGATCGACACGGCGAACGGTTCGGTAGGGGCGGCCCTCACGGGGAAAATACTGCCCGTGACGGTCATCATGTTCCTCATGTCGCTGGTGATGCTGCTCATCATCTTCAAGGTCGTGGGCGTGCCGCTCAACGGCAGCCTGACGGTCATACTCCTCGGCACGCTGCTCTTCATCCTGAGCTACCAGGCCATCGCGGTGTTCATCGTGTCGCTGCTCTCGAACCTGCGCCTGTCGCTCTCGATCGGCGGCGGGTACTCGGTACTGGCCTTCACCTTCTCGGGCCTCACGTTCCCGGTCATGGCCATGTGGCCCGCCATGCGGTACCTGAGCAAGCTGTTCCCGTTCACCTACTACACCGACATCTTCGTCGACCAGATGCTGCGGGGCGCCCCGGTCGCCTGTTCGCTGCCCGACATGGGCTATATGTCGCTTTTCATCGTCTTACCGCTCCTGTGCCTGCCGCGCCTGCGGACGATCTGCACGGAGGAAAAATACTGGGGGAGGTTATAACATGGGCAGGTTCATACATCAGATCACATCCTACCGGCAGCAGATGCTGTCGGTCATGCGCAATGAATTCCGCTCGATATTCACCGACGCAGGCGTCGTCCTCATCCTGGTACTCGCGCTGATCATCTACGCCACGGTCTACTCGATGGCCTACGGCGCACAGGTGTTGCGCAACGTGCCGATCGGCGTGGTGGACGAGTGCCGCACACCGACCAGCCGCAGCCTCGCAGCGACGTTCAACGCCGGGCCGAATACGTACGTGGCCTACAACCCGACGAACATGGAGGAGGCCAAGGAGCTCTTCTTCAGCCGCAAGATATACGGCGTGGTCTATATCCCGTCGGACTACGAGGAGAAACTGCTCGGGGGCTCGCAGGCCAACGTGGCGATCTACGTCGATGCCAGCTACTTCCTGATGTACCGCCAGGCTTTCCAGGAACTGGTGACCTCGATCGGCAGCACGGGCGCAATGGTGGAATTCCAGCGCCTGATCGCCAAGGGGGCGGACATCCCGCAGGCAAAGGCCACGACGCAGCCCGTAATCTACCAGTCGCACAACCTGTTCAACCCCTACCTGGGATACGGCACCTTCGTCATGCCGGCGATCATCATGGTCATCATCCAGCAGACGCTGCTCATCGGCATCGGCATGATCGGAGGCACGTGGCGCGAATTCGGGCTCTACCGCAAACTCTGCCCGCCCGACCGCAAACGCATGTCCACGCTGCCCATCGTTCTGGGCAAGGCCACCGTCTACGGGCTGATCTACGGCGTGACGACCTTCTATATCCTGGGCTTGCACTACCGGCTGTTCCATTACCCGATGAACGGCGCCACGAGCACCGTCGTGGTCTTCATGCTGGCATACCTGGCCGCCTGCATCTTCCTCGGCATCGCCATCTCGACGCTGTTCCGCTACCGCGAAAATTCGCTACTGCTGTTGTTGTGGACGTCGATACCGCTGCTGATGCTCAGCGGCGTGTCGTACCCCCGCGAGGGCATTCCCGACTGGCTGTTCAACTTCGGGCAGCTGTTCCCCAGCAGCCACGGTGTCGACGGCTTCATCCGCATCCAGAGCATGGGCGCATCGCTCAGCGAGGTGCTGCCCGAAATCCGGATGCTCTGCATCCTTACACTCATCTACGGCGGGCTGGCCTGCATCGGCATTCACCAGGTGATCGCCCGCGCAGCCAAGGATACGCCCGTCAAAAACCAGAACAGATAATGTATGTCAAATATCAGATGCCGCTGATCGCCGTCAGCGATGTCGGCCGCTCGAAACGGTTCTACTGCGGGCTGTTCGACCAGCGGGTCGTATTGGATTTCGGGGAGAACGTCACGTTCAGCGGCGGCTTCGCCATACAGGAGAAATTCGCGTGGCTTACGGGCCTCGCGGAAGATTCCGTGCGCAGCCGCCCGAACAACATGGAGCTCTATTTCGAAACGGACGACCTCGACGCATTCATGCAGCGGCTCGGGGAGTGGCCCGACCCCGTCGAACTGCTCCACCCGCCCCACAAATACGGCTGGCAACAGTGCACCGTACGTTTCTACGATCCCGACGGCCATATCGTCGAAGTAGGCGAGGCGATGGAGGTCGTCATAAGGCGCTGCCTTGCCGAGGGACACACGGCAGAGGAGACCGCCGCGCTCACCCAGCATCCCCTCGAATTCGTGCTCCGCGTCCGGGACGAAGCGGGGAAATAGCCCCGCACACCCCGGCAAACAGCCCCGCACTTTCCGGCCGGCGCCGGCAGCAACGGCAGTGCGACGACACGGAACAGGATCGGCACTCCGGCAAACGCTCCGCCCCCCCCACAAAAAAAGACACCGGGCAAATGCCTGGTGTCTTATTCATGTCCGGAGCCGAACCCGGCCGCCGCGCTACCTCGGCCCGTGGAACATTCCCGGAGGAGGGCCGCCCGGGCCGCCGGGCCCCATGCGGCGCGATCCCGAAGGTTGTGCCACGCCGTCGTAATCCTTGATGTTTTTCGACCCCTTCTTGCCGAACCGGCGCAGGTTGTAGGTGAACTGCACCATATAGTAGCGGCCGATCACGCTGTTGGTCGAATTCTGCGTCCACCCCGAGCCCGTCGAACGGGCGAAGGCCTTGTTCTGGTTGAAGATGTCGTTCACGCCGACCATGATCTCGCCGCGCTTGTTCTTGAAGACCTTTTTGCCGATCCAGGCGTTGCACAGCAGGTAGGAATCGTCGTAATCGTTCGTAAAACCGATGTACTGCGTATAGGCCACGCTGCCCGTGAAGGTAAAGCCCAGCGGGAAGACGAACTTCATGTTGCCCTGCGCCGTATGGTTGAAATAACGGTTCTTGGAACCCGATTCGCCCAGCGAGTTGGTCGCCTCATTATAGGTACCGGCCCACGAAAGGGTGAAGTCCACGTTCTCCGAAATGTTGCTGCCCAGCACCGTGCGGAAGTCGTAGCCGATATTCTTGGTGTCGTTGCGCTCGCCGCCCGTGATGAACCCGTCGCTGTCGACCACACCGCCCAGCATGCTCGGGGTCTTGGTGAAATTGACGCCCGCCATCACGTTGAAGTTGCTCTTCAGGAACCCGATGGGGAACCCGTAGCTCAGGTGCGTGCGCAGGTTCCAGTAACCGTCGAGGTTGACGGGGGTGGAGTAGTAGTTGGGGGTGTACTGCTCGCCGCCGAGGGTGATCGTACCGGGGTTCGAGACCAGGTGGTTGGCGTTGTAATCCGACGTATTCTGCATCGAGAACATCCACATGAACGTCCGTCCCTTCTCCACGTTGGAGTTCGTATAGTGGAAATTGACCCGGTGGCTGTACGACGGGTTCAGGTTGGGGTTACCCTTGGTGATGTTCTGCGCGTCCGACACGTCGGCCACGTTCTGGAGGTCGGTGATCGAGGGGTTGTCGGTATAGGACGAGACGAACAGGCGCAGCGAATTCTCGCGGTTGATGTTCAGCTGCCCCATCATGAAATAGGTCACGTCGTTATACGAATGCTTGATCTTGTCGGCGGCGTCGCGTACGATCTGCCCGTCGAGCGTGGCATGCTGGTAATAGACGTTCGCCACGAACGTGTTGCGCTCCTTCGAATAACGGAAGCCGGGGCCGGCGCTCTGCGTCAGGTAACCGCTCTTGTAAGAGTTGGAAAGCGCCCCGTCGGGGAGAAGCCCTGCGACCGAATAGTCCGGCCCGGTTATGAACGACCTCTTGTCGCGCTCCTGATAATCGTAGCGGATGCGGTACTGCACGCTCACCTGGGCATATTTGGCCACAGGTTCCGTATAGGTGAACTGCCCGCGCAGGCCGTAGCTGTTCGAGGGGGCGAGGTTGCGCAGGTAACGCAGACGGGTATAGCCCGTCGTGTCCCAGCCCCACGGGCCGTCGGCCCCGTCGGGGCGGACGGACGAAATCGGCAGGACGTTCGAGAAGGAATTCGAGTTGTTGGTATTGTCCGAATAATTCACATTGCCGTCGAGGGTGATCGTACGGCCGTCCTTCCCGAGCTTGGCACGGTAGACGGCGCTCGTGCGCAGGTTGTAACCGTGGCGCAGGCCGTCGTTGAAATTCTCGGTACGGCTGTAACCGCTCTGGCCGAACTGCCAGCCCTGCGTCGTGCTCAGGGGGTCGTTGGACTGGTAGCTGAAACTGGGGCGCACCATCAGATTCTGGTTGTCGGAGATCTTCCACTCCAGGCGGGCGTTGAAACGGTGGTTGTAGGCCTCCGTATTCGAATAGCCGCGCGTCGCGAGGGTGTCCACCGGCATGGGGGATTCATACCACTTGTCCACCGTGGACTGGTTCTTCGTATCGGTATTGTTGAAGAAATAGCTGCCCTGGAACGACACCTGGTCGCGTTTGCCCCATGTGTCGGAGTAGTTGACGCCGATGGCGTTCACCGACGCCACGCCGCTCTGCGGACGCACCATGTACTGTCCGACACCGCCGCGGCGGCCGCCGCCGGAACCCGATACGCCGAGGATGTCCTCGAACGAGAAATTCTGTTGGTTGATATTATTGAACAGGCCGATGACCGACACGCGGCTGTCGCCGCTGAAGATATTGGCATTACCGCCTATGACATATTTGTTCCTGGCCTCGGTCTTGGTATCGGCATCGTAACCGTAACCGGCATACAGTTTACCGAACTGTCCCTGCCGCATGTTGGCATGGGTGACGATGTTGAGCGCCTTATAACCCTCGCCGTCGTCCATGCCCGAGAATTCGGCGGCGTCGCTCAGTTTGTTGTAGACCTCGATGCGGTCGACAGCCTGTGCCGGCAGCGACTTGATGGCCGTCGTCACGTCCTCGCCGAAGAATTCCTTGCCGTCGACGAAAATCTTTTTGACCGACTCGCCCTGTGCCTCGACCGTACCGTCGCTCACGGTGATGCCCGGCATCTTCTTGAGCAGGCCTTCGACGTCGGCATCGTCGGTGACCTTGAACGCCCCGGCGTTATAGCTTACCGTATCGCCCTTCTGGGAGGTGCGGAGCGCCTTGGCCTCCTTGACGACGGTTTCGATCTGCACGCCCGGCCTGAGTTCGATCTTGCCGATGTCCTGTTTGGCGGCCGAGACCTTGAAGGTGGTTTCCGCGCTGTTGTAGCCCAGGAAAGAGACTACGAGTTTATATTCGCCGTATGCGAGCGAGGGGATCGACACGGCGCCCTTGAAGCCCGAAGTGGAGTACTGTTTCTTGTCGGGGGCAGCGGCCGGGGCGAATTCCAGCACGGCACCCGCGACCGTTTCGCCGGTCTCGGCGTCGACCACCGTACCCGTGACCGTCCCCTTCTGGGCAAAGGCGGCGACGGCGAAAAGCGTAAATAAGGTTGAGAGTAGCAGTCGTTTCATCTTCAGATTATATAGATACGTTTATTTTTTGCGCTTGCGAAGATAACTTTTTTATGGCAGACTTCCCCTCTGCCGCGGGTGAATCGACAAAAAAGGGGTGCCAGTCGACCAACCGACACCCCGGCTGTGACAAGCCGTTCGATGACCTAACCTCACTTCCTGCCCTTTGCGGGACGGGGCTTGTCACATTTCCTGCCTTCCTTGCAGGCGCATCCCTTTCCATCCTTCATCTGCGGGCCGGGCCTCATACCGGGCTTCGGGCCCTGCATCTGCTTCCACTGCTCGAACTGCTCGGGCGTAAGGATCTTTTGCATCTTCTCGGCCTTGGCCTTGCGGGCGGCGCGCATCCGCTCGTGCTGCGCCTGCATATCCTTTACCTCCTGCAGGTTGAGTTCGTAGAGCTGCTTCGACTGATCCTCGTTGAGGTTCAGTTTTTCGACCATGCGGTCGGTCTTGCGCTGGGCCATCTGTTCGGCCGTGGGGCGTTCCTTTGTCCTCGGAGCCCGCCGATCCTGCGCAAAAGCGCTCGTTCCCGCCAGCAGGCAAAGGGTCATTGCAACCGCAAAAATTCTCTTTTTCATAGCATTAAGATTTTTGTTATCCGTTCGCCGAAACACCTTCGGCTCGCAGTACTGATGCAAAGGTAAAGCCAAATCGGCACGACGATGCCGACTCGGGGGCCAAACGACTGAAAGGCAGGGTGAACCGACTATTCGGCGGGTTGAACGGAGGTGAGCCAGGCCTTGAATTCGGGGACGCGGGCCTTGGAAATGACGATGCGTTCGGGGGTTCCGACCGTCAGGTGGAGCGCCAGGCGGCTGCCGAACCACACGGCGATCTCCTTCACGGCGCGGCGCGCCACGATGAACTGGCGGTTGGCGCGGAAGAAATCCGCTTCGGGCAGGATGGCCTGCAGGGTTTCGAGCGTCTTGTCGAGCGGGTAGGAAACTCCCTCGTAGGTACAGGCGGTGACTTTCTCGTTGCTGGTATAGCAATAGGCGATCTGCTCGCGCCGGAGCGGGATGATCCGGTCGCGGACATGCACCAGGAAAGCCTGCTCGTGCCGTGCCGCGGCCATCGTCCGCACCCGGAAGCCGTAATCGCGGCGTTCGCCCTTGGACAGGCGTTCCAGCTTGCCCAGCGCACGCTGCACGTCGGCGTTGTTGATTGGTTTGAGCAGGTAGTCGATGCTGTTGACCCTGAAGGCTTCGAGCGCATACTGGTCATAGGCCGTCGTGAAGACGACGGGTGCGGTAACCTCCACGGCGTCGAAGATGCGGAACGAATCGCCGTCGGCCAGGTGGATGTCCATGAACAACAGGTCGGGCTGGGGATTCGCACGCAGCCATTCGACGCTCTCCTCGACGCTTTCGAGCGTCCCGATGATCTCCACGCCGGGAGCCACCTGTTTCAGGATGGCCTCCAGGTTCAGCGCGGCGGCGGTTTCGTCCTCGATAATCAGGGCCTTCATCCGATGGCGGGTTTTTGCAGCGGCATGCGCACGACGAACTCCTTGTCGGTGTCGATGATCTCGATGTCGCGGCCCGTAATCAGGTGCCAGCGGTTGCGCAGGTTTTCCAGGCCGATGCCCGTCGACGGTTCGGGTTCGATCTTCGGCACCTTGGGATTGGCGACCACCAGCCACCCCTGCTCGGTGCGGATCGAGATATGGAACGGCTTGCTGCGGGTTATGGTATTGTGTTTGACGGCGTTGCCGATCAGCGGCTGCAACGACAGCGCCGGGAGCGTCCAGGAGCGATACTTGTCGTCGACGTCGATGTCGAAGAACAGTTTGTCGGCATAGCGTATTTCGAAGAGGTAGCTGTACGCTTCGATGAATTTCAGTTCCTCGTCGAGCGTCATCAGCGTGCTCTGGCCGTTCTGGATGATGTAGCGGAACGTATACGACAGCTGGTCGATGTAGGTCAGCGCCTTGTCGTCGTGCTTCTCGCGCACGAGCATCGCCAGCGAATTGAGCGAATTGAAGAAGAAATGGGGGTTGATCTGCCCGACGAGCATGTTGTAGCGGGTCGTGAGGTTCTCGTTCTTGAGCCGTTCGTTCTCCATGACGACCGCCTGCTGCTTCGAGTTGAGCACGTAGACCCAGCCGTAGAGCATCGACACGGCCACGGCGAACGAACACTTGAGCAGCAGCATGTAGTCGAAGATATGCCCGCTCATGAAATTCAGGACGATCTGCCCCGAATGCCATTCGCGGACAGGGGCGAAGATATAAAGCGCCGCGGCCGCCACGAGGCACCCCATGCAGTGGAGGGCGAAACGCCCCGCCTTGTAATTGCGGCGTGCGGAGGTCAGGATAGAGAGCATGATGAACGATACGACCAGGTAGTAGATCAACTGCAACGTCAGCTCCGAAGTCCTCGACGGCCGGTTGTAGAGCGTGCTGTAATCGAACTCCTCGCCGTTGCGCATACGCAGTTCGTTCATCACCGGATGGGCGCCGTAACGGCGCGGGGCGACCACGTCGACCACCAGCCGGTCGCCGTCCGAAAGATCCATCCGGCGGATGCGCTGCATCGGCACGTAGACGCTGTCGCGGTTCCCGTAGACGATGTACCCGTGGCCGTCGGGACTGACGTGCAGCACCCCTTCCTCGCTGCGTGTGACGACGCTCGCCCGCGCCGGCCGCGGCTGTCCTTCGCCCTTTTGCTCGACGATCAGCAACAGCACATAGGAAAAGTTGACCACCAGGCTGATGGCCAGCGCAACCAGCAGGTTGAGCATCAGGTCGGAATATTTCGATTGCAGGTTCATCGCATCTCCTTACGCCCCGGCAGGGTCATTCATCCTCCTTGAACCACGAGGCATAGAGCATGTAATCGTGCGCCGTGCGGCGGATGATCTCCTCGCGCTGCTCGGGCGTCACCTCCTTGACCTTCTTGGCCGGGACACCCGCATAGACCGAATTGGGTTCCAGCTTGGCGTTCGACAGCACCAGCGCATTGGCCGCGATGATGCAGCCCGAGGGGACGACGGCATTGTCCAGCAGGGTAGCGCCCATACCGATCAGGCAGTTGTCGCCGATGACAGCGCCGTGGACGATGGCGTTGTGGCCCACCGACACGTCGTTGCCGATGATGGTCTGCGACGGGTGTTTGGCCTTGTCGTAAATCGTATGCAGCACGACGCCGTCCTGGATGTTCGTACGGTCGCCGATGACGATTTTGTTCACGTCGCCGCGCAGCACGGCGTTGTACCAAATGGAGCAGTCGCGGCCGATGGTCACGTCGCCCAGGATGACGGCCGTCTCGGCCAGGAACGTATTTTCTCCGATCACGGGTGTGTGTCCCCGCACTTCTTTAATCAATGCCATAATTCCGTAATAAAATTTCTTAGTTTCACATGTATATTTCCCTGCATGACCCGCCACCGTACGGTGGTGCCCCGGACATGGACAGCGCTGCCGGAAGGCAATCTTTTATTCGCCTTTTTTGGCTTCCTGCCACAGGGCCTCCATCTGGCCGAGCGAAAGGTCGTGCAGCGAATTCCCTTGTGCGGCAGCCTGTTCCTCCATGTAATTGAAGCGGCGGATGAACTTCTTGTTCGTACGCTCCAACGCAGATTCGGGATCGACGCCGTAGAGCCGCGCAGCGTTGACCAGCGCAAAGAACAAGTCGCCGAACTCGGCTTCGAGGTTCGCCTTGTCGCCCGAGCGCATCTCGGCCTCGACTTCGGCGGTCTCCTCCTTCACCTTGTCCCACACATCCTCGCGCTTCTGCCAGTCGAAGCCCGTCGCCGCGGCCTTCTCGCCTACGCGGAATGCCTTGACCAGCGCCGGCAGCGAGCGGGGAACGCCGCCCAGCGTACCGCTCTTGCGGTTCTTTTTGCGGAGCTTGAGTGCCTCCCAATTCTCCTTCACCTGGTCGGGTGTATTGGCATGGATGTCGCCGTAAACGTGCGGATGGCGGTATACCAGTTTGTCGCACAAGGCGTTGGCCACATCCGCATAGTCGAACGCCCCGGCTTCCTCACCCAGCTTGGAGTAAAACACCACATGCAGCAGCAGGTCGCCCAGCTCCTCCTTGATCCCCTCCATATTGTGGTCGGTGATGGCATCGGCCAGTTCATACGTCTCTTCGATCGTATTGCTTCGCAACGAGTCGAACGTCTGCTCGCGATCCCACGGGCACTCGCGGCGCAGCGTGGTCATCACGTCGAGCAGGCGGGCCGTAGCCTCCAATCGTTTATCTTCCATTATCCGGTTTGTTTTTTCCGCCGTCATGCAGGGCGCAAACTGCCCGAGGCGCCGGGTCGCCCGGCCGCAGCAGCATGCAGCCTGCCCGGCCGCAATTTATCCCCTGCAAAGTTAGCACATTCGGCGGAAAATAGTAACTTTGCATCGAACAAAATTCCGCAACCTCATGAAACTACGCTACCTCGCGTCCATCCTGGGCGCCCTTTGTAGCCTCCTCCACGCCCATGCGCAGCCGCTTCCGGCGCGCCAGACGACCCCTCCCGGCACATACCGCATCTCGGCCGGCACGCAGCTCAGCTACGAGACGCCGCTCGCGCCGCTGGCCGGCTACCTGCGCGAATATATCAACGTCGGAAAGGCCAGCGACAGTATGTCGGCCGACGACGCGATCGTGCTCTCGACAGACCCGACGCTCGGCCGCGAGGCCTACACGCTGGCCGTGAAACCGCAGCGGATCGAGATCACGGGAGGCGACTACGGCGGCGTCTTCAACGGCATCCAGGCGCTGCTGCGGCTGTTGCCGCCCGAGGTCTACGCCAAGGCGTGCCCGCTGCCCGTCGAAGTCGCCTGCACGCGGATCGACGACGCCCCGCGCTTCGCGTACCGAGGCATGATGCTGGACGTGGCCCGCACTTGGATCGGAGTGGATGGAGTAAAGCGTTACATAGACCTGCTTTCCTACCACGGGATCAACAAATTACACCTTCACCTGTCGGACGACGAAGGGTGGCGGATCGAGATCAGGTCGCACCCCGAGCTGACCGAAATCGGCGGCTTCCGCGGCGGCGACTCGCCCGTACGCCCCGTCTACGGGAAATGGGACGAGAAATACGGCGGCTTCTACACACAGGACGAAATGCGCGGGCTGATCCGCTATGCCGCCGTGCGCAACATCGAGATCATCCCCGAGATCGACCTGCCCGGGCACAGCCGCAACATCGCCTCGGTACACCCTGAAATCCGCTGCAATTACCCGCCGGACACGCTGTCGACCAACGGCTACGACTACCGTTCGGCATGGTGCGTGGCACGCGAGGAGAACTACGCGCTGCTCGCGGACATCCTGGGCGAACTCTGCGCGCTGTTCCCCTCGGAATACATCCACGTGGGCGGCGACGAGGTCGACATGACCCAATGGAAGCGCTGCCCCGACTGCCAGGCGCTGATGCGGCAGCGGGGCATGGCAGACCCGCACCAACTGGAAGACCTCTTCATGCAACGCATGGCGGCGATCCTCGGCGCCAACGGCAAACGCCCCGCCGTGTGGAACGAAGCGGTGGCGACGGGCGACCTGGCGCACGACAGCCGCGTCTACGGCTGGCAGAGCGTCAAGGCATGCCTCGACGCCACGGCCAAGGGATACGAGACCGTAGTGATGCCGGGCGAGTATTTCTATTTCGACATGCGCCAGACCCCGCACGAGGACGGGCACGACTGGGCGGCGATCTTCGACGCGAAAAAGGTCTTCGGGTTCGACTTCACGGACAAGGGGTTCAGCCCGGAGCAGATGCGCAACGTCGTCGGGTTGCAGGCGGCATTCTTCAGCGAAGCCTACGTCTCGCACGAGCCCGAGAAGCCCGACTACCTCGACTACATGTGTTTCCCGCGTATCTGCGCACTCGCCCGCATCGCCTGGCGCGGCAACGGCGAAGGCTGGGACGCCTATTACAAAGGGCTCGTGGAGAAGCATTACGACCGCATGGCAGCCATGGGCATCCGTTTCCGGCTCTTCCCGCCGAAGGTGAGCTATAAGGATGGCGCATTCACCGTGACGGCCGACGACGGGTCGGAGATATACTACACGGAAGGCGACACGCCCGAAGAACACCGTTATACCCGTCCCGTCAAGACCGGCAAACCGCACCTGTACCGCTTCTTCACCCGCTACAAAACGGGGCGCAGCCCCTATGTCGCCGACAAATCCTACTACCGCACGCTCACACCCGCCGTGGCCATCACCACCTCGATGGGCGAGAGCAGGCAGTTCCCCCTTGCCAATGCCGCGGGTTACAAGGGACTTTCGCGGACAGCGCGCGCCTGCCGGCAGCAGGACTGGGTGCTCTACACCTTCGAGCAGCCGGTGAAATGCCGCGAAATGTACCTCCAGACCGGGAACCGCCAGCTGCCGAAGACCATCATAACCACAGGTTATGCCGAGGTGTCGTACGACGGTGCGACGTATGAGCGGGCGGGCGACCTCGAAAAGGGAAGCATCACCCTGAAGCCGGGGCGCGCGGTGAAAGCCGTGCGGATCGTCTCGACCTGCGACGACAACGGCACGCCCTATGTGACGATCCAGCCGCCGCAGATCAAGCCAGTGCTGTAACGGCGGCCTGCTCCGGCCAGCAACGGCGCATCGGCGCGGCAGGGCGGCGGCACATGGATGAAAAGGTTGCGAGCAGGATGCCTTCGGGCCATCGGCGGACGGACGGCACGGGCGGAAGCAATCTTCACACGGATCGGCCCTCAGACGGGAGGGCGGGAAGCGATTTTACGGCAAAGCAGAAGAACAGGCACTGCGCCAGGTAGTAGGGAACCATCACGACGTAGGTGCGCCCGGGAACGGCCCCGATGAAACGGCTCCAGGCTATCACGCCGTCGGAAAAAACGAACAGCAGGGCCGCGAAGCGGAACCAGGCGGCATACGCCCCGCGATACCGGAGCACGCTGTAAAGCATCCCGGCGATGACCGCACCGTAAACGGCGACCCCGATCCGTTCGGCCGGATCCAAGACCCGGGGCACGACCCCGGCGAAGAGCAACGCGAGCAACGCCGCGGGAAGCAGCCATGCGGCAGGACGGGCAGGAAGTCCCCCGGCGCAGAGGAAATAGCGGATATAGGCACCGTGGGCCAGCGCGAAAAACAGCATCTGCGGAATGAACAGTCCCTTCGCACCCGCCGCATCGCCCAGGGCAGACAAGAGGAGTGCAGCCCCGACCGGAAGCAACGTTTTCCGCCGGAGGCAGAAAACCGCCACAGCCAGCAAAAGCACCGGATAGGCCACCTTGTACGGAAGAGCCGCCGCCTTGGTGAAGAACAGGGCGGCGCCTGCGGCAAAAAGCAGGGTAGTCAGGGCCAATATGCGGGAAGTCCGATGCATCGTTTCAGGAAAAATCATTTCAGGAAAAAAGCCGCCCGTCAGAAAACTGGCAGGCGGCTTCGGTTCTTATCCGTCACGACGGGTCATGCACGGACATGGGCGCCGCACTGGCGCTCGAACTGCGCCGTGAGGTTCTGCATGGCCCGTTCGATGGCCTTTTCGTCCAGCGTGCGGGTCTTGTCCTCGAGGATAAAGCTCAGGGCATAGGATTTCTTGCCTTCGGGCAGCTTGTCGCCCTCGTAGACGTCGAACAGCGAAACGCTCTTGAGCAACCTGCGCTCCGTAGCGAACGCCACGTCGCGCAGCGCCGAGAAGGTCACCTGCTTGTCCACGAGCAGCGCCAGGTCGCGCTTCACCTCGGGGAACTTCGACAGCTCCTCGGCCACGATCCGGTGCTTTTTGGTCGATTTGACAAGCGCCTCGAAGTTCATCTCCAGATAGAAGACATCCTGTTTGACGTCGAGTTTGCGGCGGATATTCCGGCTGACCGTACCGATCTGCAACAGCTCCCTGCCGTTGAGCGCCATCGTGAGCGCCTCGCCGAAGAGGTCGCTTTGCAGCGTTTCGGTCTTGAGCGCATAGATGTCGATGCCGAAGCGGCGCAGCAGTTTTTCGGCCACGGCGCGCAGCGTGAAGAACGATGCGGCCTGCGGCTGCACGTTCCACGAAGCGGGCACGGCGATGCCCGTCACGGCGATGGCCAGGCGGTACTCTTCGGAATAGGCCGCCAGGGGGTTTTCGTCCGAACGTTTGGCCTCGTCGTAGAAATAGCAGTTGCCGAACTCGTAGAGTTTCAGGTCGCCGTTGCGGCGGTTGGCGTTGAGCTGCACGGCCTCCAGCATGTTGAACAGCAGCGTCTGGCGCATGACGCTGAGGTCGGCGCTCAGCGGGTTGAGGATACGCACGCAGTTTTCCGCCCGGTAGCTCTCCAACCCTTCGTAATAGGCCGCCCTGGTCAGCGAGTTGGACATGATCTCCGTAAAGCCGTTGGCCGATAGGTAGTCGGCGGCGAGGTTCATCAGGCGGTTGCGGTCGGGTTTGGGCGCATAGGAAAGCGTCGAACGGACGCGCGAGGGTATTTCGACGTTGTTGTAGCCGTAAATACGCAGGATGTCCTCGATCAGGTCGGCCTCGCGCTGCACGTCGACCCGGTAGGGCGGCACGGCCACGCTCAGCACGCCGTCCTTCTCGTCCAGCACCTTCACTTCGAGCGCCGCCAGGATCGCACGGACGGTCTCTTCGGGGATATGCTTGCCGATCAGCGCGTCGATGCGGGCGAACGAGACGTCGAAGCGGAAATCTTCGATCGGCGCGGGGTAGATGTCGGTGATGTCGCTCGAAATCTCGCCCCCGGCCAGCTCCTTCATCAGCAGGGCGGCACGCTTGGCGGCATAGACCTGCATGTTGGGATCGACACCGCGCTCGAAACGGAACGACGAATCGGTGTTCAGGCCGAAGCGCTTGGCGGTTTTGCGCACCCACACGGGGTTGAAATAGGCGCTCTCGATGAACACGTCGGTCGTGGTGTCGCTGATGCCCGAATCCAGGCCACCGAAGACGCCGGCGATGCACATCGGACGCTCGGCCGAGCAGATCATCAGGTCGTCCGCCGTGAGCTTGCGCTCCACGCCGTCCAAAGTCACGAAGGGCGTACCTTCGGCGCAGGTGCGCACGACGACCTCGCGGCCCTCGATCTTCGCCGCGTCGAACGCGTGCAGAGGTTGTCCCAGTTCGAAAAGCACGAAATTGGTGATGTCCACCAGGTTGTTCTTGGGGTTGATGCCCGCGGCACGCAGGCAGTTCTGCATCCACTCGGGCGAGGGGGCTATCTTGCAGTTTTTCACGGTCACGCCCGCATAGCGGGGCGCCGCCTCGTGGTTCTCGACGCGGATTTTCACGCCGAGGTCGTGGTTGTCCGGGGCGAAAGCCGACACGTCGGGCATCTTCACCGAAACATCTTCCCCCCGGCTGCGCAGATAGGCCGCCAGGTCGCGCGCCACGCCGATGTGCGACGCGGCATCCACACGGTTGGGCGTGAGCCCCACCTCGATCAGGTAGTCGTCCTCGATGCGGAGGTAGTCCCTGGCCGTCGTACCTGCCACGGCATCGGCGGGAAGCTCCATGATCCCATCGTGCGAGGCTCCGATGCCCAGTTCGTCCTCGGCACAGAGCATGCCGAGCGACTCCACGCCGCGGATCTTGCTGCGTTTGATCTTGAATTCCTCGTCGCCGCCGCCGGGGTAGAGCACCGTGCCCACCGTGGCGCAGAGCACTTTCAGCCCCGCGCGGCAGTTGGGGGCGCCGCAGACGATCTGCAGCGGCTCGCCCGTGCCGACGTCGACCGTGGTGACATGCAGGTGGTCGGAATCGGGATGATCCTCGCAGGTGAGCACCTCGCCCACCACCACGCCCGCAAGGCCGCCCTTGATGGTCTCGATCTTCTCGAAGCCCTCGACCTCGAGTCCGATGTCGGTCAGTATCCGGGCGACCTCTTCGGCCCCGAGATCGGTGTCGATGTAGCGTTTGAGCCAGTTATACGAAATATTCATATCGTTGAATTTGAGAATTAGCTAAAATCGAACAAAGATAACGATTTTTCGTTATTTTTGTAAAAACGACGGCGATTATGAAGGCGAAAAATTACACGAGGTGCGATTTGGCGATGATGGGGATCAGCACCTACGGGCTGGCGATAAGCGTGTGGGCGTCGTTCGGGGATATTCCGCAGCCGTTGCAGGGCAGCGGATCGCTTGCCGTGGCCGTGGTGTCGGTTTACGTATTGATCCGCGACAGGCGGGCTGCAAACAAATAATTGGTTATATATAGGTAACGAATTTTTTTACGGAAATATTTGGATTTACGGTTGCGACCCGTTATATTTGCCAAAACGAAACAGGAATTTATGATCCGGAACTTTAACATACAGGCATGGTGGTGGCGCTCGTTGACTCTCGTGGACAATGAGTGCGGCTCAGTGCGTGTATAGTTGAAAGCATAACGAACACACAAGCCCGTTGTTTACGAGAGAGTAAACAACGGGCTTTTTCTTTTGCATCACATTTTACCGAACACAGAAATAGACAAAAAAACCATGGAAACAAAGAAATTCTGCCTGACCGAGCGTCAGATGCCCACACAATGGTACAACATCGTGGCCGACATGCC
This sequence comes from Alistipes onderdonkii, assembly GCF_025145285.1. Lineage (NCBI taxonomy): Bacteria > Pseudomonadati > Bacteroidota > Bacteroidia > Bacteroidales > Rikenellaceae > Alistipes > Alistipes onderdonkii. Next base: position 3,680,808 of record NZ_CP102251.1, read on the forward strand.
CAACAAACCGCTGCCGCCGCTGCATCCCGCGACCAAGCAGCCCGTGACGAAGGAGCAGATGAGCGCCATCTTCGCCGAAGAACTGATCGACCAGGAGATGTCGACGGAGCGTTTCATCGACATCCCCGAAGAGGTGCAGGAGATCTACAAGATATGGCGGCCTACGCCGCTGGTGCGCGCCACGGGACTGGAAAAAGCCCTCGGCACCCCGGCGAAGATCTATTTCAAGAACGAAAGCGTATCGCCCGCCGGATCGCACAAGCCCAACACCGCCGTGCCGCAGGCCTACTACAACTACAAGCAGGGCATACGCCACCTGACGACCGAAACGGGCGCCGGGCAGTGGGGCGCGGCCATCGCCTTCGCAGCCAAGCACTTCGGGCTCGACGTGCAGGTTTTCATGGTGAAGGTCAGCTACGAACAGAAACCCTACCGGCGGCTGATGATGAACACGTGGGGCGCCGAGTGCATCGCGTCGCCCAGCACAATCACCGCCTCGGGCCGCGCGGCGCTCGAACGCGACCCCGACTGCTCGGGAAGCCTCGGGCTGGCGATCTCGGAGGCCGTGGAGATGGCTCTGCAACACCCGGAGGACACCCGCTACTGCCTGGGCAGCGTGCTGAACCACGTGATCCTGCACCAGACCGTCATCGGGCAGGAGGCGGTCGCACAGATGGAGATGGCCGGCGCCGAGCCGGACGTGGTGATCGGCTGCTTCGGCGGCGGCAGCAATTTCGCAGGGCTGGGCTTCCCGTTCCTGCGCAGGAACCTTGTCGAAGGCAGGAATATCCGCATCGTGGCCGTCGAGCCGTCGAGCTGCCCGAAACTCACGCGCGGCACGTTCCAGTACGATTTCGGGGATGTGGCCGGGTTCACGCCGCTGCTGCCGATGTATACGCTGGGACACGACTTCCAGCCGTCGGACATCCATGCGGGCGGCCTGCGCTACCACGGGGCGGGTTCGATCGTGAGCCAGCTGTTGAAGGACGGGCTGGTCGAGGCCCGGTCGCTGCCGCAGACCGAGACCCTCGCGGCCGGCATCCTCTTCGCCAAGACCGAGGGAATCATCCCGGCGCCCGAGTCGACCCACGCCATCGCGGCGGCAATCCGCGAGGCGTTGCAGGCCAAGGAGGAGGGGACGCCGCGGACGATCCTGTTCAACCTCTCGGGCAACGGCGTGATCGACCTCTACGCCTACGAGCAGTACCTGGCCGGGGCGCTGCGGGACTACGTGCCGGGCGACGACGAGATCGCAAAGACGGTCAGCCAGTTAAGCAAGATCATCTGACGGACGGAACCATCCGCGACCGAAAAGGATGCCGGCCTTCGGGCGGGCATCCTTTTTCATTTCCCGAGCCGTCCGTGCCGGAATGTATTGCGGACGGGAGAAGAGAGGCGGAAAACGACGCAACGCACATCGTCAGCAGCACTCGGGATGCAGGCTACCGCGACCCGAGCCACAGGAAGACCATGCCGACCAAAATGAGGATGAGGTCGACGGCCTTGGCACGCAGGTTCCGTTCGCGGAAGAGCAGGGCACCGCAGGCGAACGAAACCACGACCGAGCCGCGGCGCACCATCGACACGACGGAGATCATGGCGTCGGGATCGCGCAGGGCCATGAGGTAGGCGAAGTCGGCCAGCGACAGGAATACCGAGATCAGCGGGATGGCCCAGCTCCAGTGGAAAGGCGCGGAGGCGTGCCGCTTCGGCCACCATACCACGGCGGTCAGGACGGCCATCATGAAGAATTGGTAAAGGTTGTACCAGCTTTGCACGAAGACCGGGTCGAGGCGCGCCATGATATATTTGTCGTACAGCCCGCTGACGGCACCCATGACGGCGGCCAGGGCGATGCAGAGTATCCAGACGTTATGCGCGAAATCGACCCCTTCGCGGCGGCTCGAACGGCTCAGCATGAAGAGCGACACGAGTGCCAGTAAGACGCCGGCCCACTGGCAGGCGTTCAGCCGCTCGCCGAAGACGAGCATGGCCCCGACGAGCACCATGACGGGGCGCGTGGCATTGATCGGCCCCACGATGGTGATGGGAAGGTGCTTCATGCCGAAATAGCCGAAGATCCAGGACGTAAGGACGATGACGGATTTGAGCGCCACCAGCCCATGGGCATGGAGCGTACCGGGCGACGCCTCCAGCACCGTATCTTCGAACCACCCGAGTCCGCATTCGGCCGAGAGGAGCGCCGGAAGGAAGACGAGTGACGAAAAGAGGGTGTTGAGCAGCAGCACGGGCAGTACGGCATTGCCGGTGAGCGACTTTTTCTTGGCCACGTCGTAGAAACCCAGCAGCGCGGCGGATGTGAATGCAAGGGTCAGCCACATAATGTAAGTTCGGCGGGAATGAGGTTCATGGAATTCGGAGTCGGCAAGACCGGCAACCAAGCAGGGCTTGCATTACGGCGTCTGCGATGTTGTCCGAACGGAGAATTCCCCTGAACCGCCACCGTTTTCAAACGGCGATTCGGGGGAATGTCCTTCCAACGGTTCCGGTATCGGGAAAAACCGATTATTGAATCTCGTCGCTGTAAACGGCGCCGGGCAGGTCGTGGAGGTTGTAACGCGAAGCCATCGACATGCCGTAGGCTCCGGCCGACTTGATCGTAAGCAGGTCGCCGCGGCGGGTCTTGCGCAGGGTGACGTTCTCGTCGAACACGTCGGTCGATTCGCAGGCCGTGCCCACGATGGTATATTTGTCGCGCGCCTCGTCTTCGGAGGTGATGTTCTCGATGTTGTGGTACGAGCCGTAGAGCGCCGGACGGATCAGCTCGGTCATCGAGGCATCGACGATCACCAGCTTGCGGCCCGTGGCGGTGGTCTTGTTGAAGAGCACCTTCGTAATCAGCTCGCCGCATTCGGCGACGATCGAGCGGCCGAATTCGAAATGCACTTCGCGGTCGCCGACCGAGAGGTGGTTGTGCACGATCGAGAACAGCGAAGCGAAATTGGGGATCGGTTCGTTCTCGGGCACGTCGTAGTTGACGCCCAGGCCGCCGCCCACGTCGACGAAACGGAACGAACAGCCCAACTTTTCGAGGTTCTCGACGATGACGTTGACTTTGTTGCACATGTTCTCGAAGACGTGCAGCTCGCGGATCTGCGACCCGATATGCAGGTGCAGGCCGATTATATTGATATGCTTGAGCGCGCGGATCTCCTTGGCGTGCTCGAGTACCTCTTCATATGAAATGCCGAACTTACTGTCGGCCTGCCCCGTATCGATGCAGTGGTTGGTCTTGGGGTCGATGTCGGGGTTGATGCGCAGCGCCACGTCGGCTACGCGCCCGGCCTCCCCGGCCAGGGCATCGACCAGCTCCAGCTCCTCGATCGACTCGCAGTTGATGGCCAGGATATCCTGCTCGATGGCGTAGCGCAGCTCCTTGTCGCGCTTGCCCACACCCGCATAGACGATACCCTTGGGGTCGAAGCCCGCCTCGATGGCCTTGCGGAGCTCGTTGCCGCTGGCACAGTCGATACCCAGCCCGTATTCGCGGATGATCGCCAACAGGTGGTCGTCGTAGTTGGCCTTGATGGCGTAGTGCACCTTGTAACCGTATTTTTTCGACTCGTAGACGACGCTTTCGAGGGTCTGGCGCAGCAACGCCGTATCATAAAGATAGAAGGGGGTTTCGTAGCCCCGAAGCTTTTGTGCAATTTGTCTGCTTAGCATTTTACCTAACTTTTAACCTGTTGAAGTTGCAAATATAAGCGATTTGGTTTATTTGAGCAAATCCACGATCACGCCCGCAGCGAGCGAGAGGCTCGCCAGGCCGTTGAGCGTCCCGAAGGCGATGCCGATATTGCGCTGCCGCGCGGGCGTGACGAGCAGGTGTTCGAGCACCAGCAGCCCCGTGAAAACACCCGCCCCGAGCCAGAGCCACACCGAACCGGGGCAGTAGGTCATGAACCAGCCGAGGGCGGCAATGCTCACCGCATGCAGGCCGCAACTGACGCCCAGCGCCGAACGCGCCGAAAAACGCGCGGGGATGGAATGCAGGCCGTGCCGACGGTCGAATTCGGCGTCCTGCAACGCGTAGATGATGTCGAAGCCCCCGCACCAGGTCGTCACCAGCAGAGCGAGGATGAACGGTTCGACGACCACGTGCCCGTCGAAGACGACGTGCCCGGCCACGGCGATAAAAGCCCCGACGGGGGCGATGCCGAGCGAAAGCCCCAGCACGAGGTGCGCCAGCGGCGTGAAGCGCTTGCAATAGCTGTAAACGAGGATGACGGACAACGCCACGGGCGACAGGATGGCCGCGAGGCGGTTGATCGTCGCGGCGGTGAGGATGAAGAGCAGGGCATTGACGGCCACGAACCACAGCGCATGCCGCGCCGGGATTTTGCCTGCGGGTATTTCGCGCCCGGCCGTACGCGGGTTCTCGGCGTCGATGCGGCGGTCGGCCCAGCGGTTGAAACCCATGGCGGCATTGCGGGCGAAGACCATGCACAGGATGACCTGCACGAGGACGATGTACGGCCAGCGGGGATTGTGCAGCGGGGCGTAACGGAGCCCGTAGACGAAGCCCACCATGGCAAAGGGCATGGCGAAGACCGTATGGGCGAACTTAACGAGCGAAGCGTATTTCAAAACGGCATTCATGTGCGGAAACGGTATTTGAGACCGCAAAGATAGGAAAAATTCCGCTCCGGCGCATTTGCGGCCCGAGGGCGACCGCACCTTCCGTAAATCCAAAATATTTCGTATATTTGCACACATTTTTATGCGATTTATGAAAAACATCCGCAACTTCTGCATCATAGCCCACATCGACCACGGCAAGAGCACGCTGGCAGACCGCCTGCTCGAAAAAACCAACACCCTGAATCAGCGCGAAATGCAGGCGCAGGTGCTCGACGACATGGATCTCGAACGCGAAAAGGGCATTACGATCAAGAGCCACGCGATACAGATGGAATACACCGCCCGCGACGGGCAGCAATATACGCTCAACCTGATCGACACCCCGGGACACGTTGACTTCTCGTACGAAGTGTCGCGCGCCATCGCCTCGTGCGAAGGCGCGTTGTTGGTCGTCGACGCCACGCAGGGCATTCAGGCGCAGACCATATCGAACCTCTACCTGGCCGTGGGGCACGACCTGGAAATCATCCCCGTGCTGAACAAGATCGATATGGATTCGGCCATGATCGACGAGGTGAAAGACCAGGTGATCGACCTGATCGGCTGCAAGGACGAGGATATCCTGCTGGCCTCGGGCAAGACGGGGCTCGGCGTGGAAGAGGTGCTGGAGGCCATCGTGGGGCGCATACCGGCGCCGCAGGGCGACGAGAACGCCCCGTTGCAGGCGCTGATCTTCGACTCGGTGTTCAACCCCTTCCGCGGCATCATCGCCTATTACCGCGTATTCAACGGCACGCTCCGCAAGGGCGACCACGTGAAGTTCTTCAATACGGGCAGCCAGTACGACGCCGACGAGGTGGGCGTGCTGAAACTCAAGATGCAGCCCCGCACGGAGATCAGGGCGGGCGACGTGGGGTATATCTGCTCGGGCATCAAGACCTCGTCGGACGTCAAGGTGGGCGACACGATCACCTCGGTGACCGCCCCGGCAAAGGAAGCCATCGCGGGCTTCGAGGACGTGAAGCCGATGGTCTTCGCGGGCGTCTACCCCGTGGAGGCCGACCAGTACGAAGATCTGCGCGCCTCGCTCGAAAAACTGCAGCTCAACGACGCCTCGCTGACGTTCGAGCCCGAAAGCTCGCTGGCGCTCGGCTTCGGGTTCCGCTGCGGGTTCCTCGGACTGCTGCACATGGAGATCATCCAGGAGCGGCTCTACCGCGAGTTCGACATGGACGTAATCACCACCGTGCCCAACGTCTCGTACCGCATCACCACGACGCAGGGCGACGTGGTGGAGGTGCACAACCCCTCGGGGCTGCCCGAGGTGACGAAGATCGCCAAAATCGAGGAACCCTATATCCTGGCGCAGATCATCACCAAGGCGGAATTCCTGGGCAACGTCATCAAGCTCTGCATCGACAAGCGCGGCGTGATGAAGAACCAGACCTTCATCACGCAGGATCGCGTGGAGGTGAATTTCGACATGCCCCTCTCGGAGATTGTTTTCGACTTCTACGACAAGCTCAAAAGCATTTCGAAAGGCTATGCCTCGTTCGACTACCACCGCACGGGCTACCAGCCTTCGAAGCTCGTCAAGCTGGACATCCTGCTCAACGGCGAGCCGGTCGACGCGCTCTCGTCGCTGACCTATACCGACCATGCCTATGATTTCGGACGCAAAATGTGCGAGAAACTCAAGGAGCTGATCCCGCGCCAGCAGTTCGACATCGCCATACAGGCCGCGATCGGCGCCAAGATCATCGCCCGCGAAACGGTGAAGGCCGTGCGCAAGGACGTGACGGCCAAGTGTTACGGCGGCGACATATCACGCAAGCGCAAGCTGCTCGAAAAACAGAAGAAAGGCAAGAAACGCATGCGCCAGATAGGCAACGTGGAGGTGCCGCAGTCGGCATTCCTCGCCGTATTGAAAATGGATTAACCGGGAACAGACCATGAAGAAGACCATCATCGACCTTTTCGAGGACTCCGTCGTAAAGTACGGGGCAAAGACATTCCTGCTGGAGAAAAAACACAGGGCATTCGAACCCACGACCTACGCCGAGACCAAGGAGCAGGCGCTCGAGATCGGCGCGGGGCTGGCCGCGGCGGGCATACGCCCCGGGGACAAAGTGGCGATACTCTCGGAGGGGTGCAATGCATGGATCACTTCGGAACTGGGCGTCTTCTATGCCGGGGCGGTCAGCGTGCCGCTGTCGGTGAAACTCGAAGAGTCGAACGACCTGCTGTTCCGTATGCGCCATGCCGAAGTCAGGGCGCTGTTCGTATCGAAATACCAGCTCTCCAAGATCCGGCGCATACGCGCGGAGCTGCCGCAGGTGGAGCATATCATCGTCATCGGGCATATTCCGCTCGAAGCAGGCGAGACGGCGCTCGGGACGCTCCGGCGCATGGGCCGCGACTACCTGGCGGCAAACAGGGAGGAGTTCCTCGCAATCGGCCGTTCGATCCGCAACGACGACTACGCGACGATCACCTACACGTCGGGCACCACGGCCGACCCGAAAGGGCGTCGTGCTGACGCACCGCAACTATACGGCCAACGTCGAACAGTCGCTCTCGCGCATCGACATCCCGCCATACTACCGGACGCTCATCATCCTGCCGCTGGACCACTGCTTCGCGCATGTCGTGGGGTTTTATATCATGATCGCATGCGGGGCGACGGTCGCAACCGTGCAGGTGGGCGCCACGCCGATGGAAACGCTGAAGAACATCCCGCAGAACATCCGCGAGGTGCGGCCGCATTTCCTGCTGTCGGTGCCGGCGCTGGCCAAGAATTTCCGCAAGAACATAGAGTCTTCGATCCGCGCCAAGGGGCGTTTCACGGAACGGCTCTTCAATTTCGCGCTCCGCACGGCCTATGTCTACAACAGGGACGGGTACAGCAAGGGACACGGCTGGCGCATAGTGCTCTGGCCGCTGGTAAAACTCTTCGACGCGGCGCTGTTCCGCAAGGTGCGGGAAGCGTTCGGCGGGAGCCTCAGGTTCTTCGTGGGCGGCGGCGCGCTGCTCGACGCGGAGCTGCAGCGGTTCTACTACGCCATCGGTATCCCGATGTTCCAGGGTTACGGCCTCTCGGAAGCGACACCCGTCATCTCGACCAACTCGCCCAAGTACCACTGGCACCGGTTCGGGTCGTCGGGCAAGATACTGATCCCGCTCGACCTGAAGATCGTCGACGAAACGGGACGGGAGCTTCCCCGCGGACAGAAAGGCGAGATCGTGATCCGCGGCGAGAACGTCATGGCCGGATACTGGAAAAACCCCGAGGCGACGGCCGACACCCTGCGCAACGGATGGCTGCACACGGGCGACATGGGGTATGTCTCGGAAGACGATTTCCTCTATGTGCTGGGGCGTTTCAAGAGCCTGCTGATCGCCAGCGACGGCGAGAAATACAGTCCCGAAGGCATGGAAGAGGCGATCGTGGACAAGTCGCCCTACATCGACCAGATCATCGTACACAACAACCAGAGCCCGTTTACGGGCGCCATCGTCGTGCCGAACCGCGAGGCCTTGCGGCGCGAACTGGACAGCCGCGGGGTAGCGGCCGAAAAACGGGCGGAGACCGCGGCGGCGATCCTCGGCGGCGAAATAGACCGTTACCGTGCGGGCGGCATCTTCGGCGGGGAGTTCCCCGAACGGTGGCTGCCGGCGGGGCTGGCGATCGTAGACGAGCCTTTCACCGAACAAAACGGATTGGTAAACAGCACGATGAAGGTCGTACGCAACAAGGTCGAAGAACACTTCCGCGACAGGCTGGAATACCTCTATACACCCGAGGGGCGCGACCTGAAAAATCCGAAAAACCTGGCATCGCTGAAAAAAATTGTCGATTGATGTGAATTTGATACCCGGAAAACTTGAAAAATAAAAAAAAGCGGAGTATATTTGTACTCCGAAATGCGGGAGTAGCTCAGTGGTAGAGCATCAGCTTCCCAAGCTGAGGGTCGCGGGTTCGACCCCCGTTTCCCGCTCAGAAGAGGCCTCAAGGGGTCTCTTTTTTTGTGCACGGCGCCACGGCACAGCATGAGGCTGTCCTGCGAGTAGCCCAAAACAAAAATCACCCCCCGTCCGCAGCATGTTCGGACGGGGGTGAAGCCGTAAATCGGGGACTTGTTACGCAGTCCCGTTCAATGGCAAGGCAATGTCGGCCTGTCAGAAAGTGCGGCCCTGGAAAATATTACCCTCGGAGAGCGGCAGGAGTTCGCCCCGCAGCGTGATGCGCCGCGAGTTGAAATTGGGCGAGATGTCCACGCTGGCCTGGTTGCCCCCGTTGGGAAGGTTGATATAGACCTGTGCGGAAATCCCCGTGCCGATGACGTTCATCGACACACGGATGTTCCCCTTCTTGTCCACGCTCTGCCTGTAATCCGAGGTGCTGCCCGAGACCGTTACGCCGCCCAGGCCGTTGGGGCCGCTCACAGGGATGTCGAAAGCCACCTGCACGACGGCCTTGTCGCCCTGCACGGCGACGAAATTGGTATTGGACGAAACCTGCGCCGTCGAACCCGACTTGAAGCTCACCTGGTCGGCTTCGAGTACGAACTCCTTGGCCTCGATAGCCTTCCTGGCCTCCTCGAAAGCGAGCCGGTCGCGTGCGTCCTGTTCGGCCTTCATCTGCTTGCGGGCCATTTTCCTGGAATTCGCGTCCTGCGACTGGGCATAGCCCGTACCGGCACCGGCAAGCAGGATTGCAACGGTTAAAATCATTAGCCTTTTCATATCCGTTCCGATTTAATCTATTCTATCTCATATACAATAGCGTTGCCGGAGTCGGAATTATTATATAAAAAAACGATTTTATTGCCGGCGACAGCAGACAGGAGTGCCGCCGGGGGCTGAAACCGCATGCCGCAAAGCCTCCCCGCCACCCGCTCGACAGCGGCAGCAGGGGCGGCAAGGGCAAGGGCAGCAGCAGGGGTGGCAGAGGCAGCAGCAGGGGCGGCAAAGGCGGCAGCAGGAGCGGCAGAGGCGGCAGCAGGAGCGGCAGAGGCGGCAGCAGGAGCGGCAGAGGCGGCAGCAGGAGCGGCAGAGGCGGCGGATTATGTCCGAAGCGATTATTTGATTATCTTTGCCCGGTCTGCCGGGAGTTTCGGCAGGCGCGAACTACTAAACACAAACAAACGGATGTCAACTATTTCGGCGGCGGCATTTGCGGACACGAAGCCGCATTACGACATACTCGACGGATTGCGCGGAATTGCGGCGCTGACCGTCGTGTGGTTCCATATCTTCGAAGCCTTTGCGACCAGCCACCTGGATCAGAGGATCAACCACGGCTATCTGGCCGTCGATTTCTTCTTCATACTCTCGGGATTCGTAATCGGATACGCCTATGACGACCGGTGGAAAAAGATGACCGTCGCGGAGTTCCTCAAGCGCAGGCTCATCCGTCTGCATCCCATGGTCGTGATCGGTGCCCTGATCGGTGCCGTCATGTTCTATTTCCAGGGCTGCTCCGTGTGGGACGTGACCAAAGTCACGGTGCCGATGCTGCTGGCGGCGACGCTGATGAACGCCTGCCTGATTCCGGCAAGCCCAGGCACGGAAATCCGGGGGCTGAGCGAGATGTACCCGCTCAACGGCCCGAGTTGGTCGCTGTTTTTCGAGTACGCCGGAAATATCCTGTACGCCTTCTTCATCCGCAAACTTTCGACCAGGGCCCTTTCCGTCGTGGTTTTCCTGGCCGGGTGCGGGCTGGCGGCATTCGCCGTCTGGGGGCCGCTGGGCGACATCTGCGTCGGGTTCGCCATGACCGAAGAAAATATGGTCGGCGGTTCGCTGCGCCTGATGTTCGCGTTCTCGGCCGGCCTGCTGCTCTCGCGCGTATTCAAACCCGTGCATATCCGGGGCGCCTTCTGGATATGCAGCCTGTGCGTCGTCGCCCTGCTGTCGGTTCCGCGCATCGGCGGCAGTGAGAATTTGTGGATGAACGGACTGTACGATACGTTCTGCGCCGTCGTCGCCTTCCCCCTGCTGGTTTTTCTCGGGGCGTCGGGCAAGACCACCGACAAAGTCACCGCCCGGGTGTGCAAATTCCTGGGGGACATATCCTATCCCCTCTACATGGTACACTATCCCTTCATATACCTCTACTACGCCTGGGTCAAGAACGGCGACCTTACGTTCCGGGAGTCGCTGCCCGGTGCCCTGGCGCTTTTCTTCGGTTCGGTAATCCTGGCATGGCTGTGCCTGAGGCTGTACGACGAACCGGTGCGCAAATTTTTATCGAAGCACCTGCTGCGGAAGGGATAGCCCCGCAAGCGCCCCGGCCGGGAGCCATCCCGCAACGCCGCGGAATTCCCCGCAAAGCCACCGGGTTTTGCGGGGATTATATATGTATATAGGTACACGGCAAACAGGAGTGGGCGGCAGGGAACGCCCCCGGGAGGTTTCGAAAAAAAACTTATCGCTTTCGTTTCGAATCCCGGATATTTTTCATAGATTTGTAAAGGCCGCCGCAGGGAAGCCCCGGCATGGGGACGGAATGCGGACAAAAAACGGCAACGACGCATCTATAACAACTCGAATATATGGAACAGTACATTTTGTCATTGGATCAGGGGACGAGCAGTTCCCGTGCGATCGTATTCGACCGGAAAGGGCAGATATGCTCGATGGCACAGCGGGAGTTCACGCAGATATTCCCCAAGCCGGGATGGGTGGAACACAACCCGCACGAGATATGGTCGTCGCAGGCTTCGGTGATCGCCGAGGCGATCGCATCCATCGACATCAACGGCCTGAACATCGCGGGCATCGGCATCACCAACCAGCGGGAGACCACGATCGTGTGGGATTCGGAGACCGAAGAACCGGTCTACAACGCCATCGTCTGGCAGGATCGCCGCACCTCGGAGTACTGCGACCGGCTGAAGGCCGAGGGGCAGACCGAATTCATCCGGGAAAGGACGGGGTTGATCGTCGACGCCTATTTCAGCGCCACGAAGATCAAATGGATTCTGGACAACGTGGCGGGGGCGAGAGAGCGGGCCGAGAAGGGCAAACTGATGTTCGGCACCGTCGACACGTGGCTCATCTGGCGCCTCACGCGCGGCGAGGTGCACGTGACGGACGTGAGCAACGCCTCGCGCACGATGCTCTTCAACATCCATACGCTGCAATGGGACGAGGAGCTGCTGAGGCTGTTCGGCATTCCCGCCTCGATGATGCCCCAGGTGAAGTCGTCGAGCGAGGTGTACGGCGCGACGAAGACCACGATCTTCGCCCACAAGGTACCCATCGCGGGCATCGCGGGCGACCAGCAGGCAGCGCTGTTCGGGCAGATGTGCGTCGAGCCCGGGTCGGTGAAGAACACCTACGGCACGGGGTGCTTCCTGCTGATGAACAGCGGGGAAAAGCCCATCACATCGTCGAACAACCTGCTGACGACCATCGCATGGAAGATCGGCGACAAGGTCGACTACGCGCTCGAAGGGAGCATCTTCGTCGGCGGGTCGGTCGTGCAGTGGCTGCGCGACGGGCTGGGGATCATCCGTTCGTCGTCGGAGGTCGAAGCCCTGGCCGCTTCGGTACCCGACACCAACGGCGTCTATTTCGTGCCGGCGCTCACGGGGCTGGCAGCCCCGTACTGGGATCAGTATGCCCGGGGAGCCATCAGCGGCATCAGCCGCGGCACGACGGCCGCGCATATCGCCCGCGCGGCGCTGGAGGGGATCGCCTACCAGACGCTGGACATCGTGGGCGCCATGCAGCGCGACTCGGGCATCACGCTCCGGGAGCTGAAGGTCGACGGCGGCGCGGCGCGCAACAACCTGCTGATGCAGTTTCAGTCCGACCTGCTGGACACGCGCGTCATACGCCCGGGCGTGACGGAAACCACGGCGCTGGGTGCGGCTTACCTGGCCGGGCTGGCCGTAGGCTACTGGGGGAGCATCGACGAAATCCGGCAGCAATGGCAGGCGGAGCACGTATTCGAACCCACGGCCGACCGCTCGCAGATCGGGAAGGCCGTCGCAGGGTGGGAAGACGCCGTACGCAGGGTACTGCGCAACAGCAAAGACTAAAATACCGGGATTATGGAAATCACACTGTTTACCAAGTGCCTGTTCGAATTCATCGGGACACTGGTGCTCGTACTGCTGGGCGACGGGGTCGTCGCATCGACGGTACTGAAACAATCGAAAGGTTTTAACGGCGGATGGGCCGTAATCACGATCGCGTGGGGCCTGGCCGTGATGTGCGGCGTGCTGATCGCGGGCCCCTATTCAGGGGCGCACCTCAACCCCGCGGTCTCGATCGGGCTGGCCGTGGCGGGGTCGTTCCCGTGGGCGTTCGTGCCCGGGTACATCGCAGCACAGTTGCTGGGCGGTTTCTGCGGGGCCGTACTGGTCTATGTCTATTACAAAGACCACTTCGACGCCACGGACGACCCGGCGACCAAGCTCGGCGTATTCTGCACCATGCCTGCGATCATGGACAAGCCGCGCAACCTCTTCTGCGAATTCCTCGGCACGTTCCTGCTGGTGTTCGTAATCCTGGCCATCGGCAACGAACAGAACACCCCCGAAATCGGGATGGGAAGCCTCGGAAGCCTGCCCGTGACGATGCTCATCATGGCCATCGGCATGTCGCTGGGCGGCACGACGGGCTATGCCATCAACCCGGCGCGCGACCTGCCTCCGCGTGTGGCCCACAGCATCCTGCCCATCAGGGGGAAGGGCACGAGCGGGTGGGGTTACAGCTGGGTGCCCGTGGCGGGGCCCGTGCTGGGCGCACTCGCCGCAGGAGCGATCTACGGCTGCATCTACATCTGCAGCTGACCCGGATCGCAAATCCGGACACAAGCCGCCCTTTCCGGGCGGCTTTTTCCATGCGGGGGCACCCCGGGCTCCGTCCGACAAGGTAGGGCGGCGGGTGAAAATCATAACTATTCGGTATTGCCCGCACCGGGAAAGAGGGTTACTTTTGTAACAAAAGAAACCGATGCCGCATGCAAACGCCCAAAGAGGAGATACGCAACAGCCTGCTGGAGTCCGCCGGGAAACTGTTCCTGCGCAAAGGATTCCTGAAGACCTCGATGCGCGAGATCGCACGGGATGCCGGGGTGGGGCTGGCCAATATCTACAACTACTTCAGCAGCAAAGACGAAATATTCCGCACGGTAGTGCAGCCCGTAACCCTCGCTTTCGAGCAGATGGCGCACAGCCACCACGACAGCGGGGGAACGGACGTGCTGGAGATGTATGCGGAACCGTACCTGCGGAAAGTCACCGACGAATACGTCACGCTGATAAACTCGCACCGCAGGAAACTGGAAATACTGCTTTTCAGGGCGCAGGGCTCGTCGCTGGAGGATTTCCGCGAACGGTATACCGACCGCACGACAGCGGCGGTGAAGGAGTGGCTGGCGGGGATGAAACGCCGGCACCCGGCGCTGAACATCGCCGTCTCGGATTTTTCAATCCACCTGCACACGGTGTGGATGTTCACGCTGTTCGAGGAGATCATCATGCACCGGGTAAAGCCGCGGGAGATGAAGCAGGTGATTGCGGAATACATACGATTCGAAACCACGGGATGGAAGGAGCTCATGAAAATTTGAGCTCCTTCCTTTTTTTTGAACAAAATTGAATATCGTTCATTATTGAGCGGACTACCGAAACACAAAAACAGATAAGATGAAAGAGAAAATCGAATTCCAGAGCGTAGTGGCGGAAACACTGCTGATTCCGCTCTACATGCGGGCCAAGGAGAGCCGGCGCAGGGACGCCGTGCTGCACGACCCCGAAGCCGAACGGCTGGTGGCCCGGATCGCGTACGACTACGGCAAGTTCGACAAGGCTTGGATGAGCGCATTAGGCTGCGTGGTGCGCAGCCGCTATTACGACCAACGCGTAGAGTCGTTCATCCGCCTGAACGCACGGCCGGTGGTCGTGAACGTCGGGTGCGGGCTCGACACCCGGTTCCAGCGGATCGCCGAACGGCGCAATGCCGTATTCTACGAGTTGGATCTGCCCGAGGTGATGGCCATCCGCGAAAAGCTGCTCCCGGCACCGGCCGGCGACAACTACCTCGCAGGTTCGCTGCTCGACACGGAGTGGCTCGAAGGCCTGCGCACACGGCACCCCGACGGGCATTTCATATTCGTATTCGAAGGGGTGCTGATGTACTTCCACGAAGAGCAGGTGCGCACGGTGCTGCGCAATATCGTAAGGCGCTTCCCGGCGGGGGAGGTCTGCTTCGATGTCTGCGGCCCGATGATGGTCAACACGGGGCTGAAGCCCGACTCGCTGCGCAGGAATGCGGCCCAGATACGCAGCGGCCTGGCCGACGGTCATAAGGTGGAGCGGTGGGAGCCCCGCCTGCAACTGATCGAGCAACGCTCTTATATGGAATTCGCACGGCGCCGCTGGGGTCTGACGGGCATCTTTTTCAGGGCGTTCCCGCACCTGGCCCGCAAATTCAGTTCGCTGCTCGCATACAGGATCTCCGCGACGGAATAAAAAAACTGTGACCATGGAAAAACAAAAGACAAAACAGGGGCTGGCCCGGCTCTTCGAGATCGCCGGACAGCGCAAGGGGCTGCTGATACTGGCCGGCGTGTTGTCGGCCGCAAGCGCAGCCTGTATGCTCGTGCCCTACTGGGCCGTATACCGGATACTGACCGAACTGCTGGAAAATGCCGGGGATACGGGCGGCATCGACGCCGGGCTGCTGGTAAAGTGGGGATGGATCGCGTTCCTGGGGCTCGTCGGCGGGCTCATACTGCTCTACGCCGCACTGATGGCATCGCACGTGGCGGCATTCCGCATCCTCTACGGGCTGCGGGTCAGGCTCTCGGAGCATATCGGCCGCCTGCCGCTGGGCTACCTGAACGGCACCTCGACAGGCGCCATCAAGAAGACGATGGAACAAAACATCGAGAAGATCGAAAATTTCATCGCCCACACGATCCCCGACATGGTAAACGTCGTGGCGACGGTCGTGCTGATGTTCGCCATCTTCTTCTCGCTCGACGGATGGCTGGCGGCGGTCGGCCTCGCCGTGATCGCCGTGAGCGTCATCCTGCAATTCTCCAACTTCATGGGTAAAAAGGCCCAGGAGTTCACCCGGATCTACTTCGATGCGCAGGAGCGGATGTCGGCATCGGCGGTGCAGTACGTGCGCGGTATGCCCGTGGTAAAGATATTCGGGCAGAGCGTACGGTCGTTCCGGCAATTCAACGCAGAGATCGAAGCCTACAAGACCTATGCGCTGAAGGTCTGCGACACCTACCAACCGGGAATGGTAGCATTCACCGTGCTGCTCAACTCACTGGTAACCTTCTTCTTCCCGATCGGCATCCTGCTGGTGGGCGGATCGCCGGGCGACATCGCGCTGGCGGCCGTCTGGCTGTTCTTCATCGTCATGGGGCCGGGCGTAGCATCGCCCGTCTACAAACTGATGTACCTGGGCGGAGGCACGCGCGAAATCAACGAGGGCGTAGTGCGCATCGACCGTATTTTCGACCGCCGCCCCGTTCCCGAGCCGGCCGAGCCCCGGGTTCCCACGACCTACGACATAGAGTTCCGCCATGTGGGTTTTTCGTACTCGAACGAAGCCGAAGCGACCCGCACGGAGGCCCTGCGCGACATTTCGTTCACGGCACGGCAGGGAGAGATCACGGCGCTGGTCGGGCCCTCGGGTTCGGGAAAATCGACCGTGGCGAACCTGATCCCGCGCTTTTGGGACGTCGGGCAGGGCGAGATACGGATCGGCGGCATCGACATCCGGGAGATCGCTACGGAACGGCTGATGGACATCGTGTCGTTCGTATTCCAGGAGACATTCCTCTTCTACGACACACTCTACGAAAACATACGTACGGGGCGCCCGGATGCCACGCACGAAGAGGTCGTTGCGGCGGCGAAGGCGGCGCAGTGCCACGAATTCATCGAACGCCTGCCGGACGGCTATGCGACCCGGATCGGCGACAGGGGCGTCTACCTTTCGGGCGGCGAGGCCCAGCGGGTATGCGTGGCGCGTGCGATCCTGAAAAACGCCCCGGTACTGGTACTGGACGAGGCGACGGCATTCGCCGACCCCGAAAACGAGTGGAAGATGCAGCAGGCGCTGCAACACCTGATCAGGGACAAGACGGTCATCATCATCGCCCACAGGCTTTCGTCGATCGTCGCGGCACAGCAGATACTCGTCCTCAGGCAGGGGCAGCTGGTACAATCGGGGCGGCACGAAGTGCTGAGCAAGACCGACGGGGTATACAAAAAGATGTGGGACGCCTATACCGACGCGTTCCGCTGGCAGTTAGACACCAAAGAAAAAAGAGCATAGAATCATGGCAAAGAAGAGTTTCATCAACAAAATCCTGCAAAATACCCGCAAGCCCGAAGGGTTCTTCGGACGACTGGTTCTGCGGGGCATGAACCGGGGGCACGCATCGCTGGCGCGATGGGGCATGGGCTGCATGGAGTGGCAGGCCGATTGGAGCGTACTGGACATCGGATGCGGCGGCGGTGCCAACCTCGCGCAGATTCTCAAACGATGCCCCGCCGGCAAGGCGTACGGCATCGACCTGTCGCAGGAAAGCGTGGCATTCGCCCGCAGGAAGAACCGCAGGCTGCTGGGAACGCGCTGCTTCGTAGAGAGGGGCGACGTCGGGAAGTTGCCGTACGGCGACGGGACGTTCGGTGCGGTCACGGCTTTCGAGACGGTTTATTTCTGGGACGACCTTCCCGAAGCGTTCGCCGAGGTGGCGCGTGTGCTCAAGACCGGCGGCAGGTTCCTGCTGTGCAGCGAGATGAGCGACCCGGCGAACGAAATGTGGACGAGCCGCATCGACGGGATGAGGGTATATCCGGCCGAACGGCTGGAAACGCTGCTCGCAGCAGCCGGATTCGCGGATATCGCCGTATACCGGCGGGAAAAGGAGGAGTTGTGCATCGTAGCACGCAAACAGGCCCGAAACGACCAAAACGGAGGAAGGCGATGAATGCGATCAAGAATATTACGGTCGGCCATACGGAGCGTCTCCGCAAACCGGTCGGCTTCACGATGCTCGCCAACCTGGTCAACATCGTGCCGTTCTGCCTCTCGATCGAGGCGGTGAATGTCATTTTCCGGGCCTGCGACGGCAGCGGCACGCCGCTCGACACCGCACGGCTGTGGACGATCTTCGGGATACTGGCCATCTACATGGCGGCCATGGCACTGGCCGAACGCGCGGCTTACCGCGCCAATTTCCGGGGTGCCTACGAAATGAGCGCCGAAGGGCGCATCTCCCTGGCCGAGCACCTGCGCAAGCTCTCGCTCGGATTCCTGTCGCGCCGCGACCCGGGCGACCTGTCGTCGATGCTCATCACCGATTTCACGATGGCCGAGACGGGCATCTCACACCATCTGCCGCAGTTGATGGGGGCGATGGTGATGCCCGTGCTGGCATTCCTCACGCTGCTGTGGATCGACTGGCGCATGGCTACGGCGATGTTCGTGGCGCTGCCGCTGGCAATCGGCATCCTGTTGGCGAGCACCAGAATCCAGCAGAAACTGAGCAGCCGCCAGATCGCCGCGAAAATCGAAGCCGGGAACCGGCTGGAGGAGTACCTGCAAGGCATCCGGGTGATGAAGGCCTACAACATGGTAGGGGGACGGTTCGTCCGCCTGCGCGAGGCTTTCGCGCAACTGCGCCGCGCCTGCATCCGGCAGGAGGCACTGCTGGGGCCTTTCGTTCTGCTGTCGATCACCGTCGTACGGGCGGGGCTGACGCTGATGGTGCTGTGCGGGACATACCTGCTGCTGGACGGCACGCTATCGCTGCTGATGTTCGTGATGTTCCTGATCGTCGGCTCGCGCGTCTTCGACCCGCTGACTTCGGCACTGACGAATTTCGCGGAGTTCCGCTATTTTTCCATCGCGGGAGGGCGCATACTCAGCCTGATGGAGGAACCGGAAATGACGGGCAGCCGCAAAGCCCCAAAAAACGGCGACATCACGCTGGAAGGGGTATCGTTCGCCTACCGCGACAAGGAGGTGCTGCACGACGTATCGCTCACGCTGCCGCAAGGTTCGCTGACGGCGCTCGTAGGCCCGTCGGGAAGCGGAAAAAGCACGCTGATGAAACTCTGCGCACGGTTCTACGACCCGCAACGGGGACACGTGCTGTTCAACGGCGTACGGATGGACGAGATCGAACCCGAATCGCTGATGCGCCACATTTCGATGGTATTCCAGGATGTATACCTGTTCCAGGACACGATCCGCAACAACATCCGCTTCGGCAAGGCCGACGCCACGGACGAGCAGATCGTCGCCGCGGCAAAGAAGGCATGCTGCCACGACTTCATCATGCGGCTGCCCAAAGGGTACGACACGATGGTGGGAGAAGGCGGCTGTACGCTTTCGGGCGGGGAGAAGCAGCGGTTGTCTATCGCCCGTGCGATCCTCAAGGACGCACAGACCATCCTGCTGGACGAGGCTACCGCATCGCTCGACCCCGAAAACGAGGTCGAGGTACAGCGTGCCATCAATACCCTGATCGCAGGGCGCACGGTGATCGTGATCGCCCACCGGCTGAAAACGATCCGCAATGCCGACAACATCGTCGTCCTGGATCAGGGGCGGATCGCCGAGCAGGGGACGCACGACCAACTGGTCGCACACGGAGGGCTCTATGCCCGGCTGTGGGCCATACAGGAGCGGACGGCGGGGTGGAGTATCACCTCTTGACGGTATGCGGCGGGGCGAAAACCCCGAAAAATCGGTATTGCCCCGCCGCAAAAAATCACGTTACTTTGCACAAAACCAAAAAACAGCGAAAATTATGACCGGAATTTTTTATGGCAGCACGACCGGGACGACCGAGGCTGTTGCCGAAGACATCGCAAAACAACTGGGCGTGGCATCCGCCGACGTACACAACGTGGCGGACGCATCCGCCGACGAAGCCGACAAATACGACCTGCTGGTCGTGGGCTCCTCGACGTGGGGCTGCGGCGAGTTGCAGGACGACTGGTATTCGTTCCTCGACGCACTGAAGGCCAAAGACCTGACAGGCAGGAAGGTAGCCATATTCGGCTGCGGCGACAGCGGTTCCTATCCCGATACGTTCTGCGACGCCGTGGGACTGATCTACGACGGGTTGCAGGACACGGGATGCACGTTCGTAGGTTCCTACGCGCCCGCGGGCTACGGTTCGATCGCCTCGCTCATCGTGCGCGACGGCAAGTTCGTCGGGCTGGCCATCGACGAAAGCGACCCGGGCAAAACCGACGAACGGGTGGCGGCATGGTGCGGACAGATTAAAAACGAGTAGCCATGAGCGCCGAGGACTTCAGCCGCTACGGTTCGATGAAACTCTTCATGCACCACATCTATGAGTTTCAGAAAGGGGTACGCAGCCTGGTGCTGTGCACGATGTGCCGCACCTGTGCGTCACTGGTGTGCGATCGGCTCGACCGGCTGGGCATAGCCCATCTGACACAGCCGGTTACGGATAATAAGGTAAACCTTTACTTCGGCAACAGGCTTTGCCTGGACGCGGTGAAGACATTTGTCCACAAACCGCTCAACGAACTCTCGCCCGAAGAGGATTTCATGCTCGGCGCCATGCTCGGATACGACATTACGGGACAATGCGAACGCTATTGCAAACGCAAGGTGCGGACGGCATAGTCCCCCCGAACGACAAAACATAGAAAAATGAAAAAACTAATCGTATATCTGGTAATCGCCGCGGCGGCGCTCATGGCCGCAGGATGTGGCGGCAATTCGAACAACAGGAAGCAGGCGGCGGAAACGGCACAGGCCGCAACGGCACTCGAGGTGGACAACCTGCTCGCCGACGCGGAAAAGCTGACCGGGAAACAAGTCACCGTGGAGGGCGTATGCACGCATATCTGCCGCCACGGGGGCCGCAAAATATTCCTGATGGGTACCGACGACACACAAGTCATCCGGATCGAAGCGGGCGAAAAGATCGGTGCCTTCAAGCCCGAATGCGTGAACAACCTCGTCCGTGTGACGGGCACGCTGGTCGAAGACCGCATCGACGAAGCCTACCTGGCCGAATGGGAGCGGGAGGTCAAAGACCAGCTCGCCGAACAGCACGGGGAGGGCGAGGCCGGATGCAGCGCGGAACAGCAGGCCCGCGGCGAATCGGTGGCGAGCAGCGTCGGGGAACGCATCGCCGGCTTCCGGGCACGCATCGCCGACCGCAAAGCCAAGGAAGGCAAGGAATACCTCTCGTTCTACCACGTGGAAGGGGGCAATTACGAAGTCCTGGAATAGGAGGGCATGGGAAAGACCAAATTCATGTCCGCCGTAAGAAAATGGAGCAGGCCGGTTCACCGCGACCTCTCCTTTTTCTTTTCGGGCGTATTGCTGATCTATGCCGCTTCGGGGTTCATGCTCAACCACAAGCGCGATTTCAACTCCGACTATTCGATCCGCAGGCAGGAGGTGACGCTGCCGGAAACACTGCCCCGGACACAGCAGCAGTGGACCCGCAGGGATGCCGAAGAGGCGCTCCGCCTGGTGGGCGAGCAGGGAAACTACCTGAAACACTATTTCCCCGAGCAGGGGCAGCTCAAGGTATTCATCCGCGGCGGCAGTTCGCTCACGGCCGACCTCACGACGCGCAAAGCCGTGTACGAGTCGATCCGCAAGCGGCCGCTGCTGAGCAGCATGAACCGGCTGCATTACAACCCGTCGCGCTGGTGGACGGTGTTCTCGGACGTATTCCTCGCGAGCCTGGTGGTAATCGTCGTCTCGGGGCTGGTGATGCTGCGCGGCCCGAAAGGGCTGTGGGGGCGCGGCGGGATAGAACTGCTGGCGGGGATACTCATCCCGGTATTGTTCATGTTTTTCGCCTGACGACGGAAAGCGAACCCCTAAAAAAGGCGGCTGTCGAACGACAGCCGCCTTTTACATGCGATAACCGGGGGTGCTACGCCCTCGGGGGTTCCAGCACCAGCAGGGGAATGAACAGGAAAAGCCCGAAGAGCACGATGCCGGCAATGCGGAGCACCCGTTTGCCGGGCGGCACGCGGCGGCGCAGCACGGCATAAACCACGGCCAGCACCGCCCCCAGCCCGAAGGCGAGACAGGAGAAATCGGCAAGGCGCGGCTTCACGTAGCCGTCGAGCGGCGAGGTGAACGACAGGCTGAAGGGAAAAAGGTACTCTGCCCGCCGTTCCCACGTTTGGGCGGCGGATCGAGGCACGTATTCGTCGGCACGCGAGTAATCGCGCGCATTGACCGCCACGAGCCGTTCGGACTCGGGCGCCTGCACCGTCACCGTCCAATAGAACATGTCGCCGATAATCATCATCCCTTCCCGCGCGGGGTCGAACGTCCCGACGGGCAGCTCATGCAGCGAATAATCCTCGGCCTCGAGGGCGTAGAAGCGGTTGTCCTTGTCGACCAAAAAGCCGAACAGCCGGTGGTCGGCATATTCCGTGACGAAGATATGGCGGATCCCCAACTCAGCGGGAATATCCGTACGGCGGACGAACGGACGACCTCGCATCTGCTTGAGGTGATAGACCTTAAAATCGTTGTCGACAATGAAATAACCGTTGTCATAGTCCTTGCGGGTCGAGGCATTGCCGGCGATGACGCGCGCGGGGAATGCGAAGCCCTTGTCCTTCATCACACGGGTGAAGGCATCGCTCTTGGCCCGGTCGAGGGTATTGGTAGCCATGTCCACGAACTCGATCCCATCCCCCGTGATGCGGAACACGTCCGTGGGGGATTTGAAATCGACCCGCGCGGGCATCGACTCCAGCAACTGATAGAGCCCGGGCTTGCGGCGGTTGATCTCGGAAGGGGAGCTGCGGAAGATGAAGCCCGAGCGCTCGGCGTCGCGGACATCGACCGCAACGCCCTCGATGCGGGACGGGAAACGCCCTTCGGAGGCAAGCTGGCGGTAGTAGAACATCGGGAGGATGCTGTCGAACTGGTGTTCGGTGTAGGTATTGCCCTTGAAATCGCGCCCGGCGATCTTTCCCTCCCCGTCGTAGGAAATCGACGCGAAACTATGCGTCACGCAGCTGTAAAGGGTGAAGGGCGACCACGACGGCGATGCGAAGAGGAAGGTGTAGAACCACGGCAGCAGCCACGCCAGCAACAGCGTGGCGAGGAGGATGACGGCGGTCTTGATAGTCTTTATCATAAATCCGTTATTTTCGTTTTAATCCTGACACCCCTGCTTGAAACGATAAACCGAGAGCAGCGGGAAGAACAATACGCACAGTAGCAGCGCGAGCAGCCATGGCAACATGCCGTCGTAGGCCTGCGGGGTTTCCGACAGGAAGAAGAGGCGGCATACGCCCACGGCGACCAGGATGTCGGCGACTCGCCGCCGCCACGTCGGTTCGAGGCATACCCAGGCCGCAAGCGGATAGAGCGCCAGCCCGGCCAGGTACCACGGAAGCGAGGTCAGCAGGATGCGGGAGACCAGCTCCGGGGCGAGCAGGGTGTGGAAGTAGCACCACAGCACGAACGCCTGCACGGCGGACAGCACGGCCAGCGCCGCAAGCCCGACGCCCATCATCAGCAGGATCATCTTCCGCTGCGGGAAAGGCAGGTGCAGGGTGAGTTTCAGACGCTTGTGGGTCATCTCGGGAATGAACTGCACCAGCGCCAGCAATACGCCCAGCAGCACGGGCAGGTATTGGAGGATGTCGATGAAGACGACCTCCTTTTCGAGCATGACTTCCCAGATGTGGGCAGCCCCCTTGAAGGTTATTACGCGCTGAACCCGCAGCAGGGCATAGGCCGTGAACCCGGCAAGGAACAGGGCCGCCACGAGACAGAACCAGCGCATCTTGATCCACTCTTTGTAAAATATGGCTTTGATCATAGTATCGCGGTTTAATATTTTCCGGTCAGCCCGATAAAGGCGTCTTCGAGGTTCATCGCCTCGGCTTTCAGGTCGCCGCAGGCGATCCCGGCGCGCTGGAGCACGCCCTGCACCGTGGCGGGCGAATCGAACGAATAGAGCTCGGCGCGGCCGTTCAGCACGGCGGGATGGTAAATGCCCGACCCGGCGGGAAGCACCACCCCCTGCTGCACATCGAACGTATAGCGGCGGAA
This sequence comes from Alistipes onderdonkii, assembly GCF_025145285.1. NCBI lineage: Bacteria > Pseudomonadati > Bacteroidota > Bacteroidia > Bacteroidales > Rikenellaceae > Alistipes > Alistipes onderdonkii. Next base: position 3,704,487 of record NZ_CP102251.1, read on the forward strand.
TGTGGCGAGCAGTTCGGCCACGGGCATCTGCACGAGGATGCTCCCGTAGTCCATGATGATGCAGTCGTCGACGAGTTTCTCCATGTCCTGGATGATATGCGACGTGAGGAAAACGGTTTTCTCCTCGCCCTGGGCGTATTCGCGCAGGTATTCCACGAACAGGCGCCGGTAGCCGGGGTCGAGCCCCATCGAGAAGTCGTCGAGTACGAGCAGCTCGGCATCCTGCGCCAGGATGAGCCCGAGCGCCACCTGGGAACGCTGGCCGCAGGACATGCGCGAAATACGCTGCCGCGGCGCCACGCGGAGCTTCTCCATCAGGCCGTAGTAGGCGTCGCGGTTCCAGCGCGGATAGAACTTCGAATAGAAACGTTCGATCTGCTCGATGGTCATGAAGGCGTACTGCACATGCCCTTCGATGAGCAGGGCGATGCGCGCCCGCGTCCGGGGAGACATCGTGCGGATGTCTTCGCCGAAGATCAGGCACTCGCCGGCACGGGGCCGGAGGTAACCGCTCAGGATGTTGATCGTGGTGGTCTTACCGGTGCCGTTCTTACCCAAAAGTCCGAGGATCCGCCCGCGCGGAACCTCGAAACTCAGGTCTTTATAGATCAGCCGCTCCCCGTAATAATGGGTCAGGTTGCGGCATTCGATTACGGAATCCGTCATGGGAAGGTCAGTTCTTGAGCGACGGCGTGGCCTCGGGCGTGAAGTCCGTGGTCGAATTGTTCGTATCCATGTAGTAGGGCGCAGAGGTCGTGCTCACCGCTTTGCGGCGGACGCTCTTGCCGAAGCGGGTTTCATCGCCGTCGATCTTGCCGCAGTAAGTCCAGCCCGCATCGAGCAGCGGCGAGGTGACGATCCAGGCGAACATTTCCTCGATCGAGAGGTTCACCACGTCGACGATCCACGAATTGGGGACTTTCCAGAAGTCGTCGCTCATGGGGAAGGTGCCGTAGTCGGGGACGACCATATCGTACTCGACCGTATAGGCGTAGTCCGAGGCGAAGCTCTCGGCGGTCACGCCTTCGCCCAGGCGGCCGATCGCATAGGTATAGAAACCGCGGTTATGCCATGTCCAGAAGTCGTCGGCGAAGAGCGTCGTCACGTTGGGGACGTTGGGGTTGTCCATGTCCTCGTCGTCCAGCGAGTTGAAATACTCGAACGTCGCGCCCGAGAGATCCAGCGACAGCGAATTGAACTCGGTGTGGTCGATGGCCGTGTCGGCGATGACGACCGAAGCGCCCGGGGCCACAGGGTAGTCCGTACCCGAACCGGGCAGGATGAGGCCGCCGTCGACGGTGAAATAATCCGACATGATGTCGGGCGTATAGTCGTATTTATCCACCGTCATGAAGGCCGACTTGAAAATCACCAGCCCGTCGGCGTAGAGCGTCCTGTCGGAGTTGTTGGTGATCTTCATATACTGGTCGCCGTAATAGGGCATCCCCTCGGGGGTCTCGGTTCCGGTATAGAAAATCTCCTCGATGACGAAATCATCGGATTTCATCGCAGCCACGGTCGTCTCGACGGTCAGTGTGTTCGATGCGGCCGACACGGCGACCCCTTCGCGCGAGGCCTCGATATCGCGGTCGGCCGTCTTGCCGTCGACCGTGTAGCTGATCTTTCCCGACACGGCGATGTTATACGACCCCTCCTCGAGGGTCGCACCGACCTCATAGGCACCGCTTCCCGCCGACGCGAATTCGGTGACGCGGACGACATCGCCCGTCGCAACCCGGGTGAAGGCCACGTCGACGGAAGATAGCTGCGGATCGGTCAGGCTGATCGGCATGTTCAGTTTGAGGGTGAAATCCACGGGATCGGCCCCGGTTCCGGGTTCGTTGTCCGAGCACGATGCGGCGCCCAGCAGGATGCCCGAAGCCGCGATTGCATAGAAAAGATGTTTGATACTCATAGGTTTAAAAAATTATTTAGGTGAATATTATCCGTTTCAGAACGCAATGCCGCAGGCAACCCGCGCATGGTGCGCCGCCGTGTTGTCGCCGTAAAGCCCGCCCCCGTAATCCGCCGCGAGGAAGAGCGACATCCGGCGGCGCAGCGCGTAATCGGCACGCAGCCCCAGCCGGAATGTAGCGGCATCCTGCCGCAGGCGGCCGTAGTCGTACTGCACCATGCGGACGAGCGGCGCGGCGAGGTCGGCGACAGGGAGCGTGAGGTCGGAATCCAGGCCCGCGGTATAGCCGCCTCCGGCTTCAAGGCGCAGGAGCAGGCTGCGGCGTTGCAACACGCAGCGGAAATCGACACCGCCGCCGGCACGGGTAAATTCCATGTTCTGGGCAGGGTAGAGGTAGTCCGATGTCCGGCGCCGGTATTCGCCCCACGGGCAGACGTACCACGCATGGCCCGCCGCCTCCACGCCGAACACCGCCTCGGCGCGCCCCTGCAGGGCGCTGTATTCGAACAACGTCAGGAATCCCAGCGTCCCGCTCCCCTGGGAAGAGTTGTTGTCGTCCACGATGCCCTCATCCCCGCGGCGGTAGTCGTAGCGCGCCTTCAGGGCGACGCCCCAGCGCAGGCCGTTTCCCGAGCCCCCCAGCCAGGCGGCCTCGGCATGGAACGACCGGGGAACGACCTTCTGCAACACCAGGTCGGCACTGCCGGGCAGCTCCTTTTCGATGTGCAGGTACTCGTACCCCGCCGCAAGGTGCAGGCCCCCGCGCCCCGCATCGGGCACCAGCGCGAGCGTCAGCCCGTAGCCGCTGCCACGATATCGGGTCTGGGAGTTCGCATTGCCCTCGAACCCGGCGTAATGCGACCCGAGGCCCGAGAGGTGGTAGACGCCCTTCTCGCCGGCGGAATGGGCGTACTGTATCTGGGAACCCGATTGCTTGTAGACGCGGAGTGCGGCCGAAAGCCCCAGGCGGTAGTTCCCCATCCGCACGGAAGCGCCGGCGCCGGCGTCGATGTCGATGGCGACGTTCCGGATCCGGGGATCGGAGTCGCGGTATTCGTGCAGGGCGCGGGCACCGGCCTCCAACGCCCAGGTATACCTGCCGCTGCGGTGCCCGTAACCGCCGCCGAAAGTGTACTCTTCAGAGGTGAGATCCCCGCCAATGGAGTCGGCGACGACATAGGGGAAGACCAGGTCGTAGTCCGACGAGGCGTTCCACACGACGTTGCGTTTGGCACCCCGGAGGTAACCGGCATCGCCCCAGACGGTACCCTTGCCGGAGATATGTTTGTAGCTCCCGGCCGAGAAGCGGCCGAAATCGCCGCCGTCGCCTTTTTGCTGTTCGAGGGCTTTCTCCTCGCGCCGCATTTCGTAGCCGACCGAAATTTCGGAGAGGGAACCGGCGAAGGCTTCGCTGCGGAGCGCCGGAGTCGCATAGGCCGTAGCCGCGAGTGCCGCGACGGGCGACGCATGTTCGCGCTGGGTGCGGAACAGCGAGGCCGAATCGGTCTGCTGCGCAAAGGCTGCGCCGGTGGCTGCAAGCCCCGTTGCAGCGAACAGTATGGTGCGCAGAATTCCCATCATCGGTCGGCACCGGCGCTCCCGGACACCGCGTTTTCATACCAGAGCAAATCGACTGAGACGGATTCCGCATCGCGGAGCAACGCCGCCCGCGCATCGGCCGTCACCTGCCGCATGTGCGATTCGCCGGTGGATTTGACAATGTATTCGACAGTGCTGCCGCTGCCGATCTTTATCGAATAGATCCCTTTCTGCAACCGGATCGCGAGCACCCCGTCGCGGAAATCGGACGAGGAGACCGAACGCCTGGTATTGGCGTTGGTGAACACCGCCGTAGCCTGGAAGCGCACCATCTGGAGGGAATCGGGCAGGACGGCCGTAAGCGTCGCTTCGGTGAACAGGGCCTCCGTATTCTTTTCCACACAGGAACAGAGCACGGCACAGCACGGGAGCAGGGTGAACAATATCTTCTTCATAGCGTCATAGCCTGAAATTAACTTCCATTCCGAAATAAGGGGATGCATGGCGGCGTACGCGCACGCCGTCGATCTTGTAGCTCGGCATGTAATTGAACATCTGCGTAATGAACATGGCCACCATCACCTTCTCGCGGAAGAGCTTTTTGGTGACTTTCAGGTTGGTAGTCATGTAGAAAGGAATGTTTTCCCAACGGAAGGCCGCCTGGTTGTAGGAGCGGACGAGCCACTTGAGGTAGGGATCGGCGGCCGATTCGTCGGTGTAGTCACGGACGACCCCGTCGGGGCCGAAATAGGCGAACGGGCGGCTGCTCTTGGCGCCGTTGTACTGCCGGTAGTGCCACCGGCACTGGAACGTGAACGAGAAGCCGAGCCCCAGGCGGGGAATGTCGGTGTCAACCATGAAATTGGTATGCCACATCTCCCGGATGTAGTTGCCGTCGGAAGCATAGATCCCGGTGTAGACATACGGCTTGCCGTTGATGACCGTCCCGGGATTTTCGTATACCGGGTCGCTGTTGCCGTATTCGGTGCGGAACCAGGCTCCGGTGACCGTCAGACGGGTGCGCAGGGACTCGATGCGCTGCGAGGAGAAGGTGAATTCGACGCCCCGCTTGCGGGTGCGGCTGCCGTTGGTCGCCACGCCCGCCGCACGCACCAGCGTGTCGACCGTGTAGGGCATGCCTTCGAGCGAAGGGGGCCCTTCGAGCTGGGAATCGTCCACGCCGCTGTAATCGTACTGTTTGCGGGTATAGCTCGCATAGCGGTTCGCCGTGCGGAACCCCGACTTCATGTCCTCCTCGAAATAGGTGAGCGAAAAGCGGTTGCCGTCCAACGTCACGTCGCCGCGCACCTCCCATTTGAAATTGCGCGCGGCGCCGAGCGAATAGTTCGTCGGGTCGACGACATAGGTCACCATGTTGATGCGGCGGAAAGCCGGGTTGGCGTGGTAATAATTGAGCTGCTGGAAATCGTAGTAGAGCGGTGCGGGGTAGAGCTGATCCATCGTCGGCGTCTTGGTATGCCATCCGACGCCTCCGGAAACGGCGGTTTCGAGCGTACGGCGGCCGAGCTTCAACACCGGGAACGCGAAACGCGCGTTGAAACGGGGATCGAAATAGAACCTGCCGCGCAGGGCGTATTCCCGCGACAGGTTGAGCATGGTGGTGGCGCGCACGCCGGCCATCACTTCGAGCCGCGAGCGGCCGAGGGCGACCGTCGTATTGTCCTCGACGAACAGGCCGAGGTCGTGCTGTGCCGGAATGTCGCTGTAGGCCCGCGGGCGCGTGGCGGCGTCGGACGAAAGGGGGTGCAGCATGTCGTATACCTGCCCGCGCCCGAGGTTCTTGTCCAGCGCCCAGTCGGCTCCCGCAACGATGGTGCTGGAGGTCGCGGCGGTCTTGACCCCGAAGGTGGCCAGTGCCTTGGCATAGGCGTTCAGGGGCTGGCCGTCGACCGTCAGGTCGGCAATGTAGCTCGCTTCGAGGAACTGGGCGTCGTGTTCGCCCGGGGCGAGGCTGTTGGGCACGGCCGTAGGGCGGGTCACCTGCATGAACTTCCGGCGCTCGATGCGGTCGCGCGAGTAATCGACCGAAGCGGTGGCTTCGAAGGAGCGGAAGAAGCCCTCCTTCTTCGAGGTGTAATCGAAACCGACGCTCAGCGCGAAGCGGTTGTATTTGGATTTGAAGTCGTCGAGATTGCCGTTGTTGCTCTCCGGGTCGACTTTCCGGTTGTCGAACGACCCGGTATAGTCGAGGTTCGTACCCAGTGCGAGGGTGTGATCCGGCGAAGCGTCCCAGGTTTTATGGATGCGCAGCGACCCGGTCATGCGCTTGTAGTTTTCGAGTTTGTTGCGCGGGTCGGCCTTGGAGTCGAGCAGATCGGCGCCGATATTGACCGTGAGGCCGCGGTCGGGAATTTCGAAACCCTTGCCGACGGAGAAGAGTTTACTGTCCATATCCGCCTTGAAACGGGCGGTCAGCGCCTTCCCGCCCCGTTTTCGCTCGATCTTCACCAGACCGCTCGTCAGGTCGCCGTACTCGACCGAGGGGATACCGCGGACGATCTCGACATGCTGGATCTCGTCGGTGGAGATCGACCGCATGTCAACACCCTTGTTTATAAACAGTTTGCGTTCGAGGAGCTGGTCGGCCCCGGGAATATACTGCATGTTGGCGTCGTTGCGCATGGGGGCGCCGTCGATGACGAAAGAGGTACCGAGGGACGAAGTGGCGTAATCGTCATTCGAAATGCCGATCTCGCGCAGATGGATCGTATTGGGCGCCGACAACACCGGCGACGAGGAGGAGCCGCCCGGAAGCAGTGCAAGCAGGTCGGCGAAACTCGACGGCTGGATGTGCTCCATCGCCTTGCGGTCGATCACCGAGGAGCTGGTGACCCCCTTCGATTCGGAGGCCGTGACGACGACGTCCTGGATGGAGACGGAGGCGATACGAAGGCGCACCGTATGGTACTGGTCGCGCGCCTCAACGGCCGCAACCGACATGTGCCGCGGTTCGTACCCGACGAACGTAATGCCGGCATCGTACATGTCGGCAGGAAGCGTGAAGACGCATTTACCGTCGAGACCCGTCGTCGCGGCGTACATCTTCCCGTCCGCATGGGCTTTCAGCGCGATGGTGGCGTAGGCGAGCGGGGTATGCAGCGAATCGGTGACTTCGAACACCACCTTGCCGCCCGCCGCAGGCTGCGCGCTGGCCGGGCACGAAAGCAGAAGCACGCCGAAAATGAATGTCAGGCAATGTAAGATTCGCGTCATAATTTCTGTTTGCAGAGTGGGACAAAGGTAGGCCTGCCCCGGAAACGGCACAATCGCCAGTTTTAGGTAAATTTCCGGCGGAACTCATCAAAAATAGCGAGCCCGGGCCGGATGAAAGCAGTGGGCGGCAGAAGCGAGGAGGTGAGCTCGCAACGGGTAAAGGAGCACAGGGCGCGGCTGGGTACGGCCGGAAATGGAGAAAGGCACCGGCGGAAGGTGCGGCGGGGTGCGGCAGGAAATCGGGGAAAGGCACCGGCAGCCAGCGCCAGCGGCGGGTACTTGCCCGCGGAGGAAGAGCGATGATCCGGCAGCAGAAAAAGCCGCAAAAACATGGAATCCCGGCTAATTTTCGTTAATTTAGCACCCGTATTGCAGCATATGGCTACGACGACGCTACATATCAGGAACATGGTCTGCAACCGGTGCATACTGGTCGTACGGCAGCTGCTCGAAGGGCTGGGGCTGACGCCTCTCCACATCGAGCTGGGCAAGGCCATCGTACAGGAAGAGCTGCCGCCGGAGGCCAAGGCAGCGCTGAATACGGCATTGGAGGCCGTGGGATTCGAACTGATCGACGACAGGCGCTCGCTGCTGATCGAACGGCTGCGCAACGCAGTGATCGAGTTGGCGCACTACCACGACGACGGCATGCGGACGAACCTGTCGGATTACCTGTCGGAGAAATTCCACAGCGATTACAGTGCCCTGAGCAAGTTGTTCTCGGAGATGACAGGTATCACGCTGGAAAAATATTACATTGCACAGCGGGTCGAACGGGTCAAGGAACTGCTGGTATACAATGAACTGTCCCTCGGCCAGATCGCCGACAAACTCAACTATTCGAGCACGGCGCACCTGAGCGCCCAGTTCAAAAGCGTCACGGGCATAACGCCCAGCGAATTCCGGAAGCGGAGCGACCGGAAACGCCGGCCGCTCGACCAGGTATAGGGGAGCTGGAGACGTATCCTGCCGTGAGGACGCCCGGGGAGCCAGCCCGGCACCCCCGCCCGCGAAAGGCACCCGAAGATATATCCCCGCACATCCCGGGATCCTTGCGGGAGCACGGACGCGGCACGAACGGTGGCGGACAAGGACGGAGTAAGGGCAACACAACGGCAACGAGCCCAACACAGAGGCAACGAGTGCGACGCGAACGGGACAAGGGCCGGATATCCGGGCTGTCGGTCGCAATCCGCACGGCGGAAAATATTCCCGAATCATGTAAATCACATCCATAATTTTATAACGGCGGAAGCCGGGTAAGCCCCTATCTTTGCAGCATAACCAAAGACAGACGACAATGGCAACCGACAAAACCGTGAAAACGATATTCCCCGTGCTCGGCATGAGCTGTGCCGCCTGCGCTGCACGGGTCGAAAAAGTCCTTGCGCACCAACCGGGCGTGTATGCGGCGCGTATCAACTATGCGGCGGCGAACGCCGCCGTGGAGTACGACCCGGCGCGTACGGCCCCCGGATCACTGCGCGAAGCCGTCCGCGCAGCGGGCTACGACCTGGTGACCGGCACCGGCGCCGATGCCGCCGCACAGGCGGAGCTGGCGCCGGCGGAACACCTCCGGCAGCTCAAGAGCCGCACCCTGTGGGCAATGCTGCTGGCACTGCCCGTCATGGCGATCGCCATGTTCTTCGAGGCGATGCCTTACGCCGTCCCGGCCATGTGGCTGCTCTCGACCCCGGTGGTATTCTGGCTGGGACGCGGGTTCCACATCCGCGCATGGCGGCAACTGCGGCACGGGACGGCCAACATGGACACGCTCGTGGCGGTAAGTACGGGCACGGCCTACCTGTTCAGTGTCTTCAACATGCTGTTCCCGGGATTCTGGCTCGCCCGCGGCATCGAGCCGCACGTGTATTTCGAGGCCGCGAGCATGATCGTCGCCTTCATCCTGCTGGGCAGGCTGCTCGAAGAGCGGGCAAAGGGCGACACGGCTGCGGCGATCAGAAAACTGATGGGATTGCAACCCGAAACCGTAACCCTCGCCGACGCGCAGGGACGGCAGCGAACCGTGCCCCTTGCGCAGGTGCAGGCCGGGGATACGGTCGTCGTGAAGCCGGGGGAGCGGATCGCCGTGGACGGCACGGTCGCCGAAGGCAGTTCCTACGTGGACGAAAGTATGCTGAGCGGCGAACCCGCAGCCGTACGCAAGGCTGCCGGGGCGAAAGTATACGCAGGGACGATCAACCAGAGGGGGTCGTTCCTGTTCCGGGCGGAAAGGGTCGGGGCGGAGACCCTGCTGGCCCACATCGTGCGCATGGTGCAGGAGGCACAGGGCAGCAAGGCGCCCGTGCAGAAGCTGGTCGACCGGATCGCGGCAGTATTCGTGCCCGCCGTCATCGCCGTCGCCCTCATCGCCTTTGTGCTTTGGGCCGTATTGGGCGGCGACGACGGGTTCACGCACGGGCTGCTGGCCTTCGTGACCGTGCTGATCGTGGCGTGTCCCTGCGCCCTGGGGCTGGCGACCCCAACGGCCATCATGGTGGGCATCGGCAAGGGTGCCGGGGCAGGAATCCTGATAAAAGATGCCGAGAGCCTCGAAACGGCGAAAAGCATCGGCACCGTCGTACTGGACAAGACCGGGACGCTCACCGAAGGGAAACCCATCGTGACGGATTTGCTGTGGACGGGGGACGAGCAGCGGTTGGGCCGGGTATTTTACAGCATGGAGTCGCGTTCGGAGCATCCGTTGGCCGAAGCCCTCGCGGAGCGGTTGAAAGGGGAAGGCATCCCTATTTCGGATTTCGAGAACCTGCCCGGGCGCGGGGTGAAGGGCGTGGCGGCGGGGCGGACGTACCTGGCAGGCAACAGGCTGCTGCTGGAGGAAAACGGCATCGCCGCGCCATCGCACCTGTTGCGGGAAGCGGATCGGCTGGCCGCGGCGGCGAAGACCGTCGTCTGGTTCGCCGAAGGGGGCGAAGCGGTAGGCATCGCCGCCATCGCCGACCGGATCAGGCCGGGCGCCGCACAAGCCGTCGCGGAGCTCCGCGCCATGGGGCTTGACGTGCGGCTGCTGACAGGCGATAACGAAGCGACGGCACGTGCCATAGCCGCCGAAGCAGGGATAACGGCCTGCGAGGCGGGTGTCCTGCCGGACGGGAAGGCCGCCTATATCCGCCGCCTGCAGGCCGAAGGGCGCAGGGTGGCGATGGTCGGCGACGGGATCAACGACAGCGCGGCCTTGGCACAGGCCGACCTGAGTATCGCCATGGGACAGGGGAGCGACATCGCCATGGATGTGGCCAAGATCACGATCATGACCCCCGACCTCGGAAAAATCGCCGACGCGATCCGCCTTTCAGCGGCAACCGTGCGCACAATCCGGCAAAACCTGTTCTGGGCATTCATCTACAACCTGATCGGGGTGCCGGTCGCCGCCGGGGTGCTTTTCCCGCTCAACGGGTTCCTGCTGAACCCGATGCTGGCCGGGGCGGCCATGGCCCTGAGCAGCGTCAGCGTGGTGGCGAACAGCCTGCGACTGAAGGCGAAGGGCGGCAGGGCGCGGAAAAACGACGGAAGAGAACCAATACCTATAAATAATATGGAAAAAACGATGGAAAAGAAGTATCGGATCGAAGGGATGATGTGCGGGCACTGCCGGATGCACGTCGAAAAGGCACTGAACGGAATCGACGGAGTACGTGCGACCGTGGAGCTGGAGCCCCCGGTGGCGACGGTGGAGTTCAGCGGCGGGGAAAAACCGCTGGCGGAATTGCAGCGGGCGCTGGACGGAGCCGGGGAATATAAGATAACGGAAGTGTAATTTGTGCAGGAAAACATAATTTACCTCCGGAAACGGCAGGCGCCGCGGGTTGTGAAAACCTGCGGCGTTTTTTTTGCCGGAGCCCTGTTTGCCGGGCAATTCCGCCGAGGCGCACTGCGCCGGCGGATACTACGGTTTGCGGGCAAAATCCCGTTTTTAAGGCGAATATTTCATTTAGTCCGCTAAATTTCAGACAAATAAAACAGGAGGTGGATCCGGAGGCAAATCCGGGCATTAAATATTGAGTAATCAGTATATTATATACAAATGACAGTCCCGGCAAATACGCACCGAGGGCAACTAAAACACACAATATCATCGACATGCATGCGGATAATTGGCGACAATTTTGTATCTTTGTACCCAGTGACCAATTCTTCGAATTAAATTTACTTTATTATGTACTCGCCAGATTCCGCCTTTACGGGGCGGCTTCCGGTTGTCGGGCCATACCCGGCAAGGATGACACGCACCCGTAATTATGAATTCGATTTCATGTCGTGTTTCTCAAAACACATCTCCGACTACGAGAAAGCCGGGCGCAAAGGCTCGGCTGCGAACTACCGGTCGTCATACAGGCTGCTGCTGAGTTTCCTCGACGGCCAGCACTTGACGTCGCAACACCTCTCGGCCCGCTGGGTAGAGCGTTACGAACGCTGGCTCCGGGCGCGGGGCGTGACAACCAACACGGTGACGTTCCACCTGCGCAACCTGAGGGCGGTTTACAACCGTTCCGTGAAAAAACGGTTCATACCGGCCTCGTTCCCCAATCCCTTCTTCCACCTGACCGTCAGGCAGACCGTAACGCGCAAACGGGCGCTGTCACGCGAAACCATCAAACGGATATGCACGGCCGACCTCTCGGCGCTGCATCCCAAGTACTCCCTCGCACGCGACATCTTCATGTTCAGTTTCTTCACCCGCGGCATGTCGTTCGTAGATATGGTATATCTGCGCAGCAGCGACATCCATGACGGCGTATTGACCTATGCACGCCATAAAACGGGGCAGATGCTCTCGATGCGCATCGAGCCGCAATTGCAGCACATTATCGACCGTTACAGCAATGCTTCGCCTTATATACTCCCCATACTGGCAAAAGACGACAGCTATGACAATTACCGCCAGCAGCAGCGCGAGCTGAATAAATTTATCCGAAAAATCGGAGTCCTGCTCAATATCCCGGAACCGCTGACATTCTATGTCGCACGACACTCATGGGCAACTCTGGCCCGTGATTGCGGCACACCGCTCACGGTGATCAGCGCCGGGATGGGACACACGTCCGAACGGACGACGCGCATCTATCTCGCACAACTCGACCACAACATCATCGACAAAGCCAATCGAAAAATCATCGACTTGCAGTAAAAGACGGTTTCGTATAATATCCGGATTTTTTGGTTAGGACGAAAGGAAACAGGCAATAAAAAAAATCAAGACCCATTATTACCAATAATGGGTCACGAAATCGTAATAAGTTGTATTATAGACGTTTCAATTCACCTGCAAAAATAGAATTAATTATATTCATAACCAAATTTTTCAGGAGGAAAAAACGCATATCTCAGCGTAAGATACTGTAAACAAGAATCTTGTATCGTTTTATTTTTATTTTTATTCCGGACAGACCGAAAATGTCCTGACAGCCCCCGCCATGCCTTCGGGAAAGTGTCCAAACAGCGTATTTACCGACTGGTAACCAAGCACATACGCCAAAGGAGACCCATTATTGGTAATAATGGGTCACGAAAAACACATACAAATCACTGGTTACTAATAATTTACATTCGATGTTTTCCGCAAGAATCCTGTGGGCGGTAAAGATACTGCTCGTACTGCACAAGGCGTCGGAAGCAGGGACTCCCCTGATGAAAGGCCGCGAATTGCAGGCTGCATGTGTGGGCCCCGATGCGGACACCTATATATATCGCCGTACTTTACGGGAACTGGCGGCCAAAACGGACTACCTGATTTGCGTATTCCAGTCGGGAAGAACCTTCTACCAATGGAACCCGAACCACCGCCCGACGCTGCACGACCTGATCTGCAGGCTGGACGGAGGCATGCATGAAGTCTCGCACACTTTCTGGACATACGAAAATACACGCACGATGCAGCCCCTCCAGAAAGTGTGCAAGGAGTACGACAACCTCATACAAACCTATTTATCAGAAATATACATAGAAGAATTGGAATCACCCGCCCTGTTCAGGCAAAGCCGGTTCCGGTTGCCGCAGGCAACGCCCCAGGTCACGGGGGACACAGGAACAGGCTCGCTTTAGCCCTCTCTCGTCAGCGAACAAAAACACATTCATGGAAAAACAAACAATCACCGATCATACAGAATCCGGCAAAAATTAAATGGAAACAACGATACCAGCCGATTTCATCCTGTCGCTACTGGCAATCGCCGCCTCGGCATTGGCGGTAGCCGTAGCCTGCCACATGTACCGGACACGGCAGATAACACGAATAACGGACTCGCAACGAGACCACACATACCGGAAAAAATTCTAATCACTACAAAAACATTCAAACATGAAACGCCTCTACCTTATTGCCCTCTTTATCATCGTCAGCCTTGCCGCCACGGCACAGGAGAACGGCAATCGCGATGCGCAGAACCGCATCGTGCGCGGCCCCTATGAAACGAACCGCTTTTTCGACAACATCTTCGTCGGCGTCGCCGGCGGTGTAAATATCTATTTCGGCGAACACGACTCCTACGGCAAATTCGGCAAACGCATGGCCCCGGCACTGGACATCCATGTCGGAAAATGGTTCACCCCCTCGATCGGCGCCCGCGTCGGATACTCCGGCCTGCAGGCCAAAGGGTGGACGACCGCAGGCACCAAATACGCAAAGGGTGCCGACGGAAGCATGTTCAAGGAGAAATTCGGCGTATCGTACCTGCATGCCGATGCAATGTGGAACTTCTCGAACGCCGTGAGCGGCTACAAGGAGACCCGCACCTGGAATTTTGTACCCTTCGTCGGAGTGGGTTGGGCGCGTTCCTATGGCAACGACACCCACGACAACGAAATCGGCTTCGACGCAGGTCTGCTGAATGTAGTGCGCCTCTGCGATCTGCTCGACCTGACGCTCGAAGCTCGCTGCCTGCTGGTCAACCAGCGTTTCGACGGCGTGGGCGGTGGCCGCATCGGCGAAGGTATGCTCTCGGTAACGGCAGGGCTGTCGTTCAACCTGAACCGCCGCGGCTTCAAGCGTGCCTCGCAGGCTCAGCCCGTGGACTACACGTCGTACCTGGATCGTATCAAGCGGCTCGAAAACACCAACAACGAACTCGCATCGCAGAATTCGGAACTGAGCGACGAGAACGAGAAGCTGCGCAACATGCCGCCCAAGGTGGTTGCCGAGCAGAAGGTATCCGCATCGCCCGTGGCGCTCTTCTTCAAGATCGGCAAGGCCACGCTCGACAAGAAAGAGCAGACCAACCTCGAATTCTACGTAAGGAACGCCATGAAGGCCGACAAGGACAAGACCTTCACGCTGATCGGCTCGGCAGACAAGGATACCGGCACGAAGGAGATCAACCAGCGGCTGAGCGAACAGCGCATGGAGTACGTCTACAACCTCTTGAAGGACAAGTACGGCATCGACCCGTCCCGTTTGGTCAAGAAAGCCGAAGGCGACACCAACAACCGGTTCGCAGAGCCGGAACTGAACCGCGCCGTAATCGTGGAATAAGCAGGACAAACGGAGATTGACAACCCCTAACGGATTTTACCGCATGCTCCGGACAGAGACATCGACCGCAGCGGACACAACCGCCGGATCCGGCCGGGCGCCGCACTACCTGCTCGCATATCTGGAAGAAGGACGGGTTCGCGTATACGCCCCCGACAAATCCGACATATGGATCGGGGTGCAGCTTCCCGAAGCGGAAGAGACGCGCGTCGAAGCGGAACTGCGGCGGCTCCACCGAACCGGACAAAGGACAGGTATCGTCGAAATGTGCCTGCCCACGGACGGGGCGCAGCGCGGCATACGCGTGCTCTGCGTAAGGGCGTAGCACAAGGCCGGAAGGGGAAGGAATAAAAGCGACTCATATCACATAACCAAACAATAAAAAAAGACCATGAAAAAACAAACTATGACTTACGAAGCACCGGAACTGCACCTGATCTCCGTATGCGTGGAAAAAGGATTCGCGGCAAGCAGCAGCATCGAACCGGGAACCGACGGCGGTGAGCTGGGCGGAACCAGGTCGCTCTCTTACGATGACTACGAATAGCGACGCATCCATTGGGAATTAACGACAAAAACAGAAAATGCACCATGAAAAAATTATTCGTTATAGCAATGCTCGCAACGGTCGGCATGGCCGCGTGCAGCAAGGACGATACGGCTCCGGCCGGCGGCCCGAAAAAGTATGTCCAGGTAACCATCCCCGAGGAGATGGTTTCCGGGGAGACCCGTACTTCCATCGACGGCACCACGACCAACTGGGTGGCCGGTGACAAAGTCGCCGTGCTCCTCTACGACGGAGCTGCGACGATGACATGCGAGTTCACGGCCGACAAGTCGGGCCCGACCACGACGTTCTCGGGCGAGGTGCCCATCGGTTCCTACTCGCTGGCGGCGGCTTATTATCCGTACGACTGCAACGCCACGTTCGACGCCGTGAACAAGACCTTCAAGCACACCTGGGGATCGGAATACTGCACGGACAACCTGGCTGCCTATGACTTCATGTATACGAACATCTGGGAGGAGCCGTTCGAAATCAACGAGGCGACGACCCAACTGCCCGTACACTTCACGTTCAAACCGCTGATGGCCCGCATCAAGATCTCGCTCGGACTGGGTGCGAACGAAACGCCCAAGAAAGTCATCCTGGAGACCGACAGCAACGTATTGCCGACCTCCGGTACGATCGACGCCCTGGAGAACTTCACGGCATCGTCCGTAACCAATTCGATCGCAGTTCCCACGAACCGGAAAGAGTTCGTAGTGGGCCTGCTCCCCGTGGGCATCCACTCGACCATGACCGTGAAGGTAATGACTACCGACGGGCTGACCTACTCGGACAAGTCGTTCACGCTGGCCGGCCTGAAGCGCAACCACCACTACACGATGAGCGTACCCTGCAACAAGAAAACGGTGACGATCACCGTACCCGATGCCATCGACCAGAAGTACGGTACGCATACCTATCAGGACAACGGATTCTACACGGTCGATTCCCAATACGACCCGGAAGGAATTTTCAATGACTGGTATTTTTACCAGGCAGAGATCAAGAGCGACAAGAACGGCGACGACAAACTCAAGAAGAACCGCATCCAGCTGCAGATTCCTGCGGGCTTCAACAACGCAAACAACGGCGCTTTCGTGACGGCCCCGATCCAGTGCGATGGTTCGAAAACCGTGAAGGTATCCTTCGAGGTAGCGACCAACCGTATAGGCAATATTGAGTACAGGATCGGCGTAACGGGCAACGGCCCGATCACCGAATCGTGGCTCCGCGACAGGAACAACATCCTGAACGGCAACGACCAAAAGTGCAAATCCGGTACGCAGACCCATACGTTTACGGTCACCAACGGACAGCGTCTCATGATCAAGATACTATCTACCGCAGGATCTTACCACGTAGAGTTCGCGGACTTCACCTATACGGTCGAATAATTTCGATATAATAATTTTTCAGATCGGGACGGAGCAGGATACCGTCCCGATTTATCTATAAACCGAATCTGATGAAAGCAGCATACATAAAGCCGGAATTGGAGATACTCGTAATTGCGGCCGAAGCAGGATTCGCGATTTCACAGCCGCACGGCGGCGAACTCGGGCCGGGCCCGGTGGATTATGCGGACGACGAGTATTGAATTACAAACAGCCAATTCGAACCTGACGTTATGAAACACAAACCTATTTTCCGACTCGCGCTGCTCGCGCTCCTGCTGGCCGGTTGCGGAAAGGATACGACAGAACTGCCCGAAGGGCCCGAAACACCCGCGACAGGGGGCGATGCCATCGTCTGCCGGTTGTCGATCGGCAATGAAGCGCCCGACCCCACGGACGAAACCCGTACGGCTTACGGCCCGCTACAGGACGGTTATTACCCGATCTATTGGCGCAATGCCGACCGCGTGGGAATCATCTGTCCGCAGACGACCCCGCAATGGGCGGAGGTCGAAGTCAGCGTCTCCGGGGCGACCGAAAGCGAAGCCGACCTGAGCGACACGGGAATGCAGTGGGGGAGCAGTCCCAGCTACGATTTTTACGCCTTCTATCCGGCAGACGCCGTCCAGGCCAACAGCGGCTCGATCGTCGCGACGGCAATCCCGGCCGTACAGACCTACCACAACGGCGAATGCAACATGCAGTACGCCTATATGGCGGCATGCACCCAAGGGGTGGAACGCGGCGCGGAGGTACCCTTCAGATTCCGCCCGCTGATGACCACGGTTACGATCCAGGTGGGATTCTCGGAGGCCGCGGAGGTACAGAAGCTCGTGCTGTCGAGCGAAAACGGCCCCATAGCGGGCGGCTTCACGTTCGACATCGAAACCGACCGGTGCTCGGTTATCCCGGGCAAGGGATCGAACGTGCTGGCCCTGCACCTGATGTCGGGGGACGTCCCCTATATCCAGCTCAGCGCAGGGTCGAAGGTCGCGGTCACGGCGTTCATGCTGCCGCAGGACATCGAAGGGCTCACGCTCTCCGCCGTCACCACGCAGGGCAGAACATACAGCTACACAACCCCGGCAACGCTCAGGGCCGGGCACCGTTATTCGTTCACGATCGGCGACATGCAGGCACAGGCGCAACAGACCTCGGAAGATTATTCCGACTGGATGGCCTACCTGCCCGACAACACCTACCTGTCGCAGGTTTCCATCCCCGGGTCGCACGACGCCTGCACGATCTACGGTTCGCACTACGAGTACAAAGGCGGGATGCCCAGCGAAAGATACCACTTCAAATGGTTGCAGAACGTCGTATTCGGCTATATGAACACGACCAAGATCATCAAGGCACAGGAGCTATCCATCGAAGAGCAGCTTGCGGCCGGGGTTCGCATGTTCGACCTGCGCCCCTCCTCGTCGAGCTCCTCGGCGCGCGACCTCCCGATCCATCACGGCATAGCCCCGCTGGGCGACCCGACGCTGGGCAGCTACGCCCCGGGCAGCTCCGGCCGCCAGGAGCTTTCGCCCTTCATGCTTTCGCACCTGCTCGACCGTTTCGTGCGATTCCTCGACGAACATCCGGGCGAGACGGTGCTCGTGCATATGAAATACGAGAACACGAGCACCAGCGCCAATAAGACGGGGTGGGACAAAAGCGTGGTCTGCCTGATCAACTCGCATTGCAGCGGGTATGTGGCCGACTTCCACCCCCTGATGACGCTGGCCGACGCCCGCGGCAAGATACTCTTCATGATCCGCGAGGATTACAAATCGTCGAACAACGGCCGGTATTTCGGCGCCTACCTGAACTGGACGGACGACAAGGTGGTTTTCGACACGACGCTCAGCGGCAACGGCGTGGGGCAGGCCCCGATCCGCGTGAACGACCTCTACAACATCAAGAACGGGGCATCGGACGGCAAGACCAAGTATGCGGCCATCGACGAGTGCATCGCCTATACCTATAATACGGACGACCCGACGCGGTGGTGCATGAATTATGTCAGCTGCTACGACACGGCCCATTGCAGCGTGTCGGGGATCAGCCTGTTCGGCGCCGTGGGCGACTACGACTACTGCGCGAACAAGTACAACAGGTATACGGCCGACAAGATCGACAGCTACGATTTCCGCGGGAACGTCGGCATCGTGCTGATGGACTTCGCGGCGGCATCGCACGCCACGATGACCTACGGGCAGACCTACTCGAACATGCAGGTCTACGGCGACGACCTGGTCAGGGCCGTGATCTGCAACAATAACAAGTGGAACCTGCGGCGCAACGAATAACCCCCGGAGGCTCCCGCCGCCGGCACGCGCCCCGGCAGGACGCCGGAACGACACCGAAGAAAAACCTCCCGGGCTTCCCGGGAGGTTTTTGCACACACAAACATTAACAATACAAACAACGCAATGGCTGAATAGATCTGTTGTTCTGGATACAAAGGTGGGGGTAATTTCCGGGTTGCACAATCGCCATAAATGAGTATTTTACGTCCGGGCACTCCCAATTTATGGTGAAAGCCCCGGCGGAAGGGCGTGATCTGCAATTTTTTATTTTGAATTTCGAAATAATGCACTATCTTTGCAGACAAATTCCAACGTCCCGGCGCCCGCCGGGGTTCTGAAAATCATTTTGAAATAGAAATATATGCAGGATTTGAAAGCGCTCGAAGGGAAAAGTCTCGTCGAACTGCGTGAAATAGCAAAAGCTATCGGTATCGGGGACACCACATTGAAGAAGCGCGAACTGATTGAGAAAATCGCCGGGAGCTCCGCTTCCGAAGGCGTCCCCGCAGAAAATAAAGAGAAGAGAGGACGGGGCAGAAAAAAGGAAGCTCCCGCAACGGAAATGCAACAGACGGCACCCGCAGCCGAACCTGCCGCCGCAAAGGCGGAAACCGCTCCCGAAACCGTTCCCCAGGCCCCGCGCAGCCGCCGGCCGCGCATCACCAATACGAAGACCGAAAACACCGCTCCGGCACAGCGTCCGCCCGTAACGGTCGCCGAAACCCCCGCCGAGCCGGAGCTCCCGATGGAAAGCGCCCCGGCACCTGCACCAGCGGCAGAAGCCGTACAGGCACCCCGCGAGGAGAAGGCGGAGCCCAAGCGCCGTGGCCGCAAGCCCAAGGCACAGGCACAGGCACAGGAAGAGGCAGCAGAACCCGCCGCCGCGACACCCCCGGCTGCCCAGGCAGCCCAGGCTACCCCGGCAGCAGCAGCCGATGCGCAATCCTTCGACGGCGAGGTGATCACCAAGGACGATTTCGCCGGGGAGATCGAGGGCGAAGGCGTGCTGGAGATCATGCCCGACGGATACGGGTTCCTGCGTTCGGCCGACTACAACTACCTGAACTCGCCCGACGACATTTACGTTTCGCCGTCGCAGATCAAACTCTTCGGGCTGAAGCCCGGCGACACGGTGAACGGCGCCATACGCCCGCCGAAGGAGGGGGAGAAATATTTTCCGCTGGTACGCGTGAACGAGATCAACGGCCTGGCGCCGGAGTTCATCCGCGACCGCGTACAGTTCGAATTCATGACGCCGCTCTTCCCGAGCGAGAAGTTCTGCCTCACGGGCAACGGACACAACAACATGTCGACGCGCGTGGTCGACCTCTTTTCGCCCATCGGCAAGGGGCAGCGCGCACTGATCGTAGCACAGCCCAAGACGGGTAAGACGGTGCTCATGCAGTCGATCATCAACGCCATCGCCGACAACCATCCCGAAGTATACATCATCGTGCTGCTGATCGACGAGCGTCCGGAGGAGGTGACCGAGATGGCCCGCAACTCCAAGGCCGAGGTCGTGGCATCGACCTTCGACGAACAGGCGTCGCGCCATGTGAAAGTCGCGGAAATGGTACTCGACAAGGCCAAGCGCATGGTCGAATGCGGACACGACGTGGTGATCTTCCTCGACTCGATCACCCGTCTGGCACGTGCCTACAACTCCGTCCAGCCCGCATCGGGCAAAGTGCTCTCGGGCGGTGTGGATGCCAACGCGCTCCACAAACCCAAGCGTTTCTTCGGTGCAGCCCGCAACACGGAGGAGAAAGGGTCGCTGACGATCATCGCCACGGCACTGATCGACACCGGTTCGAAGATGGACGAGGTGATTTTCGAAGAGTTCAAGGGCACGGGCAACATGGAGCTCCAACTCGACCGCAAGCTCGCCAACAAACGTGTCTACCCGGCAGTCGACGTCATCGCATCGGGTACGCGCCGCGAAGACCTGCTCCTGCCGCGCGACGTGATGAACCGCACGTGGGTGCTGCGCAAATACCTTTCGGACATGACGCCCGTCGAGGCCATGGAGTTCCTCCAGAAGCAGATGGGAATGACCAACACCAACGAGGAGTTCCTCGCCACGATGAACCATTAAACAACCACAAAACCCACTGATAGAATGAAAAACCTGATTATCCTGCTGTCATGCCTGCTGTTCGCCGGCAGCGTATACGGATGGGGACAAAAGGGGCACGACGTCACGGCCTACATCGCAGAGTGCCACCTCACGCCCGAAGCCGCCCAGAAGATCGACAAGGTGCTCAACGGCCATTCGCCCGTGTACTATTGCAACTGGATGGACATTGCCAGCCACACCCCCGAATACAATTACACCAAGACGTGGCACTACCTGAACATCGACGAGGGCCAAACTCTCGAAACGATGCCCCGGAACCCCAAAGGCGACGTGCTGACGGCCGTCACGGCGCTCGTCGCCGAGCTCAAGGCCGGCGGGCTGGCGCCCGAGGCGGAGACCGAGAAACTCAAAATGCTGATCCACCTGGTCGGCGACATGCACTGCCCGATGCACACGGGGCGCCTGTCGGATATCGGCGGCAACCAGCGCCCGGTGCTGATGTTCGGCCGCAAGACGAACCTCCACTCGGCCTGGGACTCGGCGATCCTCGAAGCCGGGCACAAGTGGAGCTACACCGAGTGGCAGGAACAGATCGACCGCCTGACGGACGACGAGGCGGCACTGGTACAGGCCGGGGAGCCGCAGGACTGGCTGAAGGAGACCCATGCGATCTGCGTCGGCATCTACGAGGACAGCCCCGAAGGGACGAAAATATCCTACGATTACGTGGACAAATACACGCCCGTCATCGAGCAGCAGCTCGTCCGGGGCGGTTACCGGCTGGCACGCCTGCTGAACGAGATTTACCGCTGACCGTAGGTGCAAAACAAAAGGGAACGGGCTTGCAGTCGCTGCAAGCCCGTTTTCCGTCCTGCGGCAGTGCGGCAAGGATGTATTTCGGCTGTTTCGGCTGCACAAAAATCCGGGGCTAAGCGCTAAGGGACAAGGCCGGGGTCTGCAGGGGAGCACTGCGTGCGGCGCAGGGGCACGACAACCGATCGGGCCGGGTAATTTTATCCGGCAAAATACCCGCGGAAATAAAAGTTATATTAATTTTGCAGGCATGAGATACCTAATCGCCATACTCCTCGGCCTGCTTGCTGCCGGATGCGGCAACAAGGCCGTGGACAACCTGATGTCCCAGGCTTCGATGCTCATAGAGGAGCATCCCGACAGCGCCTTGCTGGCTCTCCGGCAGATAGACCCCTCGGCCATTTCACCGGCGGCCGACGCCCGGCGGCGCCTGCTGCTCGCGCAGACCTACTCCCGCACAGGTGCCGAGGCTGACAAGGATTCGCTGACCGCCCCCGCACTGGATTATTACGAGCGCCACGGCTCCGGGGCCGAGCGTGCCTATGCCTGGTATTTCGACGCAAAGGTACACCACAATGCCGGCGACCTGGGACGGGCGATCAAAGGCTACACGCAGGCGATGCTCTATGCCGAACGCAACCGCGACAAGGCGGGAACCACAAAACTGCTCATGGCACTGTACCACACGCTGGGGCTGCTGTACCTCGAACAGGGATACGACACCGAGGCCGAGGAGGCATTCTCGAAAGCCGTCGCCGCGGCACAGGAGACCGGCAGTGGGGAACTGGAGGGATACAGCCGTTACATGCTCTCGTCGGCACAGTATGCCAACGGCCGCTATGCCGAGGCCATCGAAACACTCTCCCCGCTGGTCGGGGCGCGCGACACGATGGCATTCCGTTTCTTCGCCCAGCAGATCACCCTGCAAAACCTGATATACCACACCTTCGCCGAAGACTGGAGCCCCGGGCAGTTGCTCGAAGAGCGGGCGCACATCGACATGCACGAACTGCGGACAGCCCCGCTGACACACGGCCCCGCATCGGCCGACGACGAAGACCGCACGCTCTACGACATCGCTTCGGCCATCATTTTTTACCGGGCGGAGCAGCCCGATTCGGCGCAATACTACATAGACCGCTCGCTGGCGCACATCAAACGCTTCAACCAGAACAACATCGGGCTCTACACGATCGCCTCGGCCATACACCACCGTCGCGGGGAGGACGGCAAGGCCTATGCCTGTGCCATGCAGTACATCGGCAAGCGCGATTCGCTCGACAAGGCACGGCAGGGGGTATCGGTGGCCGAGCTGGAAAAGAGATACCGCACGGCCAACGAAACGGCGCTCCGCGAGGCGGGGCTGCGTTACCGAATCTGGATCGCCACGCTGGCATGCCTGTTGCTGGCCGCGGCCGTCACAGGGGCGGTGGTGGGCTACCGGCGCAAACTCCGGCACCGGGACGCGCAGCTGAGCGAATACCTCACGCTGCTGGAATCCTACCGGGAATCGCACGACAGCCTCACCTCGCGGCTCGATGCCTCGAACGAGCGCGAGGCCGCCGTCAAGGCTTCGCTCGAGGGGCGGTTCGCCCTGCTGCGCGACATCGCCGCAACCTATTACACCTATGGCGAAGGGGAACGGCTGGCGAGGAAGGTGAAGGAGCTGGCTCTGAGCCCGGCGATGCTCGCGGACATCGTCCGCATGGCAGACCTCTACAACGACCGGGCGGTCACGCGCCTGCGCCGCCAACTGCCGGGGTGGACGCCGCGCAACTACGATTTCGCAGCGCTGGTCGTCGCCGGGTTCTCGGCGCAGGAGATCAGCGTGATGCTCGACATGACGCTGAACGGGGTCTACACGCTCAAATCGAAACTCAAACGCCGGATCGCCGAATCGGGGGCTGCGGACAGGGAGTTTTTCACCCGGTTTTTCGCATAGCAAGGGCGCCCGGCGCGCCGGCAAGAATCCGCGGGATCACACCCTCTGTAAATCAACATTTTACACACAAACAAGCAAGAATTATTCCGTACCGGCAAGCCGCATCGGGGCTTAACTTTGCAGGGAAACCAAATGAAAAAACCAAGCAAAGTTATGAGACGGACATTTCTTTTACTCGTATGCGCCCTGGCGCTTTTTTCCGTGAAACAGACCTGCGGGCAAATTGTGCGGGGAAGGGTGGTCGACCAGGAGCGGCAGCCCGTGGTCGGGGTCGCGGTAGTGATGCTCGACACCGACTCGACCTACCTCGCGGCCGCGGCATCGGATGCCGACGGGCGTTTCGCCATCGCATCGGAGGTACGCCCCTACCGGCTGCTGTTCCAGCACCTCGCCTATGAGATGCAAACGCTTATGTCGGAGCACGACGAAGCCGGCGAGGTCGTCCTGCATGAATATACGAATGCGCTCGACGCCGTGGTCGTAGAGGGCGAAAAACCCATCGTGCGGGTCGAAGAGGGGCGGCTGGCCTATGACCTGGAAGCCGTATCGAAAGGCAAGGCGGTGAACAATGCCTACTAAGCCCTCACCCAGCTGCCGGGCGTCAGCGAACAGGACGGCGGGCTGATGCTTGCCGGCGCCGGGGGTGTCACGGTGATCCTGAACGGGAAGCCCTCGACGATGAGCGCCGAGCAGTTGGCATCGCTGCTGCGCTCGACACCCGTCGAACGGATCGAGAAGGCCGAAGTGATGTACAGCACGCCGCCGCAGTACCATGTGCGCGGCGCGGCGATCAACCTCGTCCTGCGGCGCAGCCACGACTACTCGTTTTCGGGGGAAGTACACGCCAACTATACCAACCGGTTTTACAGCAACTGGGATGCCGGGGGCAACTTCGCCTTCTCCTCGCCCGAGTGGTCGGCCGACGTAACCTATTCGGCTGGGCAGGCCAAGACCAAACGGATCATCGACCTCTACTCGCGGCATACGCTCGCGGACGGAGAGCATGAAATCGCCCAGAGGCAGAATATCACCAGCAAAGGGACATGGCACCGGCTGAGGGCTGCCGCAGAATACGCCCCGCAGGGCAAAGGACGCCTGAGCATTGCCTATACGGGCGCATACACCCCGCATACGAGCGGCCTCGTACGTGCCGACGGCAACCTGGTCAACTCGGTCAGCTCGCCCGGGGGCGACAACACGATGCACAACGCTGCGCTGCGCTACACGTCGGCCTCCGGGCTCGACCTCTCGGCGGACTACACGCATTACAGCTCGTGGCAGCTGGCCGCCATGCGGAACAGGTACGCCGACGGCAGCCGGACAGCGTTCGACGTGGTTTCGGGGCAGTCCGTCGACCGGGTAAATGTCAGCGCCGACCAGTCGCACGACCTGGGCAATGGCTGGGGCATGACCTACGGCGGCATCTTCAGCTGGGCGGGCGACCACGACTACCAGCGTTACAGGCTCCACGAGGGCGACATCGCCACCGTCGATACCGATTCGCACCTCGACGAATACACGGGCAACCTCTACGCCGGGGTGAGCAGGCAGTTCGCCAAGGGGAGTTTCTCGCTGTCGCTGGCCGGGGAATACTACCGCGCGGGGGACTACGACAACTGGTCGCTCTACCCGCAGGCGACCCTGCTCCTGACACCCGCAGAGAAACATCTCGTACAGATTTCGCTCTCGTCGGACAAGACCTATCCCTCGTACTGGGAGATGCAGCAGTCGACCTCCTACATCGACGGCTATTCGGAGATCCGGGGCACGCCCGGACTGCGGCCGTCGAAAAGCTACAACGGCCAGGCAATGTACATGTATAAGCAGAAGTATATCTTCATGCTGTTCTGGAACGAGATGCCCGACTACTTCAACCAAACCGCCTGGCAGGCCCCGGATCGCCTGGCATTGGTCTACCAGACGCTCAACTGGAACACCAACCGCCAGTGGGGCGCCAACGTCATCGTACCGCTGCGCCTGGGCAAATGGCTCGATTCCCGGCTGACGCTGACCGGGATGCGGATGACCCAGCGCTGCGACGCCTTTCACGACCTGGCGTTCGACCGCTCCAAATGGCTGGGGGTGGTGCGCATGGACAACACGATCCGTCTGAGCCGCAAGCCCGACCTGACGCTCGACCTCTCGGGCTACTATCAGAGCGCGGCCATCCAGGGGACATACGACATCGACCCTTCGTGGAGCGTCAACGCAGGTGCCAAGTGGACGTTCGACAAGAGCCGGGCGAGCCTCTCGGTGCGCTGCAACGACATTTTCGAAAGTTCGCTCCCGTTCGCCAAAGTCCGTTACAAGGGACAGTACCTCGACATGGATTCCGGCACGTACACCCGTTCGGTGACGGTGCATTTCTCCTACCGTTTCGGCACATACAAGGAGAAGCGGCACAAGACGGTCGACACGTCGAGGTTCGGGCATTGACCCGTCCGCGGCCGGGAAGGGCCGTAAAGGTAACATGCAGGCGGAATTCGATACGCAGCCCCAGTGCGGAAAACGAAGCCCGCAGGCTGCAGGGGGGGGGCAATGCGAAGCGCCGCCATGTCGATCGGCACGGCGGCGCTTGCGCACCCACAGCACGGCCGCTACGGCTGCCGGCTCTGCTGCATCGCCTCGACGAGCCGCTCCAGCGACCGGAGTTCCCCGGGCGTGGGGCGGGGAGCGTCCATACTCACGATGCGGTGCTGCCGGTCGAGGAGGACATAACGGGGAATCGACTTGATTTCGAGGAACTTCACCATCGGGGAATCCCACTTTCCGGGACAGAGGTAGGAATTATCAGTCACACCGTACTTCCCGGCCGCATCCTGCCATGCCTCCCGATCCTCGTCGATCGAAATACAGAGGTAGCCGACGCCGGCCTCCGACAAATATTTCCTGGCAGCCTCGGATTGCTGTATATCGATGATGCAGCCGCCGCACCAGCTGGCCCAGAAATCGAGGTACAGGGGGCGGCCTTCATACTGCGCCAGCACGTCGGCCAATGTCATTTGCCGCTCCGAACCGAGCGCCTGCAGCATCGTCTGCCGCAGCGCCTCGTCCGGGAAGGGCATGTTCCGGTTACAGTAGAACTCCTTTGCCCGGGAGATGTAGTTCAGGTAGGCGGTATCGCGGATCGTGCGCCCGGCCCGGTCGATGGCCGCCAGCAACGCCTCTTCGTAATAGGGGAGCTGCTGTACGGCATAATACCCGACCATCAGGGCCGTCAGGTAGTCGCGCAGCTTGCGAGGGGCCTTGCGGATGCCGGCATACACCGCATCGAAATTCTTTTCCGGTTCGGGCACGGCGTGGCGTATGTATTTGTTCACCAGCGCCGTGGCATAGGAGGAGGTTCCCATCAGGCTGTCCGAAAGCCCGATACCGTCCAGGTATCCCGCAGGCAGCTCCGCCCCGGATTCCTTTTCGGCCGCAGTGCAAAGGCTGTTGTAGAGGTCGAGGTCGAACTGCAACCGCCGCAGGGCGACGTATTCGTCGGAAAGGGTCATCCGCATCCGGCAGCTGTCCAGGAAATCGCGTTTCCGCTGCCGGAAAGCTTCCAGTTCGGATTTGTACTTGCCGAGGTCGCCATCCGTCACGCGGGGATAGGATTTGTACGGGAATGCCTCTTCGAGCAGAAACCCGCAGGCGTTATCCTGCCGTCCGACCTCCGCCAGGCGGGGACGGACGCTGCTGAATCCCGGGATCCGCGTGTCGGCCACCCTTTGCAGTTCCAGCGAATCGCCCGGCAGCAACAGGAAATCGCCGCTCCAGGCCATCGCGAACGTGGAATCCCACACAGGCATGACGGAGACCGTCGTAGGCTTGTTTATCTCCAGTTCGATCAGCGCAATGCCGTCGCTGTAGGCGGCTTCGGCGTAGTCGCCGAAGGGCGCTAATTTACTGTACGGGAAAAGCCTGTTCGAAGTGACCTGGTAGGAGGGGAGGCTTTGCCAGAGCGTATCGACCTGGCAATACAGATAGGTTTTTCGCATCGGGAGGGGCTTTTCAGCACATCCCGCCACCATGACGGACAGGATCACACCTGCCCAGAGAAGCTTTTTTTTCATCGCCGCAAGGTTTTAGGTTCCATAAAGTTAAGCGAAAAAATACGAACGGCCAAGGATTCTTCTAATTTTTTAGTAGTTCGGCTGCAAAAAAATCGTTCCCGCAGGGCACGAAAAAGGGCCGTCGCAAAAGACGGCCCTGTACTCGGAGCGGGAATCGAACCCGCACGACCATTGCTGGTCACAGGATTTTAAGTCCGGCGTGTCTACCTATTCCACCATCCGAGCCACTGCCTTTCGGCGAAAGGCGTCGGCAAAAGTACGAAAATTTTACGATTCGCCAAAATCTATATAATTTATAATCGCCCCCGTCTGGTCGGGGCCGAACCAGCGGATTTCCGCGTCGCGGCGGAACCAGGTAAGCTGCCGTTTGGCATATCGGCGCGAATTGCGCTTGATAAGTTCCACGGCCTGGTCGTAGGAGATGCGGCCGTCGAAATAGTCGAAGAACTCCCGGTAGCCGACCGTCTGCAAGGCATTCAGACCGCGGTAGGGGTACATCGCACGCGCCTCGGCTTCGAGGCCGTCGGCAAGCATCTGCCCGACACGGCGGTCGATGCGTCCGTACAACTCCTCGCGCGGCATGTCGATGCCGACCTTCACGATACCGAAACCGCGCTCGCGGCGCCGCCCAGTCCGCAGCCGCGAGTAGGGCTGCCCGGTTTGCAGGCAGACTTCCAGTGCCCGGACGACGCGCGCAGGGTTGCTGCGGTCGACCACCGCATAATAATCCGGATCGAGCGTCCGCAACTGTCCGGCAAGGGCTTCGAGCCCTTCAGTGCGGAGCCGCACCGCCAATTCGCGGCGCAGGTTTTCATCGGCCTGCGGCAGGTCGTCCATGCCTTCGCACAACGCCTTGACATAAAGCCCCGAGCCCCCGACGGCAACGACGCAGTCATGCCCGGCGAACAGTCTTTCGAGGCAGGCGAGGGCCTGCGTTTCGTACTCGCCGCAGCTCAGGTTATCCGCGAGGTCGTGCGATGCTATAAAATGGTGTTCGACGGCTTGCAATTGGTCTGCCGTAGGCTGGGCCGTACCGATCGGCAAGCCGCGGTACATCTGGCGGGAGTCGGTGGAAAGGATGGGTGCACCGTAGTGCAGGGCGATGCGGATGCTCAGATCCGTCTTGCCCGAACCGGTCGGGCCGACAATGACGACGAGCCGCTTAGTACTCGTCGTCATAATTGTCGTCGCCCTCGAAATCGTTGAATTCCCCCATCACCTCGTCGAAAATCGAGCCTTCGCCCGCGGTGGCCGTCTTCGACGGGTCGTACTGGTCGGGGGCATCGGCCCGGGCGTATATCTCGCGCGGATAGGAGCCGTCTTTGGGCATCTCGTATGTCCCGGTCAGTTCGAGGAAGTAGGCCCGATCGCCGAACATGTCGAAAAGGTAGATCAGCCGGTCGCGGTTGTTGTGGATGATCTGCCCCAGAGTCACGCTCTCCATCGCCGCAGGGGCCCCTTCCGAGCCGTCGTCCATATCCATGAGGGTGAACTCGCGCAGTTTTTCCCAGCGCTCGTCCGCCGTGAAGAACGACGCCATGCACTCCTCGTATTCGAGCGAGCGGAGGATGAAATTATGGAAATCGAGCAACGTCATGTCGTACGGCACTTCGTAATCGCGCACGAAGTTGTCGTTCTCATCGCTCAGCATCCGGAATCGGAAAACCATTGACATAGCTTGTAATTTTTGCATTTCCTACTACAAAGATAGTACAAAAAGGGAAAATGCAAAACCACAGGCTGCGTCACTTCCGACCGAGGTACCGGGTAACAATGTCGATCAGGTAGTGGCTGCCCTGCGGGTTCTCCGCCCCGGGAGCTACGTAGTCGTGGTGGAATTCCCACCAGAAAGCCCCCAGGTAGCCGCCGGCCTTGATCCATTCGATCTTGCTGCGTATCGAAGAGGGGTTGTCGATGGTCACGAATTCCGTTCTGTCCGGCGAGAAATAGTAGGACACCTCGGCTGCCGGGTCGTACTCCTCCGTCCAGCCGTTTGCGAGCCGGGGCAGGAACTCCTTGTAGGTGATATACGAACCGTAGTCGCGCAGCGGCCCGTCGGCTTTCTGCCCGGGCTTCAACCCTTTGTAATAGAACCCGTAGTTGGCCAGCCCGAGGCAGAGCTTCCGCTTGTCGAAGACTT
Source organism: Alistipes onderdonkii (assembly GCF_025145285.1). Taxonomy (NCBI): domain Bacteria; kingdom Pseudomonadati; phylum Bacteroidota; class Bacteroidia; order Bacteroidales; family Rikenellaceae; genus Alistipes; species Alistipes onderdonkii. The sequence continues at coordinate 3,733,935 of NZ_CP102251.1, forward strand.
TCCAGTGTTCCAGCTTCGACCGCATACGCTCCATCGAGGTGTTGTGCGAAGGGGTGCTGCCCCATACGCCGTCGCACATGTCATAGGACATGATATTTATCCAGTCGACCGCCCCGGCCAGCCTGTCGGCCAGCGCCGGGTCGTACTCGTGGTCGATGCTGAGGGCCGTGGTCAGGTAGTAATAACGCCCGGTGCGTTCCGAGAGTTCGTCGAACCGTTCGCGCAGCAGGGCCATCATGCGGGCATGCAACTCCTTGTCCAGCGTGATCTCCCAGTCCATGTCGATGCCGTCGTAACCGTTCTTTTCGACCAGGCGCACCATATACCCGACAAACTTGGCGATCCGATCCGGATTCTCCAGCAGAGGAAGGAACTCCTGCTGCCCGCCGAAGCACAACAGGATCCTGGCCCCGGCGGCATGCGCCTTTTCGATCATGGAGGGCACGAGCGCCATCTTGCCTCCCTGCTTCAGGTAGTCGAACTGCGTGGCATAGGCGTCGACGGCATCCTGCGGCCGGTCGAAATCCAGCCCGGCCCACTCAGGCGTAGCCATCAGGTAGATGAACTGGAAGGCATCGTACCCCGGGTTCGTGAGTTCCGCTTCGCTCAGGAGGCTCTCCACCGAATAGGCAGCATGTATGAAGTCGGGGATTACGGGGGCCGGTTTGCGGGCATACGATGCAGAGCCGGCGACAAATAACGAAACGACTAACAAGACGAGCTTTTTCATGATAAATCAAATGTTTTATATTCGGCTTCAAATATAATAATTTTTACTACATTTTCATCCGAATATAATATTATTTATCAATAAAAGCTCAAATCATAATACAATTCACAAACAAGATGTCGTAAGGAAGGCCATGACGTCCCTGTCGTCGGGGTAATCCGTCAGCGCAGGGGACTGTGCATGGCCGAAATCCACACGGCGGCGGCAGGCAATGCACTCCGAAACGACGCATTGCAATCCGGCATCGTGCTCTGCGAGCCATGCCCCGACCTCGGCGGGTGATTTGTAAAACGAATAATTGATCCGGCTCAACGCCGCGGGAAAGGCCCGCTCTTCGACGGCCACGGCAGCTCCCAGGTCGCGGAACGGCTGTCCGCCCATCGTCAGGAGGGCTTTCTGCTGGCGGTAAGAGTTCCTGTATTTCACATTCACCTCCGGCATCCGCAGCTGCAGGTCATAGCCCTCGGGCAGGAAAAGCAGCGACACGCTGCGGCAGCCCAGTCCGGAATAAGCCCAGATGTCGTCGGCCAATGCAGTGAGCTGCGCGGGGGTTTCCCGGCCGCCGAGCACCGCGACCGACTGGCGGTTACCGCGCAGCAGGGCGGGAATGCCCGCATACTGCGCCCGGAAATAGCGGTTGGCATTGTCGCTGCCCGTAGCGATCACGGCATCGGGCGATGTGCTGCCGTCGTAAAATTCCACCGGAACCTGCGGGTCGATTCCGCGCAGCAACCCGATGACATATTCCATCAGGACGGTATCTTTGGCCGATGGTTTTACGAGGCACCTGTGCCCTGCGGCGAGCACGCACAGCATATCGAAAAATCCGACCAGCGGGATATTCCCGGCCATGACGACCAGCACGCGCCGGGGCTCGGCGACAGGAACGGGGTAGGGCGCCAGCCACTCCGCGAGTACGTCGCGCCGGAGCATTACGCCGGCGACGGCCGCAACGGCGCGGCGAATGTCCGCAGGCGTAAACCAGCCGTTTTCCCGGCACGCACGCCCGATTACCTCCCGCGTGCGGGCGTCGTCGCCGAAACCGCGCAGGCGGCACCCGAGCCGTGAAAAGAGTCCGATGGCATTTTTCATGGTGCAAAGATAGCGTTTCGCAGCGGAATATGCACATTTTATCCGAAGTTGTGCTATATTTGCATGGAGGGATCATAAACCGGTAAAGACCATGGAAAGGACATTCAAAGAGGCACTCCGCCACCGCCGCAGCTACTACGCATTAGCTCCGGAATCGCCCATAGACGACACACGGATCGAAGAAATCGTGCGTTTTGCCATAAAACACGTCCCGTCGGCCTTCAATTCGCAGTCGACACGTGCCGTGCTGCTGCTTCACGAGCACCACGACGAATTGTGGAAGATCGTGAAGCGCACCCTGCGGGCAATCGTCCCCGAAGGGGCATTCGCACGCACCGAGGAGAAGATCGAGCACAGCTTCGCAGCCGGGTACGGCACCGTACTTTTCTTCGAGGACACGGATGTCGTCCGCAGCCTGCAACAACAGTTTCCGGGCTATGCAGGGAATTTCCCGGTATGGTCGGAGCAGACGTCGGCCATGCACCAGCTGGCAGTCTGGACGATGCTGGAAGACGCAGGGTTGGGGGCATCGCTCCAACATTACAACCCGCTAATCGACGATGAGGTGCGCAAGCGCTGGAGCCTGCCCAGGGAGTGGAAACTCATCGCGCAAATGCCGTTCGGAACACCCGCCGGCGAACCGGGCGAAAAGACGTTCAAACCGCTGGACGAACGCATCAGGGTGTTCAGATAAGGGGACGGAGCCCGGCTTCAGGACAAAAATTCCGCAGAATAGCCCTTAAAAATTTGGAGATTCGGATTTTTTATATACCTTTGCACTCGCAATTGGGAAACATGCCATGCGGAAATAGCTCAGTTGGTAGAGCACAACCTTGCCAAGGTTGGGGTCGCGAGTTCGAGTCTCGTTTTCCGCTCTCGAAATCAGCAACTTACAGAAATGAAGTTGCTGATTTTTTTGTTTACCCGCGGCGGGAAAGAGACAAAAACGCCTTTCCATGGCCCTGGCTCCCATTGCCTCTCCATAAAACTCTCCATTGGAAACATGTTTTCCCTCCTGCGTCAAACGATGCAAATCAACGGCTTTCGAACAAATACCCCGGCAAGGACACGGTCAATAAGCCCCCGTTATACCCCTTGCGTCCCCGGGACAAACGCAGGAAACCAGTAACAGTGAAATAACCTGTCCGTCTTACGGGTTCCTGCGACTCACCGTCCGGCACGGGTCGAACGTATCGGGATAAAAACTTCCGGCCCGAGGGAGTTTTTTTGGCCGTTTGCAGGGAAAAGGGTATATTTGCAGTGTTTCGCAAACGAAATAACCATACAATGTTGCTGAGTGTGATTGAAACGGCGGAGACCTTGGGATGCTCCGCCCAATATGTGAGGAAACTTTTAAGGGAAGGCCGCCTCGCCGGCCAAAAAATAGGGGACTCATGGATTATAAACGACGATACTTTGGAATCTTTCGACAGGAAGGATCTGCGGACGAAAAAAAATGACGTTCCCGATCGGAAATCCAGGAAGGCGCCAAAACAGGGAGCACTGAATTGCCTCTCCTTTTTCTCCGGGGCAATGGGGCTGGACATCGGACTGGAGCAGGAGGGCATCAACATATTACTGGCCTGCGAAACGGATAACGCATGCCGCCGGACGATCGTCGCCAACGAACCCGGCATCGGCCTGATCGGAGATATAAGGGACTACACGGCCGGGGAGATCCTGGAATATGCCAACCTCAAAGAAAACGGGCAGGTCGACATCATCGTCGGCGGGCCGCCCTGCCAGGCATTCAGCACGGCCGGGAAAAGGCTCGGCTTCCAGGACGAGCGGGGCAATGTCTTTCTGAAATACATAGAAGTCATCCGGGAGATACAACCGCAGTACGCCGTAATAGAAAACGTAAGAGGGTTGTTTTCGTCCGCACTTTCGATAGACATCGACGATGAAATTACCCGCAGCTACAACATCAATTGGGCAAAGACACCGGGGTCGACACTCTTTTATATCAAAAAGAAGCTGGAAGCCGCAGGTTACAACGTAACTTTCAACCTTTACAATTCGGCCAATTTCGGCTCCCCGCAAATCAGGGAGAGGGTCGTCATAACATGCACCAAATCCCCGAACCCGGTTCCGTACCTCCGTCCCACCCATTCGAACGAAGAGGTATTCGGGCTTGAAAGGTGGAGGACTTTCAGGGATGCAGTAGCCGGATTGGATCCGGCCCGATGCGACCACATCGACTTTTCCGAGAAGCGGCTGAAATACATAAAGATGCTGAAACCGGGGGAAAACTGGCGGAATCTGCCCAAAGAACTCCAGCCGGAAGCCATGGGAAACTCCTACCATCTGGGCGGTGGGAAAACGGGCTTTTACCGAAGGCTGGACTGGGATTCGCCGTCCCCCACGGTAGTCACCCATCCCGCCATGCCCGCAACGGAATTGGCGCACCCGACGGAAAACAGGCCCCTGTCCATACAAGAATACAAAAGGATTCAGGAATTTCCCGACGATTGGGTGATCGAAGGCAGTTTGCTGGACAAATACAAGCAAATCGGCAATGCGGTTCCCGTCGGGCTGGGCAGGGCAATCGGCAGGACAATCGCCGCCCACCGCCAGGGAGTCGAAACGGCGGCACCGGAAGGCTTTCCTTATTCCCGCTACAAGGGCACATCGGATCATGAATTCGAAACCGGAATTTTATCGGGAAAACGAAAAAAAACATCGTCCCAGTTGACGATCGAATTCGATTAATCCGTAATTTTAAAACAAAAAAGCCATGACGGATGCATACAGATTCGACGAATCGAGTACGGAACAGGCAATCGCCTATGCCAAAATATACGCCGGAGAAAATTATTCCCCCGCCATGGAGACCGTCCTGAAAGTCGCCTTCAGCGAAAAACGCAACTTGCCGACGTTCCGCCTGAAGAGTTCGGACACCATACTTCTATCCGGCTACATGAAAAAGTGGGTGGGGGCATACCTGGCCGGATATAACAACAGGCCCTCGGTCAGAACCGGGAATTGCTCCGGGACACATCCGGATCCGATGGCAAAAACGATCCTCAGAGCCAGGATATCCGGGCTCGAGGATAATCTGGCCGATAAAATAGTGGCCGGGCACTCCCTGCTGATGACGATCGAAAACAATATCGGCGAGTTGCTCGAAGAGTACCTGTCCGTAAAATTATCTCCCCTGGGATGGTATTGCTGCTGGGGGAGTACGATCGACGCGGTAGACTTTTGCAAGGCAGACGGCTCGCTGCTGCAGATAAAGACAAGCGACAATTCCGAAAACAGTTCCAGCAGCAGGGTCAGGCAGGGCACTCCCATCGGAAAATGGTTCCGCAGGTTCTCGAGGCGTCCGGGAGTATATAACTGGGAGTCGCTCAACAGGATGCTGGGACGGCCGGGATATGTGTCCGAGTCAGACTTCCGGGCCTTCGCGGAAAAGACCATAGCGGCAAACCCGGCCTGCATATATATAGCCGCCAACCACCTGTTGAACAGGCCCTGAGATATACCGTCCCGCAGGTGGATGCACCCAAAAATTACCCGGAGCGCTTGCCCGGGTAATTTTCATTCCGGATCGCGGGGGCGGGCTATTTCCCCAGCCGGTAAGCGGTGGGGGTCATGCCCGTATGGTTCTTGAAGTATTTCCCGAAAAACGACTGGTTGGGGAAATTCAGGTAGTAGGAGATCTCCTGGATGCTCATCGTGGAGTATTTCAGCAGGTTTTTGGCTTCGAGCACCACATAGTCGTCGATCCACTGCACGGCCGTGCGCCCGCTGGTCTTGCGGATGATCGTCGTGAGGTATTTGGGCGTCAGGTTCAGCTGGCCGGCATAGAAACCGACCGAACGCTGCTGCATGTAATGCCTGGCCAGCACCCCCATGAACTGGTTGAAATACTCCTCGTTGCGGCTGCGCGAAGAGGCGTCCGACGCCCCCGTCTCGACATGCCGGGCGATGATCCGGCAGACCTTGTAGGCCAGTGTCCGGATCATCGAACGTATGATCTCGGCGGAGTAGGGGTCGTTGTGCTGCCGTGCCCCCTCGATGCGGATCCCGTCCAGCGAACGCATGACCCCGTCCCACTCCTCGCCGTCGAGCGGCAGGCTGGGATGCTTCTCGACCTGCAGGAAAAGCTGTGTCAGCAATTTGAGGTCTATATTGATCCGTTGGATGAACTCCTCCTCGCAGAGAATGGCGTGCACGCTGGCGTCCTCCACCGACTCGACCTGCAGGATGCTGCCGGGCAGGTGCACGAAAAGCGTCCTCTCGCCAATCGTGTGGCGCGTCACGCCCGAAGTGGAAACAATCGAACCTTTAGAACAAAAAATGATCGCAAAGGCGTTCAGACGTGTCGGATACCGGAACAGGTCGATGTTGAATTCATCCTTCACATTGACACGCGAAGCGATCAGGCATCCATCGTAATAGAGGTCTTCCGGCCTGCGGCCGCAGATGTCGAGCAATGTGGCGAGCGAGAAGCTCTGAATCTCCTTTTTGTTCATTTTACCGATAATTATGCGGACAAATATACGCAAATCCCGGGAGCTTTTCATTGAATAGTACAAAATCGAACCAATCGACGAATTCATCCGACACGATGGTCTTTTCTTACGACCGCTAAAACGGCAACTTTGCATCGAAAAATACGGAACAGATGAAACAAACGACTTTTTGCGCAATACTGCTGTTAGCGACAGGTTGCACATCACCGAAAAAGACCCATACGGCCGATCCGCTGCGGGTGGGCAGCATCGTCGTCACCCCGTCGTCGGACATCGACGCCGCGCTCTACGTCGGCACGATCGAGGAGGAGACCTCGGCCGCCCTGAGTTTCCCCGTCGCCGGTACCGTCGCGCGCACCTACGCAGACGAAGGGCAGCGCGTGCAGCAGGGGCAGCTGTTGGCCGAACTCGATCCGACGTCGGCCCGGCAGACCTTCGATGCCGCGCAGGCGGCACTCGACCAGGCGAAAGATGCCTGTGCGCGCCTCAAACAACTTTACGACGCCGAGAGCCTGCCCCAGATCAAGTGGGTCGAGGCGCAGACCCGGCTGCGCCAGGCCGAGTCGGCATACGGCATCGCCCGCAAAAACCTCGACGACTGCAAGTTGTACGCACCGTTCACGGGCGTCATCGGCAAACGGCAGGCCGCAGCGGGGGAGACGGTTCTGCCGGGCGTCCCGGCCATGACCCTGCTGCGGATCGGGACGGTGAAAGTCCGCTTCCCGGTACCCGAGCAGGAGATCGCACGCCTGGACACGGACAGCCGGCTGCGGATAACCGTCGCGGCACTCGGCGACCGTGCTTTCCCGGCCGGGAAGATCGAAAAGGGTGCCGTGGCAAACCCCGCCACACACACCTATGACGTACGCGCCACGCTGTCCAACGCCGACGGCGAGCTGCTTCCGGGCATGGTATGCCGCGTGGAGGCATCGCCGGCAGGGGCGGCCGAAGAGATCGCGCTGCCGGTACGCGCCGTGCAGCAGGCCGGCGACGGAAGCCGCTTCGTATGGAAAGTGAGCGGGGATTCGGTCGTCCGCACGGCTGTCGCCACGGGACGCCTGGTGAACAACGCCGTCACGATCACCGCAGGAATACAAGCGGGCGACCGCATCGTGACCGACGGGATGCAGAAAATCGGCCAGGGAAGTAAAGTCATAGCGGAATGAAAAGCAATATAATATCGTGGTCGATGCGCAATTTCCGCATCGCCTTCCTCATCGTGGGCTGCCTGTTCGCCTTCGGTATTTACGGGCTGGTGCATATTCCCAAGCAGGAGTTCCCGGAATACACGATCCGCCAGGGCGTGGTGGTGGGCGTCTATCCCGGCGCCACGAGCGAAGAGGTCGAGCAGCAGCTCGCCAAGCCGCTCGAACAGTTCCTGATGACTTACAAGGAGGTCAAACGGTCGAAGACCACCTCCACGTCGCAGAACGGCATGTGCTACGTGATGGTCGAACTCGAAGACCACGTGAACGACAAGGACGAAGTGTGGTCAAAGATCAAGCACGGCCTGGTGGCATTCAAGTCGCAGTTGCCGCCGGGCGTTGCGGCCGTGGTCACCAACGACGACTTCGGCGACACCTCGGCGCTGCTCATCACGCTTGAATCCGACACGCGGTCGTACCGCGAACTGAAAGGCTACATGGACGACCTGAGCGACCGCCTGCGCCGCATCGAGTCGGTCTCGAACCTGCGCCCGTACGGCGTGCAGCAGGAGCAAATCTCGATCTACGCCGACCATGAACGGCTGGCGGCCTACGGCATCGGCGAAAAAGTCCTCTCGGCCGCGCTCGCCTCGCAGGGACTGACCCCGATGGGCGGGTCGGTCAGCAACGCCGAGACCGAAACGCCCATCCACATCGCGCCGTCGCTGGCCGGCGAGCGGGAGGTCGCCGAGCAGATCATCTGGAGCGACCCCCAGGGGAATGTGCTGCGCGTGAAGGACGTGGCGCGCGTCGTACGCGAATACGACGACCCGGACAGCTACATCCGCAACAACGGCCATCGCTGCGTCATGCTGTCGATGGAGATGAAGGCGGGCTTCAACATCGTGCAATACGGCCGTGACGTGGACGAAGTGCTGCACGAATTCATTGCGGCCGAGCTCCCCGCGGACGTCCAGGTGCAGCGCATCGCCGACCAGGCCAAGGTCGTGGGCGACTCGGTGCACTCGTTCCTGCGCGACCTGTTCGTCGCCATGGCCATCATCATCCTGGTGATGATGCTCCTCTTCCCGCTGCGGTCGGCCATCGTGGCGGCCATCACCATCCCGCTGTCGACCTTCATCTCGGTGGGAATCATGTACCTGTGCGGCATCCCGCTCAACACGGTGACCCTCGCGGCGCTGGTCGTGGTGCTGGGTATGATCGTCGACAATTCGATCGTGGTGATCGACGGCTACCTCGACTACCTCGGGCGCGGCCACTCGCGCTGGTTCGCGGCGGTCGAGAGCGCCCGGGAGTTCTTCCCGTCGCTGCTGCTGGCCACGGTCTGCATCTGCATGATCTTCTATCCGATCCTCTTCACCATGACGGGCATGATGGGCGACTTCCTGACCTATTTCCCGTGGACGATCACGATCAACCTGATGGTCTCGCTGCTGCTGGCCGTGCTGGTGATCCCGTTCCTCGAAATCCTCATCATCCCCACCGTACAGCCGAAAAAAGCGGGCAAGTCGGTCACAGACCGCGTACACGACCTCTACCGCCGCGTACTGGCGTGGACGTTCCGCCACGGCTGGCTGACGATCTCGATGGGCGTCGCTTCGGTCATCGTATCGCTGCTGATCGCCACGCAGCTCAAGCTGCGCATGGTTCCCTTCGCCGACCGCGACCAGTTCGCCGTGGAGATCTACCTGCGCCCCGACGTGCCGCTGGAGCGCACCGCCGCCGTAGCCGACTCGGTCTACCGGGTGCTGCACGACGATGCGCGCGTGAAATCGGTCACCTCGTTCGTCGGGTGCTCCTCGCCGCGCTTCCAGATGAGCTACGCCCCGCAGATGGCAGGCAAGAACTACGCACAGTTCATCGTCAACACCACCTCGGTCGACGACACCGAAGATATCCTCGACCAGTATGCCGACGCATGGGCCGACCGTTTCCCCGAGGCCTATGTCAAATTCAAGCAGCTCGACTACCAGAACGTCCCCTCGCTGGAGTTCCGGTTCTACGGCAGCGACATCGACTCGCTGCGCACCGCGACCGACGGCCTGATGGCCCGGATGCGCCGGATGCCCGAGCTGCAATGGGTACACTCCGACTACGAAGACCCCCGTTCGGTCATCGACGTGCGGCTGGATCCCGTCACGGCACCGCAGCTGGGCGTCACGCGGACGCTGGCCGCGGTCAACCTGGCACTGGCTTCGGGCGACGTCCCGGTCGGATCGGTCTGGGAGGGCGATTACCGGCTGCCCGTCGTACTCAAGAACGACACACGGCAGGGCCAGCGCTCGCTCTCCGACATCGGGGACACCTACATCTCGTCGCCGGTGCCTTCGGTCAGCGTGCCCCTGCGCCAGATCGCCGACGTGGAGCCCATCTGGAGCCAGAGCAAGATCGTACACCGCAACGGCATGCGCTGCATAACCGTCACGGCCGACCTCAAACGCGGCGCCAACGCCATGCGGATGACTTCACGCATCAGCGACATCATCGACCGGGAGCTGGTGCTCCCGGCAGGCGTCACCACGGAACTGGGCGGCGCCCATGAATTCGACTGGGAGACCATCCCGCCCATCGCATCGGGGCTGTCGATCTCGCTGGTGATCATTTTCTTCTTCATCCTCGTCAACTTCCGCAAGTTCGGCATCACGCTGGTGGTCATGGCCTCGATGTCGCTGTGCCTGTTCGGCGCCGTCGTCGGGCTGCGGATCGCCGACTTCACCATCGGCCTCACGTCGGTGCTGGGATTCATCACGCTGCTGGGCATGATCGTGCGCAACGTCATCCTGATGTACCAGCACGCCGAGGACAAACGCAAGGTCTGCCACTGGTCGGCACGCCTGGCGGCCTACGACGCCGGCAAGCGGCGCATGGTGCCGATCTTCCTCACAACCGCGACCACGGCCGTAGGCGTCGTGCCGATGATGTTCGGCGGCAGTACGTTCTGGGCGCCGGTCGGCGTAACGATCTTCGCCGGCGGCATCGGCTCGCTGATCCTCGTAGTCACGATCCTGCCCGTCCTCTATTCCAAAATTTACAAATGATGAAAAAGACCGTCCTATTCCTCCTGCTGTGCATGGCCGCCGCCCCGGGCCTGTCCCAGACGCTCACGCTCGACGAGTGCCGCGCCGCGGCCGAGGAGCATAACCGCACGCTCAAAAACAGCCGCCTCGGCCTCGACGCCGCCTTGCAGACGCGCCGCGAGGCATTCACCACCTATTTCCCGCAGGTCTCGGCCTCGGGCGGCGTATTCCAGGCCCAGCACGGGCTGGTGCAGGCCGATTTCACGATCCCGCAGATGGGGTCGCTGCCCCTGTCGCTGGTAAAACGCGGCATCCAGGGTTCCGTCACGGCCGTGCAGCCCCTGTTCGCAGGGCTGAAGATCGTCAGCGGCAACAAACTCGCCCGGCTGGGCGAAGAGGTCGCGCAGCTGCAACTGCAAAAGACCGCAGCCGAGGTGCGCGAACGTACCGACACCTATTTCTGGCAGGTGGTATCGCTCAGGGACAACCTTTCGACCATCGAAGCCGTGGAGCGGCAACTGGCGGAGATACACCGCCAGGTCGCACTCTCGGTCGAGGCAGGGCTCGTGACCACGAACGACCTGCTGCGCGTGGAACTGCGCAGGCAGGAGGTAGCCTCCGAGCGGCTGAAGGTCGAAAACGGGCTGAAGGTGTCGAAGATGCTGCTCGCACAGCATATCGGCGCCGACTGGCATACGTTCGACATCGCGGCCGCAGCCTTCGGCGAACCGGAGGCCCCGGCAGCCTATTACGTGCCGGTGGACGAGGCGCTCGACCGCCGCGCGGAATACCTGCTCTCGGAAAAGAACGTCGAGGCGCAGAAATACCGCAAACGCATGGAACGCGGCAAACGGCTGCCGACCGTGGCCGTGGGCGCCGGGTACCTCTATTATAACGTGACCGACAAGGACGTGGACGACGGAATGGTCTTCGCACAGGTATCCATCCCCATTTCCGACTGGTGGGGCGGGGCTCATGCCCTGAAAAAGGCCCGCATCGACGAGATGCAGGCCGAGAACGACCGGCTGGAAGCCCGCGAAATGCTCGCCGTGGAGATCGAACGGACATGGAGCGAAGTGCAGGAGGCCCACGCACAGATCCTGCTCATGCAGCGTTCGGTGGCATCGGCCACCGAAAACCTGCGGCAGAACCGCAATTTCTACGACGCAGGGACAGCTACCCTCACAGACCTGCTCGACGCCGAGACGCTCTACACCCAGAGCCGCAACAACCTCACCTCGGCCTATGCCGCCTACCACACCTCGCTCGCGAAATACATGCGCGTCACGGGGCGCTAAGAGGCGGCAGCCGGCTCAACGCCCGGCAGACAGGACGAGGAGGCTGTCCGACAAGTCCCCCGAAACAAAATCCACCCCCGGCCGGAGATTGCTCCGACGGGGGTGGAATCGTATAAAAACGGGGTTGTAAGCCAGCTTCTTCGCTTCATTCCGGGGCGGGGATTCCGGGCAGGATTCCGGGCAGGGGCATGCCGGGGCAACCCGCTGCCCGGCACGCCGTCAGTAGCCCAGTCCCATCTCCTGCCGCACCAGTTCGGCCTCCTGCCAGCCTTTCGCGGTGGCGGAACCGCGCACGACGGTAAAGAGCATGCGCATCGCAGCTTCGCGGTCGCGGTTGCCGACGGAGAAATTCTGCCAGAAGAGTTTTTCCAGCAACCCGTAATACGCCTCGCCGAGCAGGTACCCCTCATCGACGCCCCGCATGAAAACGGCACGCTGGCGTTTGCGGAGCGCACGCCGTTCGGCATGGAGCGCGTCGATCGCCGACGGATAATAGGAAACGTCCTCGGCGAATTCCCAGCCCATCGCATCGAAGGCGTCGTACATGGCGGCGGACATGCGCAGCAGGGCGTCCATCGGGTTCCGGGCGGCCGCACAGACCGAGTCGAAGTATGCGTCCTCCTTTTGCAGCCGGGCGGCCACGCTCTGGCCGACCAGCTCCCACTTCCCCGCGAAGAGACTGCACAACTCCTGTTTGGGGATGCCGATTTCCCTGGCGATGGCGCGCATAGTGAGTTTCTGCATCCCTTCGCGGAGGAAGAGTTCGCAGGCGGCATTCAAGATAGCTTCTTTATTCATAATCGGAAAGTATTAGGTTCGATTCCCAGGTCGTATCACCGTCGCTCCGGAGGCAGGATGGCCGTCCTGCCGGGCGGGCCGTTATTCCCGGGACACGGCGTGCCGTTACATCCGCTTGCGGTAGGTCAGGGCCGCCAGCAGGCCGAACACGGACGCAGAAACGGCCAGCACGGCATAATCGCCCCACAATTCGGCGAACGTCGTACCCTTGAGGTAGACGGCACGCATGATCCCCACGAAATAGCGGGGCGGAAGGAAGCGGGTGATCCACTGCGCCCAGCCGGGCATCGACTCGACGGGGGTCACCAGGCCGCTCATCAGCACGAAGAGCATCACGAAGAAGAACATCACGAACATCGCCTGTTGCATGGTGTCGGAATTGTTGGCGATCACCACGCCGATGCCCGACATCGTAAGGATGAAGAGCGCGGCCGCCAGACAGATGGCGCCGAACGAACCCACGGGCACCAGCCTGTAGACGACCCATGCCAGCAGCATGGCGAACGCGAGCAGCACGAGGCCGATCACCCAGTAAGGCACCAGTTTCGCCAGCGTAAAGGTAAAGCGGCCGACCGGGGTGACGTTGATCTGTTCGATGGTGCCCTTCTCCTTTTCGCCCACGAGGTTCAGCGCAGGCAGGAACCCGCAGATCATGATCAGCAGCATGATCATCAGCGCGGGAATCATGTAGAAACGGTATTCGAGCGTGGGGTTGTAGCGGTTCTGCACCGCGATCGGGTCGGGCCCTGCCGCCAGTCCTTTCTCCGCACGCAGTTCGGCGAGGGTCTGCATCACAGTCTGCACCATATACTGCGACCCGAGGCTCCCCTTGAGTGCGTTGACGCCGTTGGCCGAGATGCTGACCTTCCGGGGCGTCCCCGTGGCGACCGAACGCTCGAAACCGTCGGGAATCTCGACGATCACGTCGATGCAGCCCTCTTCGAGCGCCCCGAGCGCCGAGGCGTAACTGTCCGCCACGTCGTACAGCGTATAGTAATCCGAAGCGCCGATCTTCTGCAATATCCGCCGCGAGGCCGCCGTGCGGTCGTGGTCGACCACCGCCACGCCCACATGGCGCACATCCTGCGTCGTGACCCACGGGATGACCAGCATCACCATCAGCGGGAACATGACGGCCATCTTCGGCAGGAACGGGTTGCGAAAGAACTGCCGGAACTCCTTATCGAGTAGAACGAGTAACGTACGCATCGTCATTCGAGTTTATCGTTGAACTTTTTGAGCGCCACGCCGATCAGCACGGCCGTCATGCCCGCCAGGATGAAGAATTCCCGCAGCACGGCCCTAAACGGCAGTCCCTCGATCATCAGCTTGCGCACGGCGTCGATATACCACCGTGCCGGGATGACGCACGACACCCATTGCAGGACACCGGGCATATTCTCGATGGGGAAGACCATGCCCGAGAGCATGATGACCGGCAGCATGAGCAGCATCCCCGAAACGAGCATCGCCGTGACCTGGGTATCCGCCACCGTCGAAATGAACAGCCCGAGCGCCAGCGCCAGCAGCAGGTAGAGGAGCGACATGCCCACCAGCCCGGCGACCGAACCGGCCACCGGCATTCCGAGCACGAAGCGGGCCAGCAACAGGATCGTCACAAGGTTGAAGCACGAAAGCAGGAAATAGGGGATCATCTTGGCGAAGATGATCCGGATGGGCCGCACGGGCGACACCAGCAGCACCTCCATCGTCCCGGTCTCCTTCTCGCGGACGATCGACACGGAGGTCATCATGGCGCAGATCAGGATGAAGATGAGACCCATGATCCCCGGAACGAAGTTATAGGCGCTCTTCATCTGCGGATTGTAGAGCAGGCGCGTCTCGGGCGTCGCGGCCCCGGACTGCTGCCCGGCGAGCAGGATGCTCTGCATGTAACCTGCCCCCGCCGAGGCCGTGTTGGGGTTCGAAGCGTCGAAAACCAGCTGGACGGCCTTTTCGCCCAGGGCCGCACGCCCCGCATCGGCCGTCAGCCGGTCGTAGTCGCCGGCAAAGGCCACGACGGCATCCGCCCGCCCCGCACGCAATACGCCGTCGGCTTCGGCCTGCGTAACATACCCCCTGAACGTAAAGTAAGGGTTGGCCGCGAGACGTTCCACCTGCTGCCGAACCGCCGCCGTCGGATGGGGAGCCACGACCGCAAAATCTATATTGTTTATCTCCACCGATATGGCGAAGCCGAACAGCAGCAACTGCATCACGGGGATACCCAGTACGATGAGCATCGTGCGGCGGTCGCGCAGGATGTGGAGCATCTCCTTTTTGACGAATGACAAGAACCCTCCCATTATTCGCTGCGTTTTGCACCGCGGGCCAGGATGCGGAACACCTCGTCCATCGACCCGGCGGCAAATTGTCTTTTCAGGCAGGCGGGGGCGCCCAGGGCGCGGATCTGCCCGTCGACCATGATCGACACGCGCGAACAGTACTCCGCCTCGTCCATGTAGTGCGTCGTCACGAAGACCGTAGTCCCTCCGGCCGCGGCTTCGTAGATCAGCTCCCAGAACTGGCGCCTCGTCACGGGGTCGACCCCGCCCGTCGGCTCATCCAGGAAAATCACCTCGGGGCGGTGCAGCGCCGCCACCGAGAAGGCCAGCTTCTGCTTCCAGCCCAAGGGCAGCGAGCCGACCAGCGTACCGGTTTCCGAGCGGAAATCCAACCGGTCGAGCACCTCGACCGCCCGGCGCAGTATCTGCATCCGCGTCAGCCCGTAAATCCCGCCGTAGAGGCGCATGTTCTCCAGCACCGTCAGGTCGTCGTACAGCGAGAAACGCTGGCTCATGTAGCCGATGCGGCGCTTGATCAGCTCGCCCTGGCGCATGACATCGTACCCGGCGACCGTGCCGCTGCCCGAGGTGGGGTAGCTCAGCCCGCAGAGCATACGCATGGCAGTGGTCTTGCCGGCGCCGTTGGCGCCCAGGAAACCGAAAATCTCGCCCCGCCCGACTTCGAACGTAATGCGGTCGACGGCGACGAAATCACCGAACCGCTTGCTCAGTCCGCTAACGGATATGATCGGGTCATTCATGGTGCATCAGTTTTATGAATACGTCTTCGATCCCGGCCTCGGCCGGCTGTATCTGCACATGCCCGAACCCCTCTGCCCCGAGCTCCCGGGCGAATCGACCGGAGTCGAACTCCCGCGTTGCGACCAGGTGGTGAACCTCGCCGAAAGGGTAGCACTCCCTGACGCCCGGCGCCCGCCGCGCCCGGACGAGCAGGCCGTACATGTCGTCGCCCGACAGGGCGTACAGCGGATCGCCGTAAGTCCCCACGATGCCCTGCGGCGTGTCGATGCCGAGCACACGCCCCTCGTTGCAGAGGGCTATGCGGTCGCAGCGGCGCGCCTCGTCCATATAAGGCGTCGACACGAGGATCGAAATACCCCGGCGCTTCAACTCGGAGAGCATATCCCAGAACTCGCTGCGCGACACGGCGTCGACACCCGTCGTCGGCTCGTCCAACAAGAGCACCGAAGGACGGTGGACGAGTGCGCAGCACAGGGCGAGTTTCTGTTTCATGCCGCCCGAAAGTTTCCCGGCGCGGCGCGTCCGGAACGGTTCGATCTGGCTGTATATGGGGGCTATCAGCTCGTAGTTGTCCCGGATTTCCACCCCGAACAACGCGGCGAAAAACGCGAGGTTCTCCCCGACCGACAGGTCGGGGTAGAGCGAGAAGCGTCCGGGCATGTAACCCACGCGTTCGCGGATGCGGCGGTAGTCGCGTACGGTGTCGAACCCGTCGACCGCGGCGAATCCTGCGTCGGGGACGAGCAGCGTCGTAAGCAGCCGGAACAACGTGGTCTTGCCCGCGCCGTCGGGGCCGATCAGCCCGAACAACTCCCCGCGCCCGACCCGGAACGACACGCCGTCCAGCGCCGTCACCGTCCCGTAACGCTTCGTCAGCCCGCTGACCTCTATGGCATTCTCAGCAGCCATGGCAACCCGGAATCATAATTTGACTTCGCCGTAAAGGCCGATTTTCAGTTGCCCGTCGTTCTCGACGGCGATCTTCACGGCATAGACCAGGCTGGCGCGCGAGGAACGCGTTTGGATGGTCTTGGGCGTAAATTCGCTCTCCGAAGCAATCCACGTGATGCGGCCGGGATAGTCGACCTGCCGGTCGCCGCCGAAATCGGCCGTGACGGTCACCGCCTGTCCGAGCTCCAGTTCGGAGAGCTGATCCGACGTAAAATAGGCCCGCAGGTAGATCCTGTCCAGGTCGGCGACCTTCATCAGCGGCCGCCCCACGGAGGCCAGTTCCCCGGCCTCGCCGTACTTGGCCAGCACCGTACCCGAAATGGGCGACACGATCCGGCATTTTTCGAGCTGGTCTTCGACCTGCGCGATCTGCACCTCGATGGACGAAGAGTTCTCGTCGATCGAGGCGGCGTTGTTGCGCAGCGTCGAAAGCGTGGCATCCAACTGGCTGCCGAGCACCTTCAGCTGGGCGTCGATGTCGTCGAGCTGCTTGGTCGTGGCGGCACCGTCCTTCAGCAGATTTTCCACGCGGCGGCGTTCGGTCTGCTGCTTGGCGATCTGCTCGCGCAGCGAAGCCACCTGCTTCGCAATGTCGGGGCGGTTCGAGCGGACGGACGCGGCACTGCGTTCGAGCTGCAATTTCCGCAGGTAGAGTTGTACGGAGTCGATCGCCCCGACCTGGCACCCGGCCGTGAGCAGGTCGCCCTCCTCGGCGTCGAAGCGCAGGATACGCCCGGCCGCCTCGGCCGAGACGACCACCTCAGTGGCCTCGAAAGTCCCCGTGGCGTCGAAATCGCCTTCATGTCCGCATGCCGCCGTCAGCACCAGGACGCCGGCGCAAATAAGAATTCGTTTCATGGTTTATCGGTTTATCGTATGTTTCAATTCGCAGATGATTTTGGCCAGTTCGATCTCGCGCGCCGAACGTGCCGTGGCGGCCGTCGCCTCGTCGGTGATCTTGCGCAGCAGGTCGTTGGTGTCGATCACGCCATTGCGGAGCTTCGCCTCGGCGGCTTCGCGCACCGAACGGCGGAGCTGCACGATGCGGTCGTCATCGGCCAGCGCCTTGCGGAGGCGGACGATCTCACCGCTCTCCTCCGTAGTCTGCAAGCGAGTGTTGAACAAGAATATAGCACGCTGCACTTCGACCTGTTGTTGAGCCACACGGAGCTTCCTGACCGAATTGCCGCGCGTGTAGTAAGCACCGAAATTCCACGACATCTTCACGCCGACCATGGCGTTCCACGACCAGTCACTGCTCATCATGCCCTGCATGTAGTTCAGCCCCGGATACCCGTAGTATCCCTGCGCGAAAAGCCCGAAGCGGGGGCGGGTCGCCGATCTGACCTGCGCCTCCTGTGCCGCGAGCTTGTCGATCCGGGCGTCGAACAACGCCAGTTCGGGACGCTCCGGCTCGAAGGAGGCGGGCTCCGCGACGTCGGGACACACGAGGGTCTCGCCGTCCAGCCTGCGGCCGATGAAAACCCCGAGCATACGCCGGTAACTGTCGCGCGTCGCCGCGACCTGCGTCCGCTGCTGGTTGACCGTGAGCAACTCGGCCTCCACGGCGTCGGCGTCGGTCTGCATGGCGACGCCGTTACGCTGCAACGCACGTACCTTGTCGAGGTTGCTGCGCAGCAGGCCGAGCGTATAGTCGGTCTGGAGGAGCTGTTCGTCGAGCAGCAGGATGCCGAAATAGAGATCGTCGACACGCCCCTGCAACGTATGGAAGTCGACATCGGCCGAACGCCGCTGCTCGGCCGCTTCGGCCTCGGCGATCCGTTTGTCGGCCGAAGACTGCCCGCCGTCCCAGATCGTCTGTTCCATTTCCAGCTGCAACTTATACTGGTCTTTGTCCATCCCCGGGAAATCGACGCCCTGCCGGGCAAGCATGTCGGTCAGCGCATCGGGGAAATCGGGGACGGCCGTCTGCCACGTGGCCTGCGCCGACAATCCGAACCGGGGCAGGTAGGCGCGGCGGGCATTCGACAAGGTATATTCGGCGGTCTGGCGGATCAGGTCGTACTGCCTGATCTCGGGATAGTGCTCGCGCGCCAACCTGCGGCATTCGTCGAGCGTAAGCTGCGCACGGGCCTGGAAAACGGCCGTGAAGCAGCAGCACAGGATAAGGATTCGTTTCATGGTCGATCAGTGTTTTCTGAGGCGCCGCATGATGATCTCGATATTCTCGCGTTTGCGCTGGGCGACGAAATCGGCCCTGTCCGCCACGACATCCTCGATAAGCGGCTGGATGATGGGGTAGGCGACGAACGGGAAGATGTTGAGCGAAAGGATATCCAGCATCAGGTGCCGCACGTCCACACGTTCGATTTCACCCCGGGCGGCCAGTCCGTCCATTTCGCGCTGGACGTTGCCTACCAGCATACCGATGATCGGCTGTATCTTCTGCCGCATCATGTCGTAACGCTCGGGCTTCGACGAGACTTCATTGACGATGAAACGCGGCAGGTCGGGGTTGGCGGCGATAAAGTCGAAGTGGCGCGAAAGACCCTCCTGTATCCGCTCCAGGAAAGGCAGCGCGGGATCGCCGAAAGCCGCCAGCACCGATTCGCCCATCAGGCGCAGCTTTTCATCGAGGATACGCTCGAAGATATTTTCCTTCGTGCGGAAATAGTAATGCAGCATGGCGTGTGTCACCCCGGCCGCCGCCGCGATCGACGTGGTGCGGGCGCCGTCGAAACCTTTGGCCAGGAACTCCTGCTCGGCAGCCGCCAGAATCGCCTGCTCCTTGGTTTTTGTCGTTTCTGTCATGGTTCTGTTATTTATTAATAATTCGATTTAACAATTTTGTTAGTGCAAATATACGGACATAATCCGTATCTCCAACTATTTTTCCCGTTTTTTTCAACAACCCTCCCGGACAAGAAAAAAGCAGGCACCGAATACGTCCCACCGCAAAAAGCACTATATTTGCGCCTTGGAGCGGCACGGCGGCAGACCGGACAAAAGGGGCCAACGTACTTTACCACCCGCCCGAAACAACTTCTAATCCATGTATTGCGTCCGTTTTGCCATCCTGTTCCTCCTGTGCCTGCCGGCCACCGGCTGCCAGCCCATCCCCGAAGCCGTCCCGCACGCCGAGGCGATCGTCATGGAACACCCCGACAGTGCCGTGAGGTTGCTGCAGGGAATCCCCGCCCCCGCGAAAAACCTGTCTCGCCGCAACTATGCCCGCTACGCACTTATCTCGACCCAGGCGCGGTGGCTCGCTGGCGAAAACATGATCGGCGACACGCTTTCCGACGTCGCACTCGCCTATTACAGCACCCACACGAAGGATTTTGCCCGCGTGCACAAGGCCTATTACTATGCAGCCAAGATCGCCAACCTCCGCCACCAACCCGAAATCGCCATGTCGCTGCTGCTGAACAGCCGTCAGGCGCTGCCCGCGGCGGGGAGTGGCAAAGGCATTACGTAGTGGAAACGTGGCTGGGTGTCTTCTGCGGCGAGCAACGGCTCTTCGAGGAGAAGATCGGCCACGCCATGCGCGCCTATGCCTACGCCGACAGCCTCGACAAGGACGGCTGGCGCTGCATCTCGCTCGGCGACATCGCACATGCATACATGGGGCTCGGCAAATACGACAGCATGGAATACTATGCCCTGAAGGCGCTCCGCCTGGCCGAGGAGAAGGGGATCACCGAAAACACCTCCCAGAAATGGGCCATGCTGATCGAAAACGCCCTCCGGCGCGGGGACTATGCCGCCGCCGAGGAGTACTGGGAACGGGGGTACGAATTCGCCCCCGAATGGGCCCGCTTTTCGTGGATCAAGACCAAGGCCGAAATATATAACAAGCAGGGACGCTACGGCATGGCACTGCGCATGATCGACAGCTCGCGGCTGATGTGCGCAGACACGTCCGACCTCACCGCACGGGCGCTGTGGGCGTTCCACGCCTCGGAAGCCTACGAAGGGCTGGGGCAGGCGAAGAAAAGCCTCGAAGCGCTGAAATATTATTGCAGCCTCAGGGATTCGCTCGAAGACGACATACACAGCGCCGATGTGCTCCACATCCGCGAATTGTGGCAGTACGAGCACCTCAAAGCCCGGAACACCGCCCTCGAGGGGCAGAAACAACTCCGCGAACGCCTCGCATACCGGACGATACTGGCCTGCGGCGCGATCCTGCTGCTCGGGGCATGGCTGGGGATGCGCATATGGCACCGGACAAAACTGCGGGAGATCGTCCAGCAAAAGCGCCTCATGAAGCAGGCGAACGAGCTCGACGAAATGCGCCGCAAGGAAGAACAACTGCGCACGGCTTTCTTCCGCCAGCTCAACAGCCGCTTCATCGCGCAGGTGAAGCAGGCCGGGGAGTCGAAGAAATGCCGGATGTCGGATGAAGACTGGAAGACGATCTACACCCACGCCGACGCCGTGTTCGATAATTTCACGGTTCGGCTTCGCCAACGGTTCCCGTCCCTGAACGAGGAGGATATCCGCTATTGCTGCATGGTACGCATGCATCTGTCACAGGCCGAGATCGCCGGCGTCGTCTGCCTGGAGAAGGACTCGGTAAAAAAACGACTGAAGCGCATCCGCACCGAAAAACTGGCCTCGGCAAAGGGCGCGACGCTGGAAGATGTCCTCTCCAAATTGTAAAATGTCCCCCTCTTGTCCCGCCTCTCGAACATGAAACGAAAAGAGAACCAGCGGGTTGAAAAATAATCCCCCCCCGCAATATACCCCTATATACCCATTTGGAACAGGTGCCCTGCAATTAACTTTGCACCGAATACGACCGTCATGCCATGACTGCCGTAAAGGAGCGTCCTGCGCTTAGTCCGCCGGATAACGCGAACGGGCAACATTCATCCAAATTTACAATAATATGCAGAAATTCAACTACACCCCGACCAACCCCTTCAGCGGGTCGCTCTCATCGCTGGCCATCGGCGCCGGCATGGTCATCGTACCCTTGGTATATCCTTTCGGCATCCGCATCGGCCGCATGCCCATCCTGGGCGCCACCGCCACGACGGTCATCTTCGTAGTCGGCGGGCTCGCCCTGCTGGCATTCACCGCACGCGAGATCATGCAGGCGCGCAGGCTCATCGCCCAGGGCGGTGAAATCACCGTCGACGGCGAGCGGGTCACGATCCCCGTGGTGAAAAAAGGCGCCGTAACCAACGAGTCGTTCAGGCTCCCGGACGTCGAGTACACCAAATTCGACGCGGAGGAGAACGAGTTCACCATTTCGCTGCCGGCCGACCACTACGTCATCCGCGGTGCATTCTTCGAAAACTCCGATGCCTTCGACACATTCAAGTCCATCTTCAGCAAATAGGGGATACTTCATTAGAGGACAAGGCTTTGCAATGCATGGGATTTCGAAAAGGAAGCCCATCCTTCCGATAAACCATCCCGGAGACGGGTCGCGCCAACCCGCGTATGGGCATACTGCATCCGGAGGTTCGAAGGGCACTGCATCCGCATGGGGATGCCCTCCGCCGTCCCGCAATGCACCCCTGTTCCGGGTTTTCACCGTGTAAAACTTTATTAATTAACTTTATAACCGGAAAGACAATGCGTCACACTTTCAAACTGCTCGCTGCGACCGTCGCGGCAGCAACGATCTGCTCCTGTTCCACGCTCACAGGCTATCCCACGGATGCCGAGGCAAGCTATGCCAAAGCCATCGAAATCGCCAAAAAGAGTGTCGACACCGACAAGTTCAAGGTCTATTCGCTTTCGTTCATGGAAGGTGAAACCCTGTCGGACAACCTGTTCCTCATCTCGGTAAAACTGGTCAACAGGGACAACCAGGCATTTTCGCAGTCCTACTACATGACCGGGCTCGAACCGACCGCCCTGCGCGACGTGCAGCGCACGTTCGAGGATCCCGAATACGAAACCACCGTCGGCATCGACCTCACGAAGCTCGACGCCGCACAAATCGCCGCGCAGATCGCACAGGCCAAAGCCATGCTCCCCGAAGGGCACACCTTCAAGTCGGTAGGCCGCTACCAGATCGAGGAGGATGTCCCGGCAGGCAATTCGGTATTCAACCGCAACAAGACATTCGGGCAGCAGCATACGTCGTTCGTCGTCCGCTTCACCGAGGACGGCAAGGAGACCGAAAGCAGCGCGGGCAAAACGTCGTATATCTACTACGAGGCCGAGGTGACCGTGGAACCAGACGGTACGCTTTCGATCGAAGAAAATTAAGTTTTTCGCCCGGGAGCGCGGTTTTCTCCCGATTTTTCCTAAATTTACATGACCGATGCCCCGACAACAGGGCATTGCCATAATGAAAACTACATGAAAACTACCCACCCATTCGTCGCCCCTGTCCTCGGCTCGACCCAGAGCAAGGTCAACATGGAGGCCTACGAGCAGGCCATAGACCAATACAACGAGGGCAATTACCTCGGGGCGTTCTATCAGCTGCTCGACCACCTGAACCCGGAGTTCCGCACCAAATACGGCAATGCCGACGGCACGGAGTTCCATATCCCGCACGGTTCCATCCTGGTGAACATCCGCATCGCGGACGACAGGCTGTATATCAGCGCCGATTTCCTGGTACTCCCCGAAAAGGGCCGTGTGGCCATGCTGCGCCAGGTCGCCGACCTGAACATCAACCGGCTGATGCTGGCGCGTTTCCGCAAGGAAGGCGACAAACTGATGATGGAATACGCCTGCCCGCTGTCGCAAAGCCATCCGCACAAACTGTACTTCATACTGCGCAACATCTGCCACGTCGGCGACCGCTACGACGACGAGTTCTGCACAAAGTTCGGCGCCCGGCGCAGCTACGAACCGCAGGTGACGCCCTATCCGGAAGAGGAGGTGGCGCGCATCCACGAAGCCGTCCAGCAGACATGCCGCGAGACGCTCGACGCGGTGAAGGAATACGAGACAGAACGCAAGTACGGCTATTCGTGGAACGTGATCGACATCGCGCTCTACAAGATCGCCTATTTCGCGCACCCGCAGGGGCAGTTGCTCAACGACCTCGACAAGGCGGTCGACGACATGGACAAGGAGCTTCCCGTGGCTGAACTGGTGGCCAAGGGCAAAGCGTTCCTCGAACGGCTGCTCGCAATGCCGCGCGAGGAGATGGCGCGCGACCTCTACCTGGTCGACACGCTGGTTTCGACCAAGCGCCGTTCCTCGCTCAACAACGTGCAGGAAAACTTCAAGGAGGTGTACCAGGAGGCTACCGAAGCCATCGAATCGGAAAATTTCGAGCGCAGCACCGTGCGCATCCTCTACAAGTTCTACGAAATGTATTACTACAACGACGTGCAGGACGACCTGAACGCCGTCGTGGCGGGGGCGCTCGGCAAGTCGGCCGGGAAAACGATGGAGGAGGCTTCGGAGATCCTGTACGAAGCACTCGAAAAAATCATGGAGGACGACCTCTCGGCGGACGACGGGGATTTCGACGCCGGGGAGCTGGGCATCGCCGGTGCGGCCGCCGCGGAGCAGGTGCAGCAGATGGCCGCCGCCATGCAGGGCCATGTCGCGCAGATGCAGGCCGCGATGCAGGAGGCACTGGCCAAAGGCGACATGGCCGAATACATGCGGCTGGCGCAGGAATTCCAGCAAAAAATGATGGAACAGGCCCTCGGGCAACAAAAATAACCGCTCTAAACCCGTATATCCTATGGAACAGAACAATATTTACAAGACGGTATTCAAAGTGACCCATTCGGGCGGCTCGGGCAGTTGCTTCTACCTCAAGGCCTATGACCTTTTCGTGACGAACTACCACGTGACCGAGGGCTTCCGCACCGTCGCCATCCACGACAACGAGCGCAACCCGTACCTGGCCAAGGTCGTGCTGGCAAACCCGGCGATGGACATCGCCCTGCTGGCGGCCGAAGGGGATTTCTCCTCGCTGCCGGACATTTCGCTCGCCGAGGACGACACGCTGACGATCGGCCGCAAGGTCTACGTCGCCGGGTATCCCTACGGCATGCCCTTCACGATCACCGAAGGTTCGGTGTCGTCGCCCAAGCAGCTGATGGACGGCAAATACTACATCCAGACCGACGCCGCAGTGAACCCCGGCAACTCGGGCGGCCCGATCCTCGACGAAGACAACCGGGTGGTGGGCGTGACGGTGAGCAAGTTCACGCAGGCCGACAACATGGGCTTCGGCATCCGGGTCGAGACGCTGCACGCACTGCTGGATACGATCGGCGACCTCGACCGCACGGTATTCCAGGTGCAGTGCGGCAGCTGCGAGGAGCTGATCGCCCAGGAAGAGGAGTATTGCCCGTCGTGCGGCGACAAGCTGCCCGAAGGCGTCTTCGAAGAACGCGAACAATCGCCTCTGGGCGGGTTCGTCGAATCGGCCATCGAACAGATGGGGGTCAACCCTGTGCTGGCACGCGACGGCTACGACTCGTGGTTATTCCACAAGGGAAGTTCGGAGATTCGCATCTTCGTCTACGACAACAACTACCTGTTCTCCACCTCGCCGATCAATCTGCTGCCCAAAAAGGAGGTGGAACCGGTGCTGGACTACATGCTGAGCGAGGATTTCGGCCCCTATAAACTGGGGATCGAAGGCCGCCAGATCTACATCGCATACCGCATACACCTCTCCGACATCACCGACGAATCGGAGGAGGAGATCCGGAAGAACATCGTCGACCTGGCTTTGCGGGCCGACGCCATGGACAACATGCTGGTGGAACGCTTCGGGTGCGAATTCTCGGAATATTCGAAGGCGGACGCGCAGTAGGCGCACCCGCCAAGACAAGGCGATGCCGGGCTTTACTGGAAAGCCCGGCATCGCGCTTCTTGCTCCGGCCCGCACAAACCTGCGCCACAGGCTCCGGAAAGATGCCTGCTGTTCATACGCCGGCGCGCAGAGCCACCATCGCCGGGGGCTTCGCTGCGGGATCCCCGGCAGAAGACAGTGCGCGGCATTCCGCAGGAATCCCGGATACACGGCGCCCGCAGGCGGAGGCAGCCGAAAAAAGAGCCCCGCAGGCCGTGCTGGCTGCGGGGCCGGAAGGCCTATAGGTTATCCTGTTTGAGATGTTCGGCGAACCGGTCGATGCGGTGCAGTTCCTGCGGGATACGGATATTCTGCGGGCAATGCGGCACGCACTGGTTACAGCCGATGCAATGGCTGGCCTGGCGGAGTTTGGGGACGCTGCGGTCGTAGCCCACGAGGAACGCCCGGCGCGCCCGGCGGTAATTTTCGTCCTG
The DNA here is from genome assembly GCF_025145285.1 of Alistipes onderdonkii. Lineage (NCBI taxonomy): Bacteria > Pseudomonadati > Bacteroidota > Bacteroidia > Bacteroidales > Rikenellaceae > Alistipes > Alistipes onderdonkii. Next base: position 3,759,707 of record NZ_CP102251.1, read on the forward strand.
CGACGAGGTGGCGACGTTCCCTTCGTTGACGCACTTGTTGTAGTGCAGCAGGATGGCCGGGATGTCCAGCCCGTAGGGACACGGCATGCAATACTTGCAGTCGTTGCAGGGGATCGTGGGGTAGCGGAGCAACAGCTGCGCCGTCTCCTCGAGAAACTCCTTGTCGGCATCGGTCAGCTCGTCGAGCGGCGAGTAGGTACGCAGGTTGTCCTGCAAATGCTCCATGTAGGTCATGCCGCTCAGCACGGTCAGCACCCCGGGGAACGACCCCGCGAAACGGAACGCCCACGAAGCGACGCTCGACGACGGGCGCCGCTGTTTGAGATGGGCGGCGATGTGGTCGTGGACATTCGAAAGGCGCCCGCCCAGCAGCGGCTCCATGATGACGGCCGGGATACCGCGCTTCTCCAGTTCGCCGTACAGGTACTCGGCATCGGTATTGCGCGTGTTGACCTCCTTGGCGTGTTTCCAGTCCACGTAGTTGAGCTGTATCTGCACGAAGTCCCACTTGTAGCGGTCGTGCTGCGCAAGCAGGTGGTCGAACACCGCGATGTCCCCGTGGTAGGAGAACCCGAGGTTGCGGATACGGCCGGCCTCACGCTCGGCAAGCAGGAAATCCAGCATCCCGTTGTCGATGTAGCGGGCTTCGAACTCCTCCATGCCGCTGCCCATGCCCACGCCGTGCAGCAGCAGGTAGTCGATATAATCGACCTGCAGCTCGCGGAACGAATTGCGGTACATGGCCATCGAGGCTTCGCGGCTCCAGGTCGAGGGCGCGAAATTGGACAGTTTGGTGGCTATGAAATACTTGTCGCGGGGATGGCGGCTCAGCGCCACGCCCGTGGCATGTTCGGAATGCCCCCGGCAATAGGCGGGCGAAGTGTCGAAATAGTTCACCCCGTGGGCAATGGCATGGTCGACCAGCGCGTTGACCATCTCCTGGTCGATCTCGTCGCCGCTGTCACGGGCGCTGCCGCTGCTGACGGTCGGCCAGCGCATACAGCCGTATCCCAGCAGCGACACCCGTTCGCCCGTCTTGGGGTTGGTACGGTAAGTCATCTGCCCCTGCTGTGCGCCGTCTGCCTCAGAGGCGCTTCCCGCAGTGCGGGGCTTGCAGCCATACAACGCCGCCGTCGTTACGGCGGCACCGGTACCTGCGACTTTCAGGAACTCCCGGCGGCCTATCTTTTTCTTCTCTTTCATACGTTTGAAGCATTAAACGGTACGGTGATTCTGGTGCCCTTCGACATAAATGGCGCTGAACGGACGGCTCGGACAGAGGTTCTCGCAGGCGCCGCAGCCGATGCAGCGGGCCTCGTTCACGACCGGAATACGCGGGGAGTCGGGCTTCCCGGGCTCCTTATGCACCATCTGGATAGCCCCGGCGGGGCAGTGGCGGGCGCAGTTGCCGCACTCCACGCCGTCGGTGTTGACGACACAGTTGGCGGCGATCCATACGGCGTGGCCGATCTGCACCGACGACTTGTCCTCCTTCGTGATCGGGCGTATGGCCCCCGTGGGACAGACCTCCGAACACTTCGTACATTCGGGGCGGCAGTAACCCCGTTCGTAGGACATCTCGGGTACCATCAGCGACATCAGCTTGCCCGACGGCCTCAACACCTGGTTGGGACACACGGCCACGCACAGTTGGCATCCGGTGCAGTGCGCCTCCATATTACGCACGGCGAGCGATCCGGGCGGGGTAATGGGCGTCGTACGCCGGGGGATTTTCTTCTGCTCGATCACGGCCAGGCCGCCGTCGACCTTCTTCTCCTGCGCCCTGACCGTCGCACAGGCCATGACCCCGACCAGCGAAAGGAACTTGCGGCGCGAAGCATCGGCCGGTTCCCCCGCCGCAACGGCCGCCTTCACGGTCGCAGGTTCCACGGCAGCGGGTTTGCGGCCGGCAGCGGGTTTGCGCGAAAAGGAGATCGCTCCCTGGCGGCATTTCCCCAGACAGTCCATGCAGGCCACGCAGCGGCTGTAATCGATCCGGTGCGCCTTCGCGTCGATGCACGACGCCTTGCAGTTGCGGGCACAAAGGCCGCAACCGTTACATTTCGAGGCGTCGATACGCGGTTTGAAAACCGCGAAGCGCGACACGAGTCCCAGGATCGTGCCGACAGGACAGACCGTATTGCAATAGGTTCGGCCGTTGCGCCATGCCAGCACGGCCAGCACGATGAACGTCACGGCCGCCACGGCCAGCGTCGCGGCGCCCTTGACCCAGACATCGACCGTGTAGAACGCATAGCTGCCGGCTCGCTCGGCCAGATAGGCCAGCAGGTTGTTGCCCCACAGGTAAAGGGGCGCAAAAAGGTTAGACACGATACGCCCGTAGGCGCTGTACGGCGCCAACAGATTCGACACGGGCTTGAAATGGGCGGCCAGCGCCACGAGGAACAGCACCAGTATGCCGTAGCGCAGCCACGACAGCGCCCGCGAGTAGCGGAAGCGGTTCTTCCGCCGCCGGGCGGCCGCCCGCGACACGACATCCTGAAAGACGCCCAGCGGGCAGATGACCGAACAGTAGACCCGTCCGAAAAGCAGGGTCAGCAACACGAGTGCCGCGACCACGCCCGCATTGACGGCCAGGACAGCAGGCAACAGCTGCACCTTCGCCATCCAGCCGAACCACGCATGGAGCGTCCCCGTGAAATCGAGCAGCAACAGCGTGATCACCGTGAAGAAAACGGCCGCAGCCGTGATTCTGATTTTGCGTAACATCCGTTTTCGTTTATTTTGACAAATTCATTCCACCGACCCATTTACCGACGGCATCCCGCGAGCCCTTCACGGCACTGCCGCGCACCGGCAGCCCGCCCAGCAGGGTAGCCCCGGGACAGAGCTTTTCGATGTCGTCCTCGCTGCGGCCCATGCGGCTGCCCCCGTGCGTCATGAACGGCGCAACGGTCTTTCCCGACCAGTCGTACGCGGCAAGGAACGTCGCCACGGGCGGCGCGACGGTGCCCCACCAGCAGGGCGAGCCGACGAAAACCACGTCGTATGCGCCGATGTCGGGCAGGCGCCCCTTCAGCGCGGGCCGGTATCCCCGGCCGATCTCGCGCTTGGCCTGGGCCGTAACGGCATCGTATTGCGCAGGGTAGGCGCTCTGAGGGACGATCTCGAAAAGATCCCCGTTCGTAGCCTCGGCAATCTGCCGCGCCATTTCGCGCGTGTTGCCGCTATGTGAGAAATAGGCGACGAGCACCTTTTTGCCGGAGGCCGTCTGGGCCTGCATGTCCATGGCCGGGAATAAAACCGCGACGGCCGCTATTAAAACCGATAATCTCATAATCCGTAATTTTCAATCCGTTTATACGCCGCGCCCCATGGCATAGGCCTCATCCATCGCGGGCATCCCCTCGATGTCGCCGGCACGCCATGCCCCGACCCCGTAGACCACGCCTTTCTCGCGGGGATCTTCGAGGCAGTCGAGCAGGCCGCGGAAACACTCCACCGTGCGTTCCATCATCGGGACGCTCTCTTCGGCGGCCGTCAGGATGAAATAAAACTCCTTGCCCTTCATCTCCAGGTAGCGGGCGCAGCAGCGGTCGATCAGGGTCTTCATCTGTGCGCTGAGCGTATAGAAATAGACCGGCGTAGCCATCACGATCACGTCCGCTTCGACCATCTTGCCGATCACCCCGGCCGCATCGTCTTTCTGCGGGCAGGGCCCGGCACCGCCGTAGCAGGCACCGCAACCCGTACAATAGCCGATCCTGCGGTCTTTCAGGAAAATCTTTTCGACCTCGTGTCCGGCCTGCTGCGCCCCCGCCATGAAACGGTCGCAGAGCCGGTCGGAATTTCCCCCGCGCCGCGGGCTGGAGGAGAGTATCAATACTTTTTTCGCCATAATCTTCATCTTCATTCATTCCCGGGCGCCACTTCATTCAGGCAGGCAATCGCGTTGAGCGACCGCGGATAGCCCACATAGGGCAGCAGCTGCGTGATGACGGTGAGCAGCGTCCGTTTGTCGTTGCCGACATTCAGGTTGCCGCGGATATGCCCCTTGAGCTGCGGTTCGCAGCCGCCCAGCGTGAGCAGCATCGAAAATGTCAGCAGCTCGCGCGTCCGGGCATCCAACCCGCCGCGGGTGACGAAATCACCGAAACAATTCATCGACAGGTAATCCTGTATGTGTTTCTGGCCTTCGGGGGCCGCTTCGCGCAGGGCGTCGATATGTCCTGCGCCGAAAATGGCCTTCTGGACGGCCAGTCCCCTTTCGAACCGCGTCCCCGGCGAGGTCGTCGACTGTCCTTCGAGCGGAAGCGCCACGCCGCGCGTCACCAGCACATCGTTGGCGATATGTACGAAATCGAGCACCTTGGCCATCCCCACGTACGGCACCGCCTGGTAGAGGACTTCCTTCGCCTCGACGGGCGTCACGCCGGCGTTGAGCGCCCCTGCGAGCATCGTCCGGAACTCGGCCTGCCCCTGCGCAGCGATACACGATGCGAGGATGCACATCATCCGCGTAGGGGTATCGAGGTCGCCGTAACCGGCGACTTCGCCGAATGCAAAGTTATCAAAAATTTCGATTAATTCGGGATCCGTCGCCCCCAGTCCCGAGGCATCGCCCGAGAAAAGTTCCGCACGGTTGCGGAGCGCCTCGGCGCCCAGCTGCGGAACGACGGCAGCCGCAGGGGCGGTCGCCGCGGCATACTGCGCGTCGTCGACCGGCTCCAGCCACGTGTTGCGGTTCGTCTGCGGGTTGGTCTCGACGGCCAGGTGCGAAAACCAGCTGTCGGGGGCCGCGCCGTGCCAGTGCACCACGCCGGGGCCGATCTCAACCACGTCGCCCGGCAGCAATTCCCGCGCAGGTTCGCCCTTCGCCTGGTAATACCCCCGGCCGCTCACGGCGACGAGCAGCTGCCCGCCCGTGTGGCTGTGCCAGTTGTTCCGGCACCCCGGCTCGAACGTGACGTTCGAAACGGGGCAGTTCAGGGCCTGGTCATGCGTCAGCCGCGCAAGATAGGCCTGCCCGGTAAAATACTTCGCAAACATCTCCGGCAGCTTCTCCCCCCGGGGGAAAACCGATCCGTATATCCTCTCCTTCGTTTCCATCCTTCCCGTATCGTTGGTTTGTGCGTAAATTTCCGCCGTCAGCGCCAGCGCCGCGACAAACGCCGCAAGAATTCCTTTTTTCATCCGCAGGCTATTTATCGAGGTCGTACTTCATAGTCCCGAGCCATTCGACCGTCTGCGGATCGCGGTGCGAGAGGAAACAGCTCTGCTTCATGTCGAGCGCGGCGATCCGTGCCATATCCTCCGGCGGGAGGGTGAAATCGAACACGTCGATATTCTCGGCCATACGCTCCTTATGCACCGACTTGGGAATGACCACGATGCCGCGCTGGATCAGCCAGCGCAGGACGACCTGCGCGACCGATTTGCGGTGTTTCGCAGCCAGGTCTGTCAGCACCTCGTTCCCGAACAGGTTGTTGCGCCCCTCGGCAAACGGCGCCCATGCCTCGGCCTGCACGCCGTATCGGGCCATGATGCCGGCCTCCTCCGCCTGCTGGCAGAAGGGATGCGTCTCGACCTGGTTCACGGCGGGCACGACCTCGTTGTGGAGGATCAGGTCGACCAGTCTGTCGGGCTGGAAGTTGCTCACGCCGATCGCACGGACTTTCCCCTCCCTGTAAAGCTCCTCCATCGCCCGCCACGCGCCGTAGACGTCGCCGAAAGGCTGGTGGATCAGGTACAGGTCGAGGTAGTCGAGTTGCAGCCGCTCCAGCGACGCAGCGAATGCCCGCTTGGCGCTTTCGTACCCGGCGTCCTGCACCCAGAGCTTCGTCGTGATGAAAAGTTCCCCGCGGGGGATGCCGCTCCGGCGGACGGCCCGCCCCACGGCGCGTTCGTTCATATAGGCGGCTGCCGTGTCGATCGACCGGTAACCGGCCGCCAGGGCTTCCGACACGCACCGTTCGCAAATCGCCTCGTCAACCTGGTAGACGCCGAACCCCAGCACCGGCATCTCCACACCATTGTTTAAAATCTTCGTTTCCATAGTTTTATCGCCTTAACAAATTTTCATATTGCAAAAGTAGGGGATTCCGCACTGCCCGTCATTACCCGGATTACAGTTCGTCATACCATTATTACCGATCTGCCGCAGCAGGTGCGGCAAGCAAAGAAAAAAACACTAACTTTGTGTCAAACAAACCGGAACAACTATGGAAGAGATCGCAAGACTGGATCATGTGTACCAGTATAACGAACTGATGGGAATCGAAACCCTGCACCCGCTGGTCAGCGTCATCGACATGTCGAAATGCCCGCGCATGCGTCACTCGCGCCGCCTGTACGGGTTCTACTGCATCTTCCTGAAAGATGTCAAATGCGGCGACCTGCGTTACGGGCGCAACTACTACGACTACCAGGAAGGGACGCTCGTTTTCACGGCCCCGGGACAGGTGGTCGGCGTCGAGGATAACGGCGAGGTTTTCCAGCCCAAAGGCTGGGCGCTGCTGTTCCACCCCGACCTGATCCGCGGCACGTCGCTCGGACGCAGCATCGACCGCTACACCTTCTTCTCCTACGAATCCTACGAGGCGCTGCACCTCTCGGAACAGGAGCGGCATATCGTGATCGACTGCATGCAGAACATCGCGGGCGAGTTGCAGCACTCCATCGACAAGCACAGCCGGACGCTGATCGTCTCGAACATCGAACTGCTGCTCAATTACAGCATCCGGTTCTACGAACGGCAGTTCACCACGCGCAGCGACGTCAACAAAGATGCGCTGTCGGGATTCGAACGGCTGCTCAACGACTATTTCCGGGACGACGCCCCGCAGCGCGACGGGGTGCCTTCGGTACGCTGGTGCGCCGAGCAGCTGCACCTTTCGGCCAACTATTTCGGCGACCTGGTGAAAAAGGAGACCGGGAAATCGGCGCAGGAATACATCCAGCTGAAAGTCATCGACATCGCCAAGGAACGCATGTTCGACACGACCAAGTCGATCAGCGAAATCGCCTACGAGCTCGGGTTCAGGTATCCGCAACACTTCACGCGCCTGTTCAAGAAATGCGTGGGGCAGTCGCCCAACGAATACCGGACACAAAACTGACCCGGCGGCACGGCCGGCAAAAGGAGAGGCGGACGGGAAAACCGGAGAGAACGGCGGACTAAACGGTAAAAACAGGCCGGCACAAACAGTTCGCCCGGACAAAACGCAGGCTTCCACCCGGACAAAACGCAGGCTTCCACCCGGACAAAACGCAGGCTTCCGCATAGCATACGAAAATCCCCGCACACTTTACCAGTGTACGGGGATTTCAAATTCCGGGGCGCTTCGCGGCATATCCGGCCAACCGGTTCCCTGCCCCGGCCAGTCCCGAACTACACCGGATGCCAGCCAGCCGGCAGCAATTTCCACAGCGGTACCACCCGTGCGGCATCAGGCGGCCGGCCCGCTACGCCTCAGGACTTTTTCCCCTGGTTGGCGACGGCGGCCATCAGCCGGGCTATCTCGTCGGGGTCGCCCAGGAAATGATCCCCCGCGTAGTTGAGGCCCTCGTCGAACTCGAAGACATAAGGCACGGCGGTCGGGAGGTTGAACTCCGAAATCGCCTCGTCCGAAATGCCTTTCAGGTGCTTGATGATGCCGCGCAGGCTGTTGCCGTGGGCGACGACCAGGATAGCGTCGTGATGCGCCAGCGCCGGCAGGATCTCGCATTTCCAGTAGGGCATAATACGCGCGACGGTGTCGCTGAGCGATTCGGTGCGGGGCAGTTCCGCCTCGGGGACATCGCGGTAACGGGGATCGAAACGCGGGTTGCGCGGGTCTTCCTCGCCCAACGGCGCCGGGGCGACGTCGTAACTGCGGCGCCAGATGTGTACCTGTTCGTCGCCGTACTTTTCGGCGGTCTCCCGTTTGTTGAGCCCCTGCAACATCCCGTAATGCTTTTCATTGAGCCGCCAGCTCTTCGAGACCGGGATCCAGTCCTGATCCAGTTTGTCGAGCACCACGTCGAGCGTCTTGACGGCGCGTTTCAGGTAGGAGGTATAGGCATGCCCGAACAGGAAACCCTCCTTGCGGAGCAGCTCCCCGGCCCTGGCCGCTTCGGCAACGCCTTTCTCGCTCAGATCGACATCCGTCCATCCCGTAAAACGGTTTTCCCTGTTCCATGTGCTCTCGCCGTGGCGGAGCAAAACTACTTTTTTCATCCTATCGCTTTTTCAGGTTCGGCACGCACCTCGTTCACCAATTTGCGGTGCTTGTCGAAATCGTTAATATTCTGCAATGTAGTATGCGCTATATTATCCAACGCTTCACGTGTAAAAAAACCCTGGTGCGAGGTCATGATGACGTTGTTGAACGACAGCAGGCGCGCCAGGATGTCGTCGTCCATGATCCGGTCGGAGGTATCCTCGTAGAAATAGGCGGCCTCCTCCTCGTAAACGTCCAGCCCGGCTGCCCCGATCTTCTTCTCCTTCAGCCCCTCGATCAGCGCCTCGGTATGAATCAGCTGGCCGCGCCCCGTATTGATTAGGATCACGCCGGGCTTCATCTTGCCGATGGCATCGCCGTTGATCATATAGCGCGTCTGGTCGGTCAGCGGGCAGTGCAGCGAAATGATGTCCGCACGGCGGTAAAGCTCGTCGAGCGTCACGTATTCGACCTGCGCCTGCGCGGCGTATTCCGCATCAGGGAAGATGTCGTAAGCCAGCACCTTCATGCCGAACCCCTTGAGTATCCGGATCAGCTCACGGGCGATCTTGCCGGTGCCGATGATGCCCGCCGTCTTGCCGTACATGTCGAACCCCATCAGGCCGTGCAGCGAGAAATTCCCGTCGCGCGTGCGCCAGTAGGCGCGGTGGACTTTGCGGTTGAGCGCCAGCATCAGCGCCACGGCATGTTCCGCGACGGCGTGGGGCGAATAGGCCGGAACGCGCACGACGGGGATGCCGTATTCGGCCGCGGCCTTCAGGTCTACGTTGTTGAAGCCGGCGCAACGCAGTGCGATCAGTTTCACGCCCATCGCGGCCAGCTGGCGTATCGTGCCGGCGTCGGCCGTGTCGTTGACGAAGATGCAGACCGCGTCGGCCCCCTGCGCCAGCAGGGCGTTGTTGCCGTTCAGGTGGCTGCGGTGGTAATTGAACTCGAACCCGCAGGACGCATTGGCGCGGTCGAACGACTCGCGGTCGTAGGGTTGGGTTCCGAAGAATGTTATTTTCATAAATGCACTTTTTTTCCTCTTTTATCGTACAGAAAACGGTTTTGCACGGCCGGTTATTATGCGATCGTGACCTCGGGGTCGAGATATACGTCCTGGATGGCATTGAGCAGCGCCACGCCCTCCTTCATCGGGCGCTGGAACGCCTTGCGGCCGCTGATAAGCCCCATGCCGCCGGCCCGCTTGTTGACGACGGCCGTCATCACGGCCTCCTGCAAATCGGATGCCCCGTGCGACTCGCCGCCGGAATTGATCAGCCCGACGCGCCCCATGTAACCGTTGGCCACCTGGTAGCGGCAAAGGTCGATCGGATGCTCCGTCGTCAGCTTGGTGTAAACCTCGTCGCGTGTCTTGCCGAAGCCGATGGCACGGAACCCGCCGTTGTTCACCGGCAGCTTCTGTTTCACGATATCGGCCTTGATCGTCACACCCAGGTGGTTCGCCTGCCCCGTCAGGTCGGCCGAAGCATGGTAATCCACCCCGTCCTTCCTGAAACCCTCGTTGCGCAGGTAGCACCACAGGATCGTCGCCATGCCCAGCTCGTGCGCATAGTCGAACGCCCCGGCGATCTCCACCAGCTGGCGGCGGCTCTCCTCCGACCCGAAATAGATCGTAGCCCCCACGGCGGCGGCGCCCATGTTCCAGGCGTCGCGCACGGTGCCGAACATCACCTGGTCATAGGTGTTGGGGTAGGTGAGCAGCTCGTTGTGGTTGAGCTTGACGATGAACGGTATCTTGTGCGCATATCTGCGTGCCACGGCGCCCAGCACGCCGAAGGTCGAAGCCACGGCATTGCAGCCGCCCTCGATGGCCAGCCTGACGATATTCTCCGGGTCAAAATAGGCCGGGTTCGGGGCGAACGACGCCCCGGCGGAGTGTTCGATGCCCTGATCCACGGGCAGGATCGAGACATAGCCCGTACCGGCCAGGCGCCCGTGGGCGAGGATCCATTGCAGGCTGCCGAGCGTCCGGATGTTGCGGTCGGACTCCATCCAGACCTTGTCGACCGTATCGGGTGCGGGCAGGTAAAGCTGGCTCTTGTCGATCGTCCGGCACACATGGGAAAGGTAGTATTCGGCCTTCTCCCCGAGAATTTCAATGGTTTTCATAATTTTACGATATTAAGTGATTCGAGTTTATTTACTGCAATTCGGGTTCCAAACACGCCCGGCGCCCCGCGACAAAACGAAAGCCGCCCGGCGGGGCGGCTTATTTCTTGGTGTTGCGGTACTCGGTGGGAGATTCACCCGTATGCTTCTTGAAATAGCGCCCCAGGTAGGACTGGTCGGGGAAATGCAGGCGGTAGGCGATCTCCTGCACCGACAAGTCCGTCGATTGCAGGAGCATCTTGATCTCCAGCAAGACCGACCGGTCGATGAACTCCTTGGCGGTGCTGTGCGCGATCGTACGCACGATGGTCGAAAGGTAACGGGTGGAAATGCAGAGTTTGTCGGCGTAGAACGACACTTCGCGCTCCTGTGAACTGAACTCGTGCACGAGGGCCACGAACCGGTGGAACAGCTCCGTCTGCCGCGTGGTCGACTCGGGCATCTGGCGCTGCATGCCTGCAAAGCGCTGCAACTTGTCGTAAATCTCCATCAGCACGTTCTGCAAGCGGTTACGGATGATCGTGTTGCGGAAAATATTGTTCCGGTCGCGGTAGGTATAGGCCGCCATCTGGAACCAGATGCCCGCCCCCTCGACGATACGCGCCGGGGGATAGGTGATCGGATTCTCGCGCAGGGTGCGGAAAAAGGAGGGTTCGAGCCGGAAGCGGAATGCCGCCTCGGAGAAAATATCGAGTGAAAAGGCACAGAACGTCACCCGAAAGTCCTCGGTACGCCCCGTGAGCATCAGCACCGACCCGGGCAGAACGAGTACCAGGGTATTCCGCTTCACGAGTCCTCCGTATTGGTTTACAGTCACATGGGCGCTGCCTTTGCGGCAAAACAAGATAGCCCCTCCCTCGCAGCGGTTCGCGTAGTTGTTGAAATAGGAAAAATCGGATTCCCCGACTACGAATTGTTCTTCGGCGGTGGTAATTAGAGGGTTTATGGCGGACATATGAATTCGTTTTTCGAACAAATTTAGCGCATTTTTCGATATTCTCCTAAAATTTGTTCCGAAAAATACCAACACTGTTCGCAATATAAAGGCACGATCACACCCTTTTTAGGGTACTTTTGCAACGAAAAAAGTTTTTTTAGTTTAAAACAGGAGAAAATATGAAGCAAACATTTGTGAAAGCTGCTATCATGGCAAGCTTCATGGCAGCCGTTTCGTGCGGTCAGGCACCCACGGAGCAAGGCCCCGCGCAATACGGCGTGATGACCATTGCCACCACCAACCGCGAAATCCCGACCAACAAGTCGGCGACGATCCGCGGACGCCAGGACATTCAGATTTACCCGCAGGTTTCGGGTACCATCTCCGAACTGCGTGTTGCCGAGGGAGAGTCGGTATCGAAAGGACAAACGCTTTTCATCATAGACCAGGTACCTTACAAGGCTGCGCTCCAGACCGCAGAAGCCAATGTCGCAGCGGCGAAAGCCAGCGTGGCGACGGCCCAGCTGACGTATGACAGCAAGAAGGAGCTTTTCGCAAAGAACGTCGTGTCGCAGTACGACCTCTCGACGGCCGAAAATACGCTGCTGACGGCCAAGGCGCAGCTCGCACAGGCCGAAGCACAGCGGGTAAACGCCGCAAACAACCTCTCCTATACGGTCGTGAAGGCCCCGTCCAACGGCACGGTAGGCCAGCTGCCGTACCGTGTAGGCTCACTGGTAAGCGCGTCGATCCCGCAGCCGCTGACGACCGTGTCGGACAACTCGGAGATGTACGTGTATTTCTCGATGAGCGGCAACGAGTTGCTCAGCCTGACGCGCAAATACGGCTCGATCGCCAATACGCTCAAGAACATGCCCGACGTACAGTTACAGCTCAACGACGGCTCGCTCTACGACCAGCCGGGGCGCATCGAATCGATGAGCGGCGTCATCGACCCTTCGACGGGCAGCACGCAGCTGCGCGCGGTGTTCCCCAACACGAACGGCCTGCTCCACAGCGGCGCACCCGGCAACCTGATCCTGCCCATCAGCTACACGGACTGCATCGTGGTTCCGCAGGTGGCGACATTCGAGCTGCAGGACAAAGTGTACGTATATAAGATTGTAGACGGCAAGGCCTCCTCGGTCATGATCGACGTGGAAAAGATCAACAACGGCCGGGAGTATATCGTCAAATCGGGCCTCGTTCCGGGTGACGTCATCGTAGCCGAAGGCGTAGGCCTGCTGCGCGAGGGTACCCCCATCGTAGCCAAGACGCAGGGCGCCGCACCTCAGGCCGCACCGGCAGCTGCCGCCCAAACCGAAACCGAAAAGGAGGAATAACCTATGACACTGAAACATTTTATCGAACGACCCGTACTGGCGTCGGTCATATCCATCGTAATCGTAATCGGCGGTCTGATCGGTCTGGCGACGCTGCCCGTGGAGCAGTATCCCGACATCGCACCCCCGACGGTGATGGTGCGCGCCTCATATCCGGGTGCCAGCGCCGAGACGATCCAGAAATCGGTCATCGTACCGCTCGAGCAGGCTATCAACGGTGTGGAGGACATGACCTACATGACTTCCAGCGCCGCTCTGGGCAGCGCAAGCGTAACTGTCTATTTCCGCCAGGGCACCGACCCCGACATGGCTGCCGTCAACGTGCAGAACAAAGTATCGCGCGCTACGGGACAGCTGCCTTCCGAAGTCACGCAGATCGGTGTGACGACCATGAAGCGACAGACCTCCATGGTGAAGATTTTCTCGCTTTACAGCCCCGACGACACTTACGACGAAACGTTCCTGTCGAACTACTCGAAGATCAACATCGAACCCCGCATCCTCCGTATCGCGGGTGTCGGCGAGGCCTTCACGCTCGGTGCCGACTACTCGATGCGTATCTGGCTCAAGCCCGATGTGATGGCCCAGTACAAACTCATTCCCTCGGACGTGACGGCGGCGCTCGCCGAGCAGAACATCGAATCGGCGACCGGTTCGCTGGGTGAAAACTCAGAGAACACATTCCAGTATACGATGAAATACCGCGGACGTCTGATGACCCCGGAAGAGTTCGGGGAGATCGTACTCGTGGCTCAGGACGACGGCACGATCCTGCGCCTGAAGGATGTCGCGGACATCGAGCTGGGAAGCGAATCCTACGCCTACAAAGGCTACACCAACGGCCATCCGGGCGTCAGCACGATGGTCTTCCAGACCGCCGGTTCGAACGCCACGCAGGTCGTAAATGAAATCGACGCCCTGCTGGCCGAGATCGAAGCCGAACTCCCGAAAGGCGTCGCCATCGCACACCTGCAGAGTGTGAACGACTTCCTCTACGCTTCGATCAACGAGGTAATCAAGACTCTGATCGAGGCCATCCTCCTGGTGGTGCTCGTAGTCTATGTCTTCCTGCAGGATATCCGTTCGACACTTATCCCCACGGTTTCGATCATCGTATCGCTGGTCGGTACGTTCGCCTTCCTCTCGGTAGCGGGCTTCTCGATCAACCTGCTGACGCTCTTCGCGCTCGTCCTTGCGATCGGTACGGTCGTCGACGACGCCATTATCGTGGTGGAGGCTGTCCAGGCGCGTTTCGACGTGGGATATAAGTCCTCCTATATGGCTACCATCGACGCCATGTCGGGTATCACCTCGGCCATCATCACCTCGACGCTGGTCTTCATGGCCGTGTTCATCCCCGTGTCGATGATGGGCGGTACGTCGGGTGTATTCTACACGCAGTTCGGTATCACGATGGCCGTGGCCGTGGGTATCTCGGCGCTGAACGCCCTGACGCTCTCGCCCGCACTGTGCGCCCTCATCCTGAAACCCTACCTCGACGAAAACGGCGAGATGCGCGACAACTTCGCCGCCCGCTTCCGCAAGGCATTCAACTCGGGATTCAGCACCCTGATCAACAAGTACAAGCACGGCGTGCTGCTCTTCATCAAGCACAAGTGGCTGATGTGGTCGACGCTCGGCCTGGCATTCGCCGCACTGATCCTGCTGATGAACAGCACCAAAACGGGTCTGGTGCCCGACGAAGACCAGGGTACGATCATGGTGAACGTTACCACGGCTCCGGGTACTTCGCTCGCCGAAACGCACGTCGTCATGGAGCAGGTTGCGGATCGCATCCAGGCAATCCCCCAGATCAGGGACTTCATGCAGGTGGCAGGTTACGGCATGATCGCCGGCCAGGGCTCCTCCTACGGTATGTGTATCATCAAGCTCAAGGACTGGGAAGAGCGCCCGGACAAGGCAGATGCGGTGAACGCCGTGATCGGCCAGATATACGGACGCACGGCCGACATCAAGGACGCACAGATTTTCGCCGTGGCACCGCCGATGATCTCGGGTTACGGAACCTCGACCGGCTTCTCCATGCACCTGCAGGACAAGTCGGACGGCAGCCTGACGGACTTCTACAACATCTACCTGCAGTTCATCGGTGCGCTGAACCAGCGCCCGGAGATCGAACGTGCCTACTCGACCTTCAACATCAACTTCCCGCAGTATGTCGTAAGCATCGACGCGGCGAAGGCCAAGCGGGCCGGCATATCGCCGAGCACGATCCTCTCGACGCTTTCGGGTTACTACGGCGGGCAGTACGTTTCGAATGTCAACCGTTTCTCGAAAATGTACTACGTGACGATCCAGTCCGACCCGAAATACCGTCTTAACACCGAGTCGCTCAACAACGTCTTCGTCCGCACCAACGGCGGCGAAATGGCTCCCCTGGGCGAGTTCGTGGATCTGCAAAGGGTATACAGCTCCGAAGTGCTGAACCGTTTCAATATGTACAGCTCGATCGCCGTGAACGGAACGGCAGCCGACGGATATTCGTCGGGCGATGCCATCAAGGCCATCCAGGAGACGGCCGCCCAGGTACTGCCGAAGGGTTACGGCTACGACTTCGACGGTATCACCCGGGAGGAAGCACAGACCGGCAGCAACACGACGATCATCTTCGGGATCTGTATCCTGCTGATTTACCTCATCCTGAGTGCCCTGTACGAGAGCTTCCTGCTTCCGTTCGCCGTCATCCTCTCCGTACCGTGCGGCCTGCTGGGTTCGTTCCTCTTCGCCAAGATGTTGGGACTGGAGAACAACATCTACCTGCAAACGGGTATCATCATGCTGATCGGCCTGCTCTCGAAGACCGCCATTCTGATCACGGAGTATGCCTCCGACCGGCGCCGCGCGGGAATGACCCTGACGCAAGCCGCCGTATCGGCAGCCAAAGTCCGTCTGCGCCCGATCCTGATGACCGTCCTCACCTGCGTATTCGGTATGATCCCGCTGGTGCTCTCGCACGGTGTGGGCGCCAACGGTAACATGACCCTCGGTTCGGGCGTCGTGGGCGGTATGATCGTCGGGACACTGGCCCTGCTGTTCCTCGTACCGACACTGTTCATCGCTTTCCAGACCTTGCAGGAGAAAGTCAAGCCCATAGAGTTCGACCCCGATCCGCAGTGGGCCGTACAGGCGGAACTGGAAGAGTGTAAAAACGAGAAAGAGGAGGAATAACAAGATGAAAAAGCTTATTATCATACTGGCCGCAGCGGCCATGACCGGCTGCGGCATCTACAAGCCCTACACCCGTCCCGAGGTGAAAACCGACGGGCTGTACGGCACGGCCGAGACCGCCGACACGACGACGATCGGCAACCTGGGCTGGGAAGAGATGTTCACCGACCCCTACCTGCGGACGCTCATCCGCCAGGGGCTGGAGAACAATACCGACCTGCAATCGGCGCAATGGAGGGTGAAGGAAGCCGAGGCGACGCTTAAATCGGCGCGCCTGGCTTACCTGCCGTCGTTCAACTTCGCACCTCAGGGCAGCATGAGCAGCTTCGACTGGGCCACGCCGGGCAAAACGTACAGTATCCCGGTCACGGCAAGCTGGCAGATCGACATCTTCAACGGCCTGACCAACGCCAAACGCAAGTCCAAGGCGCTCTACCTCCAGAGCAAGGAGTACGAACAGGCCGTGAAAACGCAGTTGATCTCGGGCATCGCAAACCTCTATTACACGTTGCTGATGCTCGACGGGCAATATGAGGTTACCGAGCAAACTGCCGGGAAATGGCGCGAGAGTGTCCGCACGATGCGCGCGCTGAAAGAGGCCGGCATGGCCAACGAAGCCGCCGTAGCGCAGTACGAAGGCAACTGCCTCGCCATCGAGGCTTCGCTGCACGACTTGGAATACCAGATCCGCCAGGCCGAGAACAGCCTTTGTTCGATGCTGGCCGAAGGCCCGCACCCCATCGAGCGCGGCCGCCTCGAAAGCCAGCAGTTGCCCGACGACCTGACTGTCGGCATACCGGTGCAGATGCTTTCGAACCGCCCCGACATCCGCAGCGCCGAATACTCGCTGATGCAATCCTATTATGCCACCAGCGAGGCACGCTCGGCCCTCTATCCGTCGATCACGCTGAGCGGGACGTTGGGATGGACGAACAACAGCGGGGCCCGGATCGTCGATCCCGGGAAATTCCTCTGGTCGGCCGCAGCATCGCTCCTGCAACCCATCTTCAATGCCAACGCCAACCGCGCCCGCGTGAAAATCGCCAAGGCCCAGCAGGAAGAAACCAAGCTGGCATTCCAGCAGGCTCTGCTCAACGCGGGTGCCGAGGTCAACAACGCCCTCACGCAGTGCCAGTCGGCCCGCGCGAAAACCGACCTGCGGACACAGCAGATCGAGGCATTGGAGCGCGCCGTGGAGAGCACCGAACTGCTTATGAAACACGGCAGCACGACCTACCTCGAAGTGCTGACCGCCCAGCAGTCGCTGCTTTCGGCACAGTTGAACCAGATAGCAGACCGCTTTGACGAGATCCAGGGTATCGTGAACCTCTACCAGGCTTTGGGTGGCGGCCGCGACATTGCAGCGGAGGCGAAATAATGAAAAGGGGAGCGACCAAAGAGGAGATCATCCGCATCACGCAGGAACTCATCACCCGGAACGGCATCCGTGCCGTCCGGGTGGATGAGATCGCGCAAACGCTGGGGATCTCGAAACGCACCCTCTATGAAATGTTCGCTGACAAGGAAGACCTGGTGAGCGCCTGCCTCGATTTCATGTGCCATCAACAGCAGGAGCGCATCACGGCTTACAGGAAACGCCGCAGCAGGAGTTCGCTGCAACGGGCCTTCAAGCTGGTATACGAATACATCGAACACCTGTATACGGTCGAAAGCAGTTTTCTGTCCGACCTGCGCCACAAGGTGGCCTACGCGGAACATTTCGACGAACACCGGGAATTCTGGCGCAACGAACTGGCCGCCCACCTGCGCGGAAGCCGGGAAGAAAAGCTCCTGTTGCCCGAAATCGATGCCGAGAGTTTCGCAGACCGGATTCTGGAAACGATCTTCGAAATGCGGATAAACAACGCGACGCGCGAGGAGTCCTACCTCTTTTGCAGGACGATCCTGCGCGGTGCGGCAACCCGCGAAGGGGTCGAGCGGATCGACAGCCACCGATAATTATTCTGTAACACAACGGAAATCCCCGCAGGGCTCCCTCCTGCGGGGATTTTATTTCCGCGCAGGAGGGCTGCCGGCAGGCAAAGCCCAAAGGCCGCGGTGTCGGGAGCAGAATCAGAATACGGGGAAGGAAGGAGGGGGAAGGCACTGCCAGGTACCCGGGAAAGGGGGAGGCGGTCTAACAAGTCCAATTATAACGATTTCACCCCCGTCAGAGTCAGTTCCGACGGGGGTGATTTTCATTTTCAAAGAGTTGTTAGACAACCTCTTTTAGATCATTTAACGCTGACTAATAGAGCAGGGCCTCGTCGGCATCGTCCTGATACCAGTCCACATGCTCCCGGCCGCCCGATGCCGCCCATGCGTTGAAATAAGTATAGACGTCCCGGATATCGCTGCGTTCGAGCGGATAGCGGAACTCACCCGGGATACACAGCGCCCACATCATGTAGTTGTTCTTCACACCGTCGCCCTTGGTGACGAAATAACGGTAGGGATCCGACTCCAGGAAGGTGTTGCCCGATACGACCGCGAATTGCGTCGGCATGCGCCCCGGCATGTGGATCTCCTTCTCGCGGGTGAACATACCCGAACTCTTCTGGTTCACGACGATGAACGCATTGAGTGCCGATTCGCGGACAGCCGCGGGATCGACCGGCTGCGCGAAGGTCACGGTCGTCGTGTGTTTCACGGTCGGTACGGCCACGCCCTTGGTCGTATTGATGTAAGTCCCTTCGCCCAGTATCTCCTGCGAAGTGTTGAAAAGCGGGATTACGGCCAGCTCGCTGCCCGATTCGGGGCCGGGGCCCGCAAATGCACCGCGGCCGAAGGTCGTATTCGTGGTTTCCACGCCGGCGACCTCCGACGCACGTACCTTATCCAGCTGGACGGCAAAGGCATTCAGGTGCGCGGCACCTGCAGCCTTCAGTTCCCAGTTGATGCGGATCAGGTCGACCTTCCCGGTCTCCTTGTCGCTGCGGCGGTCGACGCTTACGACCACCACGACATCGTTCATGTCGTAGTCGCCGATCCACGGCCAGCCATCCTCAAAGCAGTAGGTATAAGGGGCACCCTTGACCTCGATATATTCGGGTTCGGGTTCCGGATCGGGAGTAACGGGCTGCCTGCCGCCGTTGCAGATGGCCTCGGGGATCACGACCGTTTGCTTGGCGCGCATCA
This sequence comes from Alistipes onderdonkii, assembly GCF_025145285.1. Classification (NCBI taxonomy): domain Bacteria; kingdom Pseudomonadati; phylum Bacteroidota; class Bacteroidia; order Bacteroidales; family Rikenellaceae; genus Alistipes; species Alistipes onderdonkii. The sequence goes on from NZ_CP102251.1 coordinate 3,778,612, forward strand.
CGGCGCCGCCGGTGAGGCTGCTCTCGTCGATGACATATTTCGCATCGGCCGCATTGTCGTATACGACCTCCATCAGCCCGTCGAACTTCGTCCCGTAATAGCGCGAACTTACGCCCTTTTCGCGGATCATGACCACGGCCATGAGCTGGTCGGATGCGGCCTGACTCACGATACGCACATTGCCGCCCGACTTATGGGCATTATATTCGTCCATGGTGAAGATCGCTCCGGCAGCGGCGTACAACTCCGTATTGCTGTTGAAATAGACCGTCCCGGCATCGAGCCCCGCACCGGATGCAATATAGAATCGGGCACCTTCAGCGGCAATTTCCTCGGCTACGGTATGGCAATTCACATAGAGCGTGCCACCCCCGCGGGCTTCGAGCTTATCCATCGTGGCCACGCCCTTCTGGAACGTAACCGACTGGTTGGTCACGTAGAAAGTCCCGTCGATAACGACCGAACCGTTCTCGCAGTTATACAACTCCGCATGGCTGTTGAGCCGGAAGTCCGCGCTCTCCGCCTGGCCGTCGTTGTAGAGTTTCGCATAGTTGGTGACTTCGACCTCGCCGGCCTGCAACACGCCCGTGGCGCCATTATAGAACTCACAGGAGTTGTTGACGTCGAACAGTCCGTTGACAACGAACGTACCTTCGTTGACCACGGCCTTGCAGGAAAAGTTGGTTTTCCCGGTGGTGAACTTACCGCCTTCGAAAACGAAAATCGCGGGGTTGGGTGCGTTCTGCTGCATGTTCGCACTTGCTTCACGGATGTATACCTCGCCGCCCGGAAGCACTGCGAGCGTCGCCTGGCCAATCGTAACGGAGGCATCGAGCGTCAGTTTACCCGCCACGTAGAGGATCGGCGAGGGGTTGGGGCTAAAGGTTCCGTTCAGGCTGATATTGCCCGTAACCTCAGCTCCTGCCGGGATATAATACTCCGCAGCGGCAAAAGGAGCCCAGCTCGCACCCAGGTCGATCTTGCCGGCAGGCGTATTCCGGATGATGGCCCCCTCGGCGAAATCACCCTCGGCCTTCGCTGCGAGCCGCGGGTAGTCGGGCATCGAACTGTCGGCCGCGGCGCGCGTCATGCCGGCCATCCGGAGTGAGGGCGTCCCGGCTGCGGCCTTCATCTGCGCACCGGCGACGTTCACCGACGCTGCGACCGGTTCCATGGAGACGGCCACCGTACCGTCGGGCAGGGTGGTCTGGACATAAATGTTCCCGATCCCGGCCGGGATCGTCACCGCGGTCTCGAACACGGGGCGGGATGGCGTCACCACACCCATCGCCACGATATTGCCGTCCGAGAGGATCGGAGAGGAATAAACACGGATAACGGCATATTGGGGCGCACTGCCCGTAACACTCGGCATGCCGACCGAAATATCCAGGTCACGGGTCGTTTCCCATTTGAAATCAGCGGGAACTGCAGACGAGGGCTCCTGCGGTTCGCCGCTGCCGGTGCCCATGTGTTTCTGGCACGAAAAGGCCAAAAGCGTCGTTGCAATAGCTGCAACAGCGTAAAGTCGTTTCATAAATTGATATTTTTAATCCATCCCATCGTGCGTTGCGCACTTTCTTCGACACAAATATAAACATTAATTTCCAATTTAAAACTTTTTCGCCCTTTTATTCGACAAAAAAGGCCAGCTTCGCAAATATGGCATGCAAAATCCCGGCCGCAAAACCGCCTTTTCAGGGGAGTGGCGAAATGCCTTGGGGCTAATTAAAAGTGCAGGACAGGGGCACAGAATTGCGGAACAGGAACTTAACCTAAATACCGGGCAGGGAAAACCGGCGGAAACCTTGCCGCAATGGGCGGGCACTCCGAGACCGGGCAATTATCGCGGATGCCGGCTCAATGACATGAATGGTTGTTTCTATACTCCCTTGGTGACATATGCTTCATCTTCCTGAAGATACGGTTGAAATGCGGGACATCGTTGAATCCTACGGCATAGCATATTTCCGACACCTGCTTCTGCGAATGTACCAGCAGCTCGCAAGCCGTATTCAAACGATACCGGGTAACGAACTCGGAAAAAGTCATTCCCTTGCACCGCTTGAAATAAGAGCAGAACGCAGAGCGGTTCATGCCGACCTCGGCCGCAATCTCATCCAGAGAGATGGTATGGACGTAATGTGCCATCAAATAAGCGCTGATTTGCTGCATACGCCGCACATCCCGCTCGATGCGCATCGGCTTCCCCGCAAACGTATGGTCGGACGAGGTGAAAATGACAGGCAGCAGGCGGAACATTTCGCACAAACGGCCCAATTCATCCTGGTCGTTCATCCGTGACAATGTTTTGCGAATGATGCGGGAGCTTTCGGAACCGAACTTCCGTGCATCGGTCGGAAACGTGATTCCAGCCAGTCGGTTGCGCAGTTCAGGAAACACGTCCACACACCGCTCCACCAACGAGTGGCTGAAGGCCACCATCAGATACCGGACGTATCCCCGTTTGTCCGCCGAATCCGACGCATACTCCCAGCGATGGAGCATGGACGGCGGTATCAACGCCACATCACCAGCCGCAAAGGGCTGCAACGTATCGCCCGCCATCCGCCTGCCGCACCCGTGAACGACATAATACAGTTCCCACGCATCGTGCCGGTGCAGCTTGGCTTCGACATTTGTTTTTACACATTGGTCTATGAAGAAGAACGAATGATCCTTCACTTCGGGCAATTCATAAGGGATAGCGGTATCTTCCATCATGGCATGTAAATTAACGTTCCTGCAAATCTACGACAAATGTATGAAACAATACCACAAATACACAACAATAAAGAGGCGTAACTTTGCAACTGTAAACGACAAGTGTAACCTAAAAACGTATTGTTATGGATTTCTATCAAGTATTGGAGAAAAGGAGAACCATCCGCGACTTTTCCGACAGGGAAGTGCCGGACGAAGTATTGGGAAGGATCTTGGCGGCGGCGTTCAAGGCCCCGACAAACGATCACCTGCGCCAGTTGGAGTTTGTAGTCGTGCGGGGGCAGGAGAACATCTCCCGCATGATCTCGCCCGTTGCCGAAAACACCGAAAATATTCAGCAGGCGGGATTGGAAGCTGCCGCCGGTGTGATGGACAGGGACGAGCACGCCATGTTTACCGACGCACTGCCCAAGCAGCAAAAGATGCTCATGCAGAGCGGATGCCTCGTCCTGCCGTTCTTCCGGCAAAAGGATTGTCCGCTATGCGAACCCGCCGATCAAAGTTCGCTCAATTATTTTGCTTCGGCATGGGCGGCAGTCGAGAACATCCTGCTGGCGGCAACGGCGGAGGGGCTGGCCTGTGCGTTCCGTATCCCCATCGGCAATGAACCGGAACACGTCAAACGACTGGTCAACGCTCCCGAAGGATACGAATTCACCTGTTTTCTTGCCATTGGCCATGCAGCCCCAAACGCCCATCTCAGCAGGCAGAAAGAGATTCGTACGGAGGAGAGGATCCACCAAAACATTTGGTAACCACGGCAAGAATGATATGGTAAAAGCGGCTCGGCTCGACATGCCGGTAACGCCTGCGAACGAAAAGTTATCCATCTTTTTGCAAAAAAATCGGGCCGACCGCAAGCATGAGCCGAAAAATTCCTATATTTGCACACAGGAAAACATCCGAAAGCAGAAAATGATTGCCACGACGACATACCACGACACATACGGCGGCTCGCTCCGCAGTATGACCATGGATATGATGTACATGCGCAACCGATTCCGCCGGGTGTAGATTTTCCGTGTATACGAACGACACAATCCGGCTTCAGAGAGGTCGGATTTTTTTTGTAACGACTAAAAAACAGATAGCATGGCTGAGAAAAAATTACGTTTCGAGACATTGCAGATCCACGGAGGGCTGCAACCCGACGACCCAACGGGTGCCCGCGGTGTGGCAATATATCCCACGGCGGCATACCGCTTCAAGAGCTGCGAACACGCCGCCAAACTCTTCGACCTGAGCGAAGGGGGCAACATTTACACCCGGCTGCAAAACCCGACCACGACCGTATACGAGCAACGCATCGCCGCCCTGTACGGGGCCGTGGGGGCGCTGGCCGTCTCGTCGGGCATGTCGGCCATACTCATCGCCGTGCTCTCGCTGGCGGCCGAGGGCGACAACATCGTCGCCTCGCCGTTCCTCTACGGCGGCACCTTCACCCAGTTCCGCATTTCGCTGCGCAGGCTCGGCATCGACTGCCGCATCGCCCGAAGCGAACGCCCCGAGGACTTCGAGGCGCTGATCGACGGACGCACGAAGGCGATTTACGCCGAGAGCATGGGCAACCCCTCCTGCACCGTATCGGACATGGAAGCATTGGGCAAGCTGGCCAAACGCTACGACGTGCCCTTCATCGTGGACAATACGTTCGGTGCCGCGGGCTACCTGTGCAACCCCTTCGAGTGGGGTGCGAACATCGTCGTCGACTCGGCGACCAAGTGGATCAACGGCCACGGCACGGCCATGGGCGGGGTGATCGTCGACGGGGGCAACTACGACTGGACCAACGGCAAGTTCCCGCAGATCGACGGCCCGTCGGAAGGGTATCACGGACTGAATTTCCACGAGGCATTCGGCGCGGCTGCCTTCATCGTGAAATGCCGCGTGGACGGTGTCCGCGACCTGGGCTGCTGCCCCTCGCCGTTCGACTCCTACCTGATGACGCTCGGGCTGGAAACGCTTTCGCTGCGCGTGCGGCACGAAGTCGAGTCGGCCCGCAGGCTGGCCGAATACTGCCGCAACCATCCCAAAGTGGAGCGTGTCAGCTTCGTGGGCTTCGAGTCGCACCCGAGCTACGCAAACGCGAAGAAGTATTTCCGGTTCGGTTCGTCGGCCGTCTTCACCATCGAACTCAAAGGCACGCTCGACAGCACCGTACGTTTCGTCGAATCGCTCAACCTGGCGGCACACATGGTCATGATCGGCGACTCGGTCACGGTCGTTACGCACCCGGCATCGACCACGCACAAACAGCTCGGCGACGCAGACCTCGCCGCAGCAGGCGTTACGCCGACCATGCTGCGCATCTCCGTCGGGCTGGAGAATACCGACGACCTCATCGACGACTTCGAACAGGCTTTCGCACACATCGGATAATGGAACCCAGCATTTACAAAGCACCCGGGCCGTTCGTGCTCGAAACGGGGCATACGCTGCCCGAGCTGAGGATCGCTTACCACACCTACGGCAAGCCCAATGCGGCGTACGACAACGTCGTGTGGGTATGCCATGCCCTGACTGCCAATTCGGACGTGGCGGACTGGTGGCCGCACACGGTGGAGGCGGGGTGTTTCCTCGACCCGGCACGCCACTTCGTGGTCTGCGCCAACATCCTCGGGTCGCACTACGGCACCACGGGGCCGCTGCACGTGAACCCGGAAACGGGAAGCCCCTATTACAAGGATTTCCCGCCGTTCACGATCCGCGACATCGTCCGTGCACACCGGCTGTTGGCCGGCGCACTCGGCATCGGCCGCATCGACACGCTCGTAGGCAGTTCGGTCGGGGGGTTTCAGGCTATCGAGTGGGCGGTCATGGAGCCGGAGCGCATCGGCAAGCTGATCCTAATCGCCACGGCGGCCAAGGCTTCGCCCTGGACGATCGCCATCGACCAGACCCAGCGCATGGCCATCGAGGCCGACACGACGTTCGGCGAGCCGCGCGACGCCGCCGGGATGGCCGGGTTGGCGGCCGCCCGCGCCCTGGGGCTGCTCACGTACCGGGGTTCGCTGGGATACAACCTCACGCAGCAGGACAGGGAGGAACTCCCCGCAGTACACCGCGCATCGACCTACCAGCAATATCAGGGCGAAAAACTCTGCCGGCGCTACAACGCCTACTCGTACTATGCCATACTCAACGCCTTCGACACCCACGACACGGGGCGCGGGCGCGGCGGGGTCGCGGCCGCCCTCGCACGCATCGGGGCCCGCACGACGGTGGTCGGCATCACGACCGACATCGTCTTCACCCCGGCCGAGATGCGCGAACTGCACGGCATGATCGCCGGAAGCACGTACCACGAAATAGACTCCCCGTTCGGGCACGACGGCTTCCTGGTCGAACACGGGCAGTTGAACGACCTCCTCTGTCCGTTCATGAACAATCAATAAACAAGCAGCATATGAGCAAAATCAAAATCGGCCTGTTCGGGTTCGGCGTCGTCGGACAGGGAATCTACCAGGTAGTGCAGAAATCGAAGAACGCCCACGCCGAGATCGTGAAGATCTGCGTCCGCGACCCGGAAAAACCGCGCAAGATCGAGGTCGACAAATCCCTCTTCACGACGTCGGTCGACGAGATACTCGACAACCGGGACATCAACCTGATCGTGGAGGTGATCGACCAGGCCGATGCCGCATACAGCATCGTCAAGCGGGCCCTGCTGCGCGGCATCCCGGTCGTCTCGGGCAACAAGACCATGCTGGCGCACCACCTTCCGGAACTGATCGAGATCCAGAAGACGCACAACGTGGCGCTGCTGTACGATGCCTCGTCGTGCGGTTCGATCCCCGTCATCCGCAACCTCGAGGAGTATTACGACAACGACCTGCTGTTAGAGGTGAAGGGCATCCTGAACGGCTCGTCGAACTACATCCTCTCGCGCGTCTTCGACCACGCCGAGAGTTACGACAGCGCCCTGGCGCAGGCGCAGGCGCTCGGCTTCGCCGAAAGCGACCCGTCGTTCGACATCGAAGGCTACGATTCGCTCTTCAAGCTGGTGATCATCACCGTACATGCGCTGGGCACCTACGTCGCCCCGGAAAAGATTTTCACCTACGGCATCTCGACCATCCACGATTCGGACATCCGGTATGCCCGCGAAAAAAACGTGAAGATCAAACTCGTGGCGCAGGTCGTCAAGGTGAGCGACGAACACTTCACGATGTTCGTCATGCCGGAGTTCGTGACGCCCTCGAAATATATTTACAGCGTGGACGACGAGTACAACGGCGTAGTGATCCGCGGCGAGTGCTACGACCGGCAGTTCATGTTCGGCAAGGGGGCCGGGAGCCTGCCCACGGCCTCGTCGATCCTGAGCGACATCATGGCCCGCCTGAACAACTACCGCTACGAGTACAAGAAACAGAGCTACATGCAGAAGCCCGACTATACGACGGACATAACCCTGAAAATCTATGCGCGGTACAAGGAGACCGACGTACACGGCATCCTGAACTTCTCGAAAGTCCACGAACAGTACATCAGCGAAGAGAGCAATTACGTCATCGGCGACATCCTGCTGAGCGAGCTGCTCGCCAAACGCGACCGGCTCCGGGGAAAGGACGTGTTCCTGGCCAACATCCCGGTCTTCTTCCTGAACCGCGACAACTGAGACGACGCGGGCACAGGGCTCCTGCGGGGAGGGGCGGCACGGCGATCCGCTCCCACCGCATCTTCGAGGGAAGGTTGCACGGCGGCCTGCCTCAGGAGGGTAAACCCACAGTAAAAAGACGATCCCCGGCTCATCCGAGACCGGGGATCGTTCCTTTTCCGCGGCATCCGCCGCCGGCTATGAATCTTTCACGCAGCGCAGCGAGACACCGTTCCCGGCGGGAAACGGAGCGAGCCCGGCTACGATACCGCCCGACGAATAACTCAATGCCTGGTAGCCCGAACCGCCGTCTTGCGGGGTACAGCTCATCAAATAGCCTTTGGTTTCAGGAAGGTAACGCCCCGTCTCCGAATTCCACATCCCGGCGCTACGGAGCAGGGACGCATCGTATTCGGGGCTGGCGATCATCTGTTCGATCTCGGCGCCCGTGGGGACATGCCAGCCCGGCGGACAAATCCCCCGCACCGGGGTGCCGGATGCGGCGGCCGTACTACCCAGAGCCGTCGTGAAGCTGTAAAGCAGTCCCCGTTCCGCGACATATTCGGCGTCGTTCGATCCTTCCGAACCGCGGCAAGGATACCAGATACCGGTTCCGATCTGGGCACCGTCGGGCAAATAACGCAGGTTCCGGGTCATCCATACCCGTCCGCCGATCGTCGCGGTGGGGTAGTCCACACCCCCGTAGGAAAGCGTCCCGGGATCACCGCCCTCGCCGCCGCCCTCATCACCGCCCTCGCCGCCGCCATCGAGCGAACCTCCGTCGCCCCAGTCGACGACTTCGCCGCTCAGTTCCACGTCGATGTCGATATTGGTCACGACGACCGACATGTCGTAGCGTTTCCCGCTTTCGAGCTGTGCCGAAGAGAGGGTCTTGCTGCGGCTCTTCCCGTCGTCGGTAGCCACCGTGACCGTCAGGGCAGCCTGCTGCGGCACGAGGATGACGCGGTAGGCGGCACCGGCCGTCACTTCGAACGCCTCGACGTCGGATGCGGCCACCCCGCCCTTGGCCGCGGCGGAGGGCACCGTGTAATCGACGACGGCCGTCGGGACGAGCCCGCCGACCGTAACCCCCGTAACCGAGGCGTCGGAATTATTGGTAATGACGATCGTCAGCTGCGACATCACATGATAAAAGAGCATTCCGACAGGCGCCGAGGTTGGTGTAACGTCCTTCTTCACCGCGACCAGCAGGTCGGACGATGCGGCTCCCGAGGTTTGATCCAACGCAACGGAAAACTCCGCGGGCATTCCCTGCCCGGAGTAAGGATGGTAGGCCGTGAGCGTCGATTTTTCATTCGAATCGTTATACCACAGCAAATCCGGGGCCGTAAAGGCCGTACCGTCGTAGGTCATCAGGACATTCTGCACGTAGGTTTCCGAACCTTTGGCAATGCTCAGCCCGATGCGGTCGCCGGTATCGAAATGCAATCCCGTAACACGGGTCTGGATCGTCGGTGCGATTTTCACACAAGGCGTACCTGTGTCGGACTTTGAGCAGCCTGCCGCAAGGGCAGCGGCGGCCAAAGCCGTCAGAAGTGTTGTTTTCATCTCGCGATAATCGTAATAGGGTGTGACTTTTCAGCACAAATTTAAACCTTTTTACGTCATTCACAACACTTTCGAACAGTTTTTACGATCAATTCCGGTAATAGGATTCGTCGAGTCCGAGCGTAAAGCTATCCCGGCGCAGGAGTGTGACGACAGCCACGGCCAGCACCAGCACGGCATTGAAAAAGAAGGGGAAGCGGTCGCTGTGCGTCCCGAAAACGTGACGGAAGAGGTCTACGATAAAAGGGCAGACCATCACGGCCAGGTAATTCACCGACATGACGAACGAGAGGGCCAGCGTAGCGGAACGCGGCGGGGCGATGGTCGCCGCCTTGTCGTAAATGACAGGCTGCATGATCCCGTATCCCAGCCCGGTGCAAAGCGCCCCGAAGGCCAGCATCGCCTTGCCGTGGAAAACCCCGACACACAGCAGCCCCACACAGACCAGCACGAGCGCCACGAGGTTGACGTTCCGCTTCAAAGAGCGGATGATGTTGGCGATGAACAGCCCCGGCAGCATGATCGCAAGGAAAAACAGCGAGATCAGCACCCCGGAAAACGAGCTGTCGATCTTGTAGTCGTCGATCAGGAACGAGGCATAGAACGTCACGACCAGCACGGCGTAGGTGACGAAGAAATAGAACGCCATCAGCCCGGCGAGCTTACGGCGGTCGATCATCTTGTGGCGCAATTGGATGCTCTGTTCCGGTTCGGGGAGGGAGCGCTGCCGCTTGAGCAGGAACGACAGCGCGAGCGAAATACCCGGCAGGGTATAGACCAGAAAGGGCAGATGCCAGTCCACATTGGCCAGGTAGCCCGTCACGACGGTCGCCAGCACGAGCGTCAGGTTGTTGATCGACGAGCTGTACCCCAGCTGCCGGACACGGTAATCGCCCGTAAAGTAGTCGACCACGAGCCCCGTGGAGAAGGGGATCACCATGCCGGCGCCGATGCCGAGGATGCAGCTGATAACGATGAGCCACATCATGCTCCGGGCGAAGAGGCATGCCACGCCGCTCAGGAAGAAGATCGACAGCCCGACGGCAAGGATCTTGAGCTTGTCCCTGCCGACGGAGAGCTTGCCGGCAAGCAGGACGAAGGGGATGATCAGCAGCGAGGGCAGCGACGTGAGCATCTGTATTTCGAGGTCGGTGGCCTTCGGGAAGATTTTATTCAGGTCGCCGAGGATCGGCGAGATCGCCAGCCCCGGCAGCGAGGCGATTGCCGACACCGACCATATCGCCAGCAGCACCGCCAGCGTAACCGTACCTTTTCCTGTCTTGATTTTCATTGCCAGTGGATTTACACGCCCACACAGCAAGTGTTATACCAAAACAAGGCGGGCCGGCACATGCCGGCCCGCCTTGTCGTATCGGATGGTATTTACTTGCCCTGCTGCTTCACACAACGCACCTGAAGGCCGTTGGCACGGGCATAGGGCGCCGAATCATCAATGCCGGCCGAGGTGTCGAGTTTCTCGAACCAGAAATGGAGCGCCGCAGCCTGCGTGCCGGACACGGCGGTCGTCCAGTAAAGGCCCTCCCAGGGTTGTGCCTCCATGGCGTCGGAACGCACCTTGGGCAGCGGATTGTAGATATTCAGGATCTTGCCGTTGTCGTAGCGGCGGCGTCCGGCGCCAAGGAAGAACGATTCGGCGCTTCCGTCGGTCAGCGTCCAGCCGTATTTCGCCTCGTCGCCCACGGCCGGGGTACCGACGATCCTCAGGTCAGCGAACGCGCCCGAGGGAGCTACGCGCCAGCCGTAGGGGCAGGGGTCGTTGACGCTCTTGTCGGCCACATTGTCGTCCGCCGACCACAATCCATCGGAACGGCCGCTCCAGAGCCAGTCGTTGTCCGTGTCTGCCACACCCGTAATAAAGACGAGCGGGTTCCGGATGGCATATTCCATCGTACCGGTCTCGGCGCTCGACTCGGTCATTTTCAGGTAGACGCGGCTGCCGCTTCCGCTGTACATCGGGGCACCCGAGCCCTCCGAACCCTGATAGGTATTCGGCCCGATGAACGGGTCTTTGCGTCCCCACTGGTAATATAACCCGTAGGAAGCGAGTATCTTGTCCGTCGTCGAATTGTCGTTGGCCTGGGCTCCGAGGTTGCGGTTCATCAGCGTATAGTCGTTGAAAACGACCGTACCGCCCTCCGCATCGGGGTCGTAATCCGTCGCCCAGATATGCCAGCTCCAGATAAGTTCGTCGTCGGCATTGTAGGCGCCGATCACGGCGTTGCCCTGCTTGATCTTGGTGGCGTCGTCGCTGTCGGCACCGATGTAGAACGACGCCTTGCCGTCCTCGAAGTCCGCATACTGCACGAATCCCGATGCGGTCTGCCATACGACGTCCACATAGGAAGTAGCCAGCAGAGAGCCGTCGCTCTTGCGCGTAGCGTCGATCAGGTAATTGGTTTCGGGCTCCGAGACGATATAACTGTTGGCCACCTCGGCGCTGATGTCCTTCGTCGTCACGATACCGGCGAAGAGCGTCGCCGAAACGAGCGTACCGCCCGGGGTGTAACCCGTAAAGGAGAACGAGCCGGTCTTGACGGCATCCCCGCTCTCGATGTCCTCGGCCGAAGGGGCCTTGACGGAGATCGTCGCGCCTGCAAGGTCGACGACCGCCTCGTCCCAACCGGTGGGTTTGCTCGTCGCGGACAGCGTCTTGATGTTCTGTGCCGTGAAACCGACCGTAGCCGACCCTCCGGCCTGCGCAAAGAACACCGCCGGGGAATCGAGCGTGATCTTGCCCGAATCCTTATCCTTGCTGCATGCCACGGCAAAAGCCGCCGCAGTCACGACCACAGCCATCAGCCTTACGAATCCTTTCATATTACTCAAATTTACCGAATTTCAATTTAAAAAATCTTTGCAAAGATACCAAAAAGCGGGATAAATCCTACAAGGACATCCTAAATTATTCATTTGGGAATAATTATTGCCGCCTACTCCTTAACGAATTATAAATGCAAATAGTATGTCCAAATTGAAAATTGAAACGGGAAGTTCACCCGCCAGAGGGCGTTTCAGCATCACGGTGACCGAGGAGGGCCCCTACCTGGTCTACGGGAGGCCGCCGCTGGCCGAACAGTTCATCATGCCCAACGAGTCCAACGAAAGCTGGTATTTCCAGCAGGGCAGGCTTTTTTCGACCGAGGCGGAACCCACGGCGATCTGCCGCTGCGGCGCATCGCACCGCAAGCCCTACTGCGACGGTTCGCACGAGAAGGCAGACTGGGATCCCCGCCTCACGGCACGTCCGGACGCCCTGCTCGACGATGCCGAGGTGATCGACGGGGGCACGCTCCAGATGACGGACAACGAGAAATACTGCGTCTTCGCACGTTTTTGCCACCCGCACGGCGATGCGTGGACGCTGACCGAGGCATCCGACGACCCCGAAGCCCGCAAGCTGGCCATCCGCGAAGCTTCGATGTGCCCCAGCGGCCGTCTGACGGCGTGGGACAAGGAGACGATGAAACCCTTCGAGTTCCGTTTCGAACCGAGTCTGGGGCTGATCGAGGACATCACGATCGGTGCCAGCGGAGGGCTGTGGATACGGGGCGGGATCCCCATGCGGCGCGAGGGCGGGCACACCTACGAAATCCGGAACCGCGTCGTGGCGTGCCGCTGCGGGCAGTCGGCCAACAAACCCTATTGCGACGGCACCCACGCCTCGATCAAGTGGAAGGACGGCCTGGCAGGCGAACCCGTCGGCGAAACCCTGCCCGAAGAGGTATACTGAGCAGCTCGCCGCACCACACTGCGACAGGCAGGCACGGCACCGCGCAACCGGAACGACGGCAGGGCTGTGCCGGCCGGGGTAACGGGCCTGCTGCACACGGAAAGAGGGACGCATATGCGTCCCTCTTGTATTACAACATATTGCAAAGCTCACCTACACAAAAACTCGATGTAATCGCAGATGGCTTTCGTACATACGGGACAAAATTCGTCCGTCCGGTGCAGGTTGTTCATCAGGCAGTTCCGCCACGGGCGGTAGACCCCCTTCGCAGCATAGCCGCCGCCCTCGAAAACCCCTACGACCCCCTCGTACTCGGGGGTGTCGGGCGTCGGAACGGGCGTCCCGGCCGGCACCATCGCTTTCCAGAACTTGTCCTTGAAGCCGACGAGCGTCGTCAGGTTCGCCTCCCACGGCTCGACATCCCGGGCATACATGTCGTCGTAGGAGGTCGTGCCGACATACTCGTCGCCCAGCCCCAGCAGCAGGTGCCCGAATTCGTGGACGTAAATCTTCCCGGTGCGCGTAGGGTGGTGTGCGGCGCTGATGCCATAGAAGTTGAAGATACCGCCGCCCCCGTATTTCTGGGTGTTGGACAACACATAGATATAGTCGTAAGGGACATGCGCCGCGATGTCGCGCAGGCGCTGGAAGTCGTCGACCATCTGGTAACGCTCCGAGCCGAACGTATAGAAAGAGGCCCCGCAGGCCGTGTTGCGCCACACGCGCTCGCCGGGAATCGTCACGCCCGAATCGGCGGACGGCGCCCACACGGCGCGGATATTGAACCGCGAAGCGTACTCCCTGAAAGGCGAATAGCTGAAAAATTCGCGTGCGAATTCACGGCAGGCCGATTCGAATTTCGCCCGCTCCCCGGCGCCATACCCCTCGGGCAGCAGCACGATGTCGACACGATGTGCGGGGTTGCCGTTATATGCCACCTCGAAAGCCTCGTAGCGGGGTGAGAACTGCGCGACGAAGCAGGATGCGGGGTCGATATTCTGGCTGAACCGCTTTTCGAAGCGCCCCCGGGCATTGCGGCCGAAGATCTCGATGCGGCACGGGCGCCTGGGATAGGGGAATACGACCGATTCGGGATAGGAACGGCGCACGCTGTCGGCCTCGGCCGTGCTCTGCCACTCGTTGAAGAGCGTACAGAAGCCGCGCGAATAAATCTCCCGTTCAGAAGCGCGGTCGACGATGCGGAAAAACTGGTTCCCGTAGCCCGTCGTATCGAGGAGCGACACGTGCGAGCCCGCCCAGTAGGGTTCGGCCTTCAGGGCGTCGAAGAAATACTCTTCCGAGCGGCTGTCGCCGCTGTGGTAATAGTCGAAGCGCATCGTCTCTTCGAGGAAATAGTCCGAGAAGCGCACCTGCGCCGACACGGCCGGGCACGCACCGAGAAACAGCAATAGGAAAAATCTCTTCATGGCAATCTGCTTTTCAATCCACACCCCGGGGAACGGGCTTCCGGTTCCGGGATGTTGCAATGATATAACTCTATTCGGCATCTAATATACGAAAAAAGGGGTACGGTTTCGACCGTACCCCCGGAAAATCCCCCGAACTGGTTATTTTTTCTCCGGCCGGGCGATCGTCTCGCGCATCGACGTGTCGGCCATGATGTTCTTCATCTTATAGTAGTCCATGATCCCCAGGTTGCCGTTGCGGAACGCTTCGGCCATAGCCAGCGGCACCTCGGCTTCGGCCAGGATCACCTTTGCGCGGGCGTCCTGTGCCTTGGCCTTGTTCTCCTGCTCGAGTGCGACGGCCATGGCGCGGCGCTCCTCGGCCTTGGCCTGGGCGATATTCTTGTCGGCCTGCGCCTGATCCATCTGCAACTGGGCGCCGATATTCTTGCCCACGTCGATGTCCGCGATGTCGATCGAGAGGATTTCGAACGCCGTACCGGCATCGAGGCCCTTTTCGAGCACGACGCGCGAAATGGAATCGGGATTCTCGAGCACGATCTTGTGCGATGCGGCCGAACCGATCGACGAGACGATGCCTTCGCCGACACGCGCCAGCACGGTCTCCTCACCGGCACCGCCGACCAGCTGCTTGATATTGGCACGCACCGTGACGCGCGCCTTGGCGATCAGCTGGATGCCGTCCTTGGCCACGGCAGCCACGGGAGGCGTGTTGATGACCTTGGGGTTCACCGACATCTGCACGGCCTCGAACACGTCGCGGCCCGCCAGGTCGATGGCCGTAGCCATCTTGAAATCGAGCATGATATTGGCTTTCTGTGCCGATACCAGGGCATGCACCACGCTGGTGACGTTGCCGCCCGCAAGGTAATGCGCCTCGAGTTCGTTGGGGTTGAGTTCCAGCCCGGCCTTCGTGCTCTCGATCATCGACGAAACGATCGTCGAGGGCGGCACCTTGCGCCAGCGCATCAGAATGAGTTGCAGCAGGCTGATCCTTACGCCCGACACCAATGCCGAGAACCACAGTCCCACCGGGATGAAATAGAAGATGAGCCAGATCGCAAAAAGGCTCACGAATACGATCAATACGATCAATCCTGCTTGAAAATCCATAATCGAATGCTATTAAGTTAGAAAATTATCTTTGAATTACACCTTTCGGCCCGAGCTCATTCCACGGGCGTTATCCTGACCAGCGAAACCCCGTGGTAGGGTACCAGCGCCCGGAGCGTGCCCGTGCATGTACCCAAGTCCCGTTGCCGCCACAAGTCCCGGACTTCGGCTTTTCCGCCGATCCCGAGTTCCCGCAGGTCGAATTCGAATTCGTAGTTCTGCTCCTGGATGGCTTCCGCCTCGTCCTGATCCCACAGCACGAAATAGGGATCCAACTGGAAAAATCCCAGCGCATACGAACCGTCGCAGAGTTTTTTGTACCACACCTGCCCGTTGGGGACGACCCGTTTGACGGCGGGGGCGACCAGCGGATCCTGGTTCACGGCAATCACTTCGGAATTGGTCAGCAGCCCGAGCGTGAAGTCGTCTATCGCCCGCATGTCGCAACCGATCAGCAGCGGGGCGGAGAGGATGGCCCACAGCGAAATATGGGCATATTGTTCGTCGGGGGTCAGCTCGGATTCGTGGGCATCGGCACCCCAGCCGTGTCCCAGCCGGCCGACCACCAGCATATCGGGGTCGTTGTACCTGCCCGGGGCCGTGGCCTGCGCACAAACGTCCTGGAAACAGCCGATCGCCGTCACCACGTTCCATTCATCGGTGATGTCGCGGGTCGTACGCCACAGGTTGCCGCCGGCTTCGGCGCCCCAGTTCCACACGTTGGGAGCCCCGTAGCCCACGCAGTAGACGATATCCCGGTCGACCTGATCCAGCGCCTTGCGCATGACCACGTAGGGTTCCTGGATCGTCTTTTCCTCAGAGTCCCTTTCGATTTGCAGGTAGCCGCAATAGTCGTGTTTGAGGTAATCCACGCCCCATTCGGCCCAAGTCCGGGCGTCGGTGAGTTCATGCCGGTAGCTCCCCGGATAATTTCCGCAGGTCGTGGGCCCGGGCGAGGAGTAGATGCCGAATTTGAGTCCCAGGGAGTGGACGTAGTCGCTGAGGCCTTTGAAATCCGGGAATTTTTCGTTCGGGAGGAGCCTGCCGTCGGCCGAACGCGTATCCGCCGGCCATCCGTCGTCGATATTGACATACGTCCATCCGTAGGCCAGGAGTTTTTCGTGCATGGCGCGGGCGGCATCGCGCACCTTCGCGTCGTCGACCGAGAACCCCCAGCAATTCCAGCTGTTCCAGCCCATGGGCGGAGTCAGGGCGATTTGCGGCCCTATTTTCAGCAACACCTCCCGTTCGGCTTTCCCGAGGGCATTCTCCGCTGTCAGCAGCACCCTGAAATCCCCTTCGGCGGGCACACGGCCCGTTATCAGGCCCGTACGGGGATCGAGCTCCAGCCCTTCGGGAAGCCCCTGCGCCCCGTACGCCATCGGGCGTTTGCCGCTGACCATGACAGGCATCAGGAAGGGATTGCCCGGGCGGGCGCCGTATACGAGCGGATTGTTGATCTGCGGCGTTTCGGGGCTCGCGGGGGTCAGGATATATTTACCCTTGGAGATCGGCCTGGCCCAGACGGGCAGGGGCTCCACCTCCCCGCGCGTGGTGATCTTCACCTCCAGCCAGTCGGCATGGTCGTACATGATCCCGTCGCCGGCCTCCTCGACCAGCAGCAGGACTTTGTCCAGGCCGGACAGGTCGACGTCGAACGCACGGGCAGCATCGCCCTTGCGCATCACGCCGCTGTCCCACAGCACCTTCCGGTCACCGAGGATTTTGAACCGGTGTTTCCCGGCGAACAGGTTTTTATCGTCCGCGCCCACCGCCCCGGTCATGGAGACGGCATCGCCGCCGAGCCCGAACAGCATACGGCTGATCGAATGGGTTCCCACGCCGCGGCCGTAAACGACGCCGCCCACCGTGAGGGGAGTATCCAGCACCGAGCGGTCGGCCTGCGGCAAGCCCCAGTCCTGAATGCAGAACGAGAGATCCAGCTCGTCCAGCCAGACCTCCTTCATTCCCTGTGCCCGGGAATCGCAAGCCATCCCCACGACGGCCAGCAATGCAAAGAATCTGAGATATCCCATCCCCGTCCGATTATCCGGCTAAGCGTGCCGATCCTTCACGGTCTTTACGATGACGCTGAAATTCTCGAAGCCCACGACTTCGACCTCCCGGCGCGGGTCGACATAGGCCGTCAGCGACTTGGCCTCGTAGACCTTGCCGCCGACCTCGACCGTACCCATCGGAGAAAGGCGCGAAAGGGTCATGCCGCGGTCGCCCACCTGCAATTCCTGGTCGGGGGTCGAGGGCATACTCGACGAGTCGACCCTCTGTTTGAGCGAAAAGCGCTGCCAGGTCTTGGCGCGCAGGGAAATAATCGTGGCGACGAGCGAAAGCAGGAGGATAGCCAGGATGACTACGACCCCGGCTACGGTGCCGTAATCGCGGAAAGCGAGGTAGATGGAACTGCCGTAGCAAACCAGCGCCAGGATGGCGCCGATCGACACGCCGGGCAGCAGCACCAATTCCGCCACCAGGAAAAGCAGTCCCAATACGATCAGGAGTACAATATAGAACATCGTCATAAGGAGTTGTTGAATATTGCACTAAAGATAGGCAATAAATTCAATTATTCCGCAATTTCGGCGACTTTTATTTCCAAAGACGGGTCTGCCTGTATTATTGCGGCGGCCACGCGGTCGGCCACGGCCTTGTCGTCGAACATCCCCACCACGAACAACTGCTGTCCCACGCGCGAGAGTTCGCACCCCTCGGCCGCCTCGGTGATAACGGTCTTGACAACGTCGGGCAATGCCTCCGTACCGGTGATTTCGACCCGGTAGGCAATCTGCTGCGCCTCGGGGTCACGCGAAAGGTTGCGGTAGGCGCCGTCCGTCCACACCACGATTTCGGGGCGGACGAAGCCTTTGGATTTCAACAGTTTTTGCGCGACCTCGGCCTCCTCCCGGGTTGCGAAGCCCCCGGCATAGTAGCACCATTTCTTATCCTCGCCGACCAGATAGGAGAGCGGATACGCCCCCCGGAACGTGGAGACGGCACGCTTGGTATTGAACGTGCCCAGCAGGATACGGTAGATCGTCCCGTGCTCGTAGACCCTGCACTCGGGGATCGGGTGCTGGTAGCTGTATTTTGGCGTCGCGGAGAACGCGATGCTGTCGTAGTCGAGGAAATAGCGCTGCGCCACGTCGATACGGGGCAGGCGGAAGTCGATGCCATCCAATTGCGCAGCCACGCCGCGCAGCGAGTCGCGGGCGGAAGTAAGCCCCAGCAGGCCGGCTACGGCCGTTTCGTAGCCCACGAGGACTTTCTTGCGCAGGAAATAATCGGCCACAGCATCCGAAGCGACCTCGCCGCGCAGTGCGGAAAGTTCCCGGGCAGCCCCGGAAAGCCGCTCTTCCTCACGCGCCAGAATGGCATCCTGCCCCAGCTTGTCCATCAGATAGCCATAGGCATACCCCTTGTTGTCGGCGATATAATTCCACGCCTCGGCGAGCGAATCGGCCAGCACGCGGTTGAAACCCTGCAACGTATTGTAGCGGTCGTAAATCTCGCCCGCCTCGGCCTCGGTCTGCGCCGCGGCATAGGCCTCGGCCAGTTCGCGGATCGTCCCGTAGTTGGCGAAATAGCGGTTCACATAGTCCACGGCGTCCAGCTCCATCCCCTGCGCCCTGCGCAGGGCCGCATAATCGGCCTCGGGCAGCTGCTCGCGGAAATAGGGGTTGAAAACCAGGTTGCGCACCTTGAGCGAGTCGGGGATCGCCCCTGCGGGACTTTCCGCGACAGGCTCCGCTGGCTGCTGCGCCGCCCCGTTCAGGTTGGCGAGCACCCACTCCTGCTCGATGGTGTTGATCTTGTCGATCAGGCGCCCCTTAGCATTGCGCACCTCGAATATCCGGCTTTCGAGCTGCAGGATCTCCTGCGAATAGCGCTGCCTGTTCGCGGGGTCTTCGCGCAACTGTTGCCGGGCGCGTTCCACGGCATTGACGATCGAGTCCTCGCGGATCTGCAACTGCGCATCCTGTTCCAGAAGCGACATGTACTCCCGGTTGCCCTCGAGCCCCGCGATACGGGGTTCCACGCGAACCTGCTGCGCACAGAGGTCTCCCGCCGCCAGCAGCGCCGCACATAACACTATATAAACCTTACGAAATACCATCTCGGTTACCTCCACCATTTAATGAAAAAGAGTTGTATGAATCCGAATATTTCCAGACGTCCCAACAGCATCAGCAGCGAATTGGAGAGCTTGAACACCCCGGGCAGCGCCGAAAAATTGTCCATTGAGCCGACCTCGCCGAAGCCCGGGCCGACGTTGCCGATCGACGCCACGGCCCCCGAGAAACTCGTCATCAGGTCGACGCCGAACATCGTCCCGAAGACCGTGCCGGCAAGTATCAGCATCAGGTACGCCACGATGAATATCATGACCGAATGAAGCGCCTCCGTTTCCTGAATAACGCCGTCGAGACGGAGGCGGATGATCGCATTGGGATGCTGCTGCTGCCGCAGGCGGGCGCGCATCATCTTCATGGCCAGCACCAGCCGGTTGGTCTTGATACCGCCCGCGGTAGACCCGGCGCAGGCACACACGATCGAACCGAAAATCAGCAGGATGACCGCGAACGAAGTCCACTGGTTGGAATCGGCCGTCGCAAACCCGGTCGTCGTCACCACCGACACGAACTGGAAAAGCCCGTGGCGGAAAGCCGACGTGAAAGCGGGGTAGATATCCGCGACACGGAGGCTGACGGCGATCAGCAGCCCGCCCGCGAACAGCATGCCGAGGTACCAGCGCGTCACTTCCGAACGAAAAATATTGCTGCGCTTGCCCGTCACCGTGGCATAGATCAGTCCGAAATGGATACCCGCCGTGGCCATCGTGAAAATCAGGATCGTGTCGATCATCGGACTGTTGAAATAGGCGACACTGGCGTTCTTGGTCGAAAATCCGCTCGTGGCGCAGGCCGACATGGCGTGGCAGAGCGCATCGAACCAGTTCATGCCCGACATCTTGAGCAGCACGGTCGAAAGCACCGTAAGCCCCACATAGACCACCAGCAGTATCTGGACGATGATCTGCGTGCGGTAGCGGTAATTGTCCTTGGCGAGCGTCGACAGCTCCACATTGGAGAGCGTCAATTTATTGCGACCCAGCGAGGGCAGGATCAGCAGCGCGAACATCACCACACCCATACCGCCGACCCAGGTCGTCGAAAAGCGCCAGAACTGCAACCCGCGGGGCAGCGCCTCGACATCGTTCAGGATCGTCGACCCGGTGGTCGTAAAGCCCGAAACGCTTTCGAACCAGGCATTCACCAGGCTGAACTCCCCGCCCCAGATCAGGTAGGGGAACATCCCGACCACACAGGCCACCAGCCACGAGCCGACCACCACGCAGAAGCCCTCTTTGTTGGTGATCTGCTCCGTACGTTCCACGAAAATCAGCGGGAAAGCCCCCAGCAGGGCCGTGAGCAACGACGACAGGAGCAGCGGGTAGAACGCCGAGTCCATGCCGCTGACGTAGGAGATACCCGCCGACAGGAGCATGAACAGCGCGATGAATATCATCACGACCCCGACATATCGCAATACCACGTCTACTCGCATCGCATCAGGCTTTCGGTTGCTTGGAAATGGTGATCAGCGTCTCGATCTTCTCTTTGAGCTCCAGCATTTCGTCCTTGCAGTCGGCCTTGACGACGAACGGCACGCGGAACGAAAGGTAATCGCCCAGCCCCTTGTTCATGCGCAGGATGGGGTTGACACAGTAGACGGACATGAAATAATAGAGCATCAGCACGATGGCGATCATCACCGCCAGCGAGATCAGCACGGGCGTCACGGCCCGGTAGGCGTTCTTCTTCATCTGCTCGGCACGCGGCGCCAGCGAACTCTGCGTCGAAGTCATATAGTTCTTGATGGCCGACGTGAGGCGCCCGTAGAGCGCCACGTACTCGTCGTTGTACCACTTGACCCCCACGGAATCGGGAGAAACAGGCCCCGACAGTTCCGGCGCAGCGGTTCCGAAGGCCAGGTAGTTGTCAGTCAGCAGGCGCAGCTCGGTCGTCGCGAAGGCGAGCGAGTCGAGGAACGACTTTTCGAGCGCCTCGTCCTGCGCCACGAGCAGCGTATTCTCCAGCCGTTCGAGGCTCCGGCGGCAAAGGCTGTCGCACGAGCGGTCGCCGAATACCGAAAGGCGGATCAGCGCCACGTTCTGTTCGTGCGCGGCGTCGAGCATCTCCTTGGCCAGCTCGATATTGCGCATGTTGGCCTTGAGAATCTCGCCCGTGTCGCGGCTCAGATGGCTCAACTCCACGAACGAAACCATGCCCGAAAAAAACAGCAGGCATACGATGCTCAGGAAGCCCACCGTCACCCTTTTGCGCAAACCCGTCATACTCCTTATGAATTTTGTAGTGGCAAATATAATGATTTAATCCCGAATTTCACCCATCAGGTCGTGAGATTCGTCCATAGCCCCCAGCCTGACGCGGCAAATGGTGTTGACGCGGGCCTTGTCGTAGGGAGCCTTCACCCGGCGGTAGTTGCCCGTAAAGCCGAACATCATGCCCCCGCGCCGCGTGCTTTCGAACAACACGGAATCCTCGCTCCCCACGGCACGGGCGCAGAATGCCGCGTGCAGCTTCGCGCACAGCGCCTCCAGCTGGGCCGCGCGGCGCGTCGCCACCGAAGCCTGCACCTTGCCGGGCATCTCCACGGCCGGCGTACCGGGACGTTCCGAGAAGGGGAAAATATGCAGGAAGGCCGGTTCCAGCCCGGCAAGGAAGTCGTAGGTCGTGCGGAAATCCTCCTCCGTCTCACCGGGGAAACCGACGATCACGTCGATGCCGATGAAGGCGTCGGGCATCAGCGCGCGTACGGCGGCGATCCGTTCGGCGAAGCGCGCCGTGGTATAACGGCGGCGCATCAGCCCCAGGATCTTGTCCGAACCGCTCTGCAGGGGGATGTGGAAATGATGCTGGAACTTCGGCGAAGCGGCGCAGAAGGCGATGATCTCGTCCGTCAAAAGGTTCGGTTCGATGGAGGAGATGCGGTAACGCTCGATCCCGTCCACGCCGTCCAGCGCCCGCAGCAGGTCGATGAACTTCTCGCCCGTCGTCCGGCCGAAATCCCCCGTGTTGACGCCCGTCAGGACAATCTCCTTCTGTCCGGCCGCCGCGATCCGGCGCGCCTCGGCGACCAGGTCGGCGACCGGCATGTTCCGGCTGCCCCCGCGGGCGTAGTGGATCGTACAGTATGCGCACTTGTAGTCGCAGCCGTCCTGCACCTTGAGGAAGGCCCGCGTGCGGTCGCCGCTCGAAAAGGCCGCAAAGAACGAAGTGAGCGAATCGGTGTCGCAGCTGTAAACCTGCGCACGGCCCTTGCCCGACAGTTCGAGCACACGTTTATATAAATCGCCCTTATCGTTGTTGCCCAGTACAATATCCACACCTTCGATTGCCGCGATCTCCTGCGGTCTGAGCTGCGCGTAGCACCCCGTCACGGCGATGATGGCATCGGGGTTGCGGCGGTGCAGCTTGCGGATCA
The DNA here is from genome assembly GCF_025145285.1 of Alistipes onderdonkii. NCBI lineage: Bacteria > Pseudomonadati > Bacteroidota > Bacteroidia > Bacteroidales > Rikenellaceae > Alistipes > Alistipes onderdonkii. The sequence continues at coordinate 3,801,314 of NZ_CP102251.1, forward strand.
GGTTACGGCATTTCTTATCGGCATGTTCGGTGACCGAACAGCTGTTGATGACGCAGATATCGGCCTCGGCATCCGGCGCCACGCGGACGAAACCGCCCTGCTCGAACTCCCGGGCGAGGGTGGAGCTCTCCGAAAAGTTGAGCTTGCAACCCAGGGTATGAAAATTGACTCGGCGTTGTTGCATAAAAAATGTGTGTTTTGCAGGGCGAAATTACGAAAACCGTACGAAAAGGGGCGTCTTTTCCGATAAAAAAACGTAAATTTGCGCGCAATTAAAGAGAATCGAGAGCACGAGGATGGAATTTTTCAGCGACCTGATCCAATACGGCTACCTGTCGAATGCGCTGGCGGCATGTGTCCTCTCGGGCATAACCTGCGGCGTGGTAGGCACCTACGTCGTATGCCGGAGGATGGTTTTTCTCGCGGGCGGCATCACGCACGCCTCGTTCGGCGGGCTGGGCATAGCTTTCTACGCGGGAGCCAACCCCATAGCCGGGGCGATGGTCTTCGCCGTGCTTTCGGCGCTGGGCATCGAGTGGGCCGGGAGCCAGGGGCGCATCCGCGAGGATTCGGCCATCGGCATCATCTGGTCGGTGGGCATGGCCGTCGGGGCGCTCTTCATGAGCCTCAGGCCGGGTTACACTTCGGGCGACCTTTCGGCCTACCTGTTCGGCAGCATCGTCACCGTGACGCACGGCGACGTCGTGGCGCTCGCCATCCTGACCGCGGCCATCATGGCCGGGGCTCTGCTGTGGCTGCGCCCCGTGATGTACATGGCTTTCGACCGCGACTTCGCCCGCAGCCGCGGCATCCCGACGCGCGTGATCTCCTACGCCATGGCGGCGCTGGTCGCCGTCACGATCGTCCTCTCGATCCGCATCATGGGCATCGTGCTGCTCATCTCGCTGCTCACCATGCCCGTCGCCATCGTCAACGCCCTTTCCAAATCCTACCGCACCATCGCGCTCTGCGCCCCGCTGGTCGCCGTGGCCGGCAATGTGGCCGGACTGGTCGCAAGCTACAATTTCGAAGTTCCGCCCGGGGCGGCCATAATATTTACCCTCACCCTTACGCTTATTATAGTAAAACTATTACCTTTGCGTCAGAAAAAAGCCGGAGCCGCCGCATGAAAACCATCCACAAACTCGTACTGAAAGCCTACCTGGGGCCGATGGTGCTCACGTTCTTCATCGTGATGTTCGTCCTGATGATGAACATCGTGTGGCGCTACATCGACGAGCTGGTCGGAAAGGGGTTGAGCGCCGGCATCATCATCGAGCTGATGACCTATTTCATGGCCAACATGATCCCGCTGGGGCTGCCGCTGGCCATGCTGCTGGCCGCGATCATGACCATGGGCAACCTGGGCGAGAACTACGAGCTGCTGGCGATGAAATCGGCCGGCATGTCGCTCGTCCGCATCACCAAGCCGCTCATCATCCTGGTGAGCGTGATCGCCGTGGGCAGTTTCTTCATCGGCAACAACCTCGTGCCGTATGCCAACAAAAAGGTGTACAGCATCATCTACGATATCCGCCAGCAGAAACAGAGCCTCGAATTCCAGGACGGCCTGTTCTTCAACGGCATCGACAACATGTCGATCCGCGTGAGCCGGCAGGAACCCGAAACGCACCTGCTGCGCGACGTGCTGATCTACGACAACTGCATCGCCGACGGCAACATGAACACCATCGTGGCCGACTCGGGCTACATCCGCCTGTCGGACGACAAGCGGTTCCTGCTCGTGACGCTTTTCAACGGCGAGATGTACGAGCAGACCCGCAACAGCCAGTGGTTCACCCAGAGCAGGCTGCGCCACCACATCTTCGACAAGCAGGATCAGACGATCCCCATGGAAGGCTTCGCCATGCAGCGCAGCGACGCCAACCAATTTTCGAACAGCCAGACCAAGAACATCAACGAGTTGCAGCAGGATATCGACTCGCTGGAAATCCTGGTGAACAACGCCACGACCCGTTCGTACGAACCGCTGCTCAAGGAACAGATATTCTCACGCGACAACTCCGTGCTGCCGCAGCCCGACAGCCTGCGCAAAGACAAGAGCAACTTCGGCACCCTCGTGGCGATGGACTCCCTCTCGGCGCTCAAACTCCGCGACAAGGAACGGATCTGGAACCAGGCGCGGACGTTGGCCAAAAGCTCGCGCAACATGTTCTCGTTCGACGAGTCGGCCGCCAAGGAGGCGCTCAACCAGTTGTACCGCAGCAAGGTCGAGTGGCACAAGAAAATATCGCTCCCCGTGTCGATCATGATCTTCTTCCTGATCGGGGCTCCGCTGGGCGCCATCATCCGCAAGGGCGGCCTGGGACTTCCGGTCGTGGTGTCGATCATCTTCTTCGTGATCTACTACATCATCAGCCTCTCGGGCGAAAAACTGGCCAAGGAAGGTAGCTGGGAAGCCGTGTACGGCATCTGGCTCTCGACGTTCATCCTCACGCCGATCGCCATATACCTGACCTACAAGGCCACCAACGACTCGGCATTGCTCGACACGGACTGGTATGCCGGAAGACTCAAGGCATTGAACGAGCGCATGCGACCTGCGATCAACAAATTGAAAAACGCGATAAAACTCAAACGAAATGGCAAAAAGCACGATTCTGAATAGTGTAGAAGAGGTTATTGAAGATTTCCGCAACGGCAGGATAGTGATCGTCGTCGACGACGAAGACCGCGAGAACGAAGGCGACTTCATCGTCGCGGCGGAGAAAATCACGCCCGAAATCGTGAACTTCATGCTCAAGGAGGGACGCGGCGTGCTCTGCGCCCCGCTGTCGGAGGAGCGGTGCGCCGAACTGGGGCTCAACATGATGGAAGAGAACAACACCTCGCTGCTGGGCACGCCCTTCACCGTGACGGTCGACCTGCTCGGCAACGGCTGCACCACGGGCGTCTCGATCCATGACCGCGCCGCCACCATACGCGCCCTGGCCGACCCCGCGACCCGGGCCACCGACCTCGGCCGCCCGGGGCACATCAACCCGCTGCGTGCCCGCCAGAAAGGCGTGCTGCGCCGTCCGGGGCATACCGAGGCCGCGATAGACCTCGCCCGGCTGGCCGGCCTGCAGCCCGCAGGCGCACTGATCGAGATCATGAACGAGGACGGCACGATGGCGCGCCTGCCGCAACTGACGGAGATCGCCCGGAAATTCGGCCTCAAGATCATTTCGATCGCATCGCTCATCGAATACCGGCTGCGCGAAGAATCCATCGTCGAGAAGGGCGAGACCGTCGACCTGCCGACCGCATGGGGCGACTTCCGCATCACGCCGTTCCGGCAGAAGAGCAACGGGCTGGAGCACGTGGCGCTCACCAAAGGCGAGTGGACGGAAGACGAACCGGTGCTGACGCGCGTGCATTCGTCGTGCGCCACGGGCGACATCTTCGGCTCGTGCCGCTGCGACTGCGGCGACCAGCTGCACGAGGCGATGCGCATGATCGAACGGGAGGGCAAGGGTGCCATCATCTACCTCCAGCAGGAGGGACGCGGCATCGGCCTTTGCAATAAAATCAAAGCTTACAAGCTCCAGGATGAAGGGCTCGACACGGTCGACGCCAACGTCCGGCTGGGCTTCGGCGTCGACGAACGCGACTACGGCGTCGGGGCGAGCATCATCCGCGAAATGGGCATCAAGCACATGCGGCTGATGACCAACAACCCGCTCAAGCGCGCAGGGCTGGAGGGCTACGGGCTGAAGATCGACCAGATCGTGCCTATCGTCATCGCCCCCAATGAGCACAACCTGCGCTACCTGAAGACCAAGGAGCAGCGTATGCACCACACGCTGGGGCTGGACAAGCAATAAACCCGTGCGATGAAACAGGCCGCGCCCGGCGACGGGATGCAGGCCGGAAAAACGTCAGACAACGATGAACCCGAAAGAACTGCGTATCGTATTCATGGGCACGCCCGAATTCGCCGTGCCGTCGCTCCGGGCGCTGGTCGCCGGGGGCTATAACGTCGTGGGCGTGGTGACCACACCCGACAAACCCGCCGGCCGCGGGCAGAAACTCCACCGGAGCGACGTGAAACTGGCCGCACTCGAACTGGGGCTGCCGGTATTGCAGCCCGAGAAACTCAAGGCCCCGGAATTCGTCGCGGCGATGCAGGCACTGCGGCCCGACCTGGGGATCGTCATCGCATTCCGGATGCTGCCCGAGGTAATCTGGGCCATGCCGCGCCTGGGGACGTTCAACCTCCACGCCTCGCTGCTGCCGCAATACCGCGGTGCGGCGCCCATCAACTGGGCGGTCATCAACGGGGAGACGGAAACGGGCGTCACGACCTTCCTGCTGAACCACGAGATCGACAAAGGCGCCATCATCGGACAGGTTCGCGTGCCGATCCTGCCCGAAGACAACGTGGGTTCGCTCTACGACAAACTGATGCACAGGGGCACGTCGCTGGTGACCGAAACTGTCGACAGGATCGCCGCAGGCGACATCAGCCCCATCGAACAGCAGCACGTCGACGAATCGGCACTGCACCCGGCGCCCAAGATATTCAAGGAGGACTGCCTCATCGACTGGTCGTGGGACGGACGCAGGATCGTGAATTTCGTACGCGGGCTGTCGCCCTATCCGGCAGCCTGGACGGAACTATACAGGGAAGGCTCACAGATGCCGCAGGCGGCCAAGATATATTCGGCCGCTTTCGAACCCGCCGCCCACGGCGAAAAACCCGGCAGCATCGAAAGCGACGGCCGCACGCTGCTCCGCGTAGCCTGCGCCGACGGCTGGATCGCCCTCGGGGAGATCCAGATAGCCGGGAAGAAACGCCTCGCCGTACGCGAACTGCTGCTCGGCCTGCGCGACATAGGGCGGTACAGGTTCCGGAAATAAAGGGCGAGGGCAGGGACGCCCGCCAGCCTGCAATGCCCGGCTGCAGACGCCCCGCTCCGACAAAGACATTACGAAACTCCCCGGCTCGTGAATCGAGCCGGGGAGTTTCATTGCGCGACAACGACCGCCATGCGCCCGAACCATCCCGGGACAACAACTGCCGGAAGCCATTGCACGAGCCGGGGATTCGCAGCCGAAGCATACGCAATGCGCCCCTTCGCGACGGCTATTCGATCACGATATCCGCCGTAAGGAAATAGTGGTCGCTGGGATACTTGCCGCCGACACAGTCTTTTACCAATGCGGAGGAGACGACCCGGATACCCGTGCCTTTCAGGAAAATGTAGTCGATACGCCCGGGCGTCCCCTTCTTCGGCTTATAGGCATCGCCCTCGAACCGGTGGAACGACATCTGCTCCGCATCTTCGCCGTTGGCCTCGACGAACGCATCGACCCAGCCGGCACCGGCAAGCACCCCGGCAACGGGGTTCGAAGGCCTGGAATTGAAATCCCCGGCCAGCACCTGCGGCACACCGGCAGGATACTGCGACGTTTCCTCCTCCACGGCCCGCACCTGCGCAAGCCGCGCCTCGTGCGAAATATGGTCGAGGTGCAGGGACAACACCCGGAACTCGCGCCCCGAACGGCGATCCCTGAGCCGTACCCAATTGACATGGCGCGGGCGGGCCGTGCCCCACGACGAGGAGCCGCCCACGAGCGGGGTGTCCGACAGCCAGTAAACCCCGGCGCCCGTCATCTCGTAGCGCCTCTTCGAGAACATCACGAGGTTCTTGGCGATACCGTGGTACTCCCGGTCGGGCAGGGCATCCGTCTCGGGGCCCGGGTAGCCGAAGACGAAATACCCCGGGAACATCCGGCACATGTCCTCGTACTGGCCGACGGTCACCTCCTGCAGGCAATAGATATCCGCTTTGCAGCGCTTCATCACCCGCTCGCAAACATATTTACGCGCAGACCAGCCGTTTCCGCCCTCCTCATCCTGCGGCAGGGCCACCCGGATATTGCACGACGCCACGCGGTGTACGCCGCGCTCCCGGGCGGCGGCCACACCGCACAGCAACAGCGCGGCACACACGATCAGAATCCGTTTCATACCGATCCTCCTTAAATTGCAACGCCTCCAACAGGTGTTTAGAAATGCACATGGAAGCATAATAAAAACAAATAGAAACTACAAAACACACAATAATACAAAAAAAAAGAAATAATAAAGCATAAAATAAACATAAAAAGAATAAAATAATTTTACCTTTGCATTACCGGCCCGCCGGAATGGAGCCGGAACCAACCGCAAAAAAACACGATCCACACCTAACAAACCATGAAGGAAACATACGTCATAGGCATCGACTACGGCACGGATTCCGTGCGTGCCCTTCTGGCGGATGCCGCGACAGGCGAAACAATCGCCGACTCGGTATTCAGCTACCCGCGCTGGGGCAGGCAGGAATACTGCTCCCCGGCGGAGGCACGCTTCCGCCAGCATCCGCAAGATTACCTCGACGGCCTGCGCCACGTGATAGGCGAAGTGGTGGCCGCACGGCCCGACGCGGCGCCGCATATCAGGGCGGTTTCGGTCGACACGACGGCCAGCACGCCGTGCCTGGTAGACCGCACGTGCACGCCGCTGGCGCTGCGCCCCGAATACGCCGACGATCCGGACGCGATGTTCGTCCTGTGGAAAGACCACACGGCGCAGCGGGAATCGGAAGAAATCACAGCCCTGTGCGCCCGCAGCGAGATCAATTATGCCCGCCATTCGGGCAACCATTACTCGGCCGAATGCTTCTGGGCCAAATGCCTGCACCTGCTGCGCGGCAGCCGGCGGCTCCGCCGCGACGCATATGCCATGGTCGAGCTCTGCGACTGGATACCCGCCGTGCTCACCGGAGCGGACGATCCCTCCGCGATACGCGCCAGCCATTGCGCCGCAGGGTCGAAACAGATGTGGGCCGAGGCCTGGGGAGGATTCCCTCCGGAGACGTTTTTCGAAGCACTCGACCCCGCATTGCTACCCATCGTGCGCAACATCAGCAAGACGAACCGCACGTGCGACCACGCTGCCGGGACGATCACGCCCGCGTGGGCGCAGGCGCTCGGACTTCCCGAGGGGGTCGTAGTAGGGGTGGGCAACATCGACGCCCATGCGGGAGCCGTAGGCGCCGGAATCCGCTGCGGCACGGTCGTACTCAACCTCGGCACCTCGGCCTGCCACATGGCGCTGATGCCTTCGGATGAGATGGGCGGACGCCTCGTCGAAGGGATATTCGGACAAGTGGACAGCTCGATCGTACCCGGCATGGTCGGGTTCGAAGCCGGGTTATCCGCCTTCGGGGATATCTATGCGTGGTTCAGGAACCTGCTGTGCTGGCCCCTGGAAGAGTTGCTCGTGCAGCCTGGGGCGCCCGACGCGCAGGCCCGGCAGCGGCTGGCCGAAGAGTGCCGCGACAAAATCATGGGCAGGCTCACCGAAGAGGCTGAGCGGCTGGAGCTCCGGGCGGACATGCCGCTGGCGACGGACTGGCTCAACGGCCGCCGCAACCCGTACCCCGCACCGGAGCTGACCGGGACGCTCACGGGGCTGCGGCTCTCGACAACGGCGCCCGAAATATACTACGCATTGGCCGAAGCGACGGCGTTCGCCACGAAGGCGATCCTCGACCACCTCGCAGCGAACGGCGTGGCGATCGAGCGCCTCACGGGGATCGGCGGCATATCGCAGAAATCGCCCTTCGTCATGCAGCTGCTGGCTGACGTAACCGGCCGGGAAATCTCGGTCATCGACTGCAAACAGGCCTGCGCCATGGGTTCGGTGGTCTACGCCACGGTCATCGCGGGCTGCTACGGCTCGGTGGAGGAGGCGCAGCGGGCGCTCTGCAACTTCCCTGCACGGCGCTATGCGCCCCGTGAAGGGCGCCACCCGCTGCTCATGCAGCGATACGAACGCTACAAAGCCCAGGGAGGGCTCCCGCAACGCTAACCGACACGCAAACACATACAACCGACGACACGCATGAACCTGCTGAACAACCCGGAAAAACGGAAATGGATGATCGTGGTGACGATCTTCATCGCCATCATCTGCAATTACCTCGACCGCCAGCTGCTTTCGATCCTCAAGCCGACGATCAAAGCGGCCTTCGACATGAACGACGACGGCTATGCCTTCATCGTCAACATCTTCCTGATATGCTACGCCGTCATGTATCCCATATCGGGCATCCTGGTCGACTGGTTCGGCCCGAAAAAGGTGATGTTTCTGGGCATCCTGGCATGGTCGGCGGCCTGCATTGGAGGCGGCCTTTCGACCAATATGGAACAGTTCGCATTTTTCCGCGGGCTGCTGGGGCTGGCCGAGCCCACGATCTTCGCCGGGCAGATCGTCGCCGTGACCGTCTGGTTCGAAAAACGCCAGCGCGCCACGGCCAACAGCCTCTGTACGGCGGGCGGTTCGATCGGCACGGTCGTGGCCCCGATCGTCATCGCATGGCTCTCGACGATCTTTCCGTGGAACGACGTCTTCGTCCTGGCCGGGGCCATCGGCATCCTGATCGCCATCGTTTGGATGGCCGTCTACGCCGACCCGCCCAAAGAGATACTCGACGTCACGCTCAGCGAAAGCGCCGCCAACCGGCACCACGGCAAAGCCTTCACGTGGGGCGGGCTCTGGAAGACGCGCACGCTGTGGGGCGTGCTGCTCATCCGTTTCGTCAGCGACCCGGTCTGGTATTTCTGTCTCTTCTGGCTGCCCGGTTACCTGCAGGAGGATTCGGGACTGACGCTCATACAGGTGGGGTGGGTCGGCTGGATCCCGTTCCTGTTCGGCGCCGTGGGCGGCGTATTGACCTCGGCATGGTCGGACAAAATGGTACGAAGGGGCATGGATCCGCTGCGCGCGCGCAAGCGCATGATGACGCTGGTGGCCGTCGCGGCGCCCCTGTGCATCTTCACGCCCTATTTCAACGCCCTGCCGCCGTACTGGAACGTCGCGGCCATCATCGCCTCGTTCAGCCTGATCGCCATCATGTGCCTGAGCTGGCTTTACACGATCTGCGTGGTGATCGCCGAGGCATTCCCCGTACGCAACGTGGCCAGCGTAGTCGGCATCACGGCAGGCTTCGGGGCCGTGGGCGGGGCGATCTTCAACTACTACGTCGGGCAGCTGCTGAGCACCATGGGGCCGTCGCTTTTCCTCGTAATGGGCGTCCTGCACTGGATCGCCGTCGTGATACTCTGGAAAATGACACGCCCCGAAATCCCGCAGGAAAAACAAGCTGTACAAAAATAAAAACCGAAACCATGGAAAAGAAAATTACGACCGTCCGCGAACCCGCCCGCGACATCCCCGTACGCGCATCGGCGGACATACTCATCGTCGGCGGGGGCCCGGCGGGGCTCATGGCCGCACAGGCCGCAGCGGGCGAGGGACTGAAGGTAATGCTGGTCGAAAGCCGCGGCTACCTGGGCGGAAACCTCACGATCGGGCTCCCGATCCTGGGATTCCTGGGGCAGAAGGGCAACCAGATCATCGAGGGGCTCCCGCAGCGGTTTATCGACCGGCTGCAGGAGCGGGGCGCTGCGAACGGACACCGACCCTGCAAGCTCCACGTAAGCCTGACGATCATCGACCCGGAGGAGAGCAAGACCCTCGCACAGCAGTTGATGGAGGAGGCCGGCGTCGAGGTACTGATGTATGTTTTCTGCACCGACGTCATCAGGGAGGGCAACGAAGTAAAGGGGGTGGTCATCGAAAGCAAGGCCGGGCGCGAGGCAATCCTCGCCCGCACCGTGATCGACTGCACGGGCGACGCCGACGTGGCCTTCCGTGCCGGCGTCGAGTGCCGCAAAGGCGATGCCGAGGGCGGCATGCAGCCCCCGACGCTGATGTTCTCGATGCGCGGTGTCGCCACGCAACGCCTGCGCGACGCGATCGCAGAGCACCCGGACATCTACGACATGGACATCATGCCTGCGGAGTCGTTCCGCAACGAGAAGTTCATCACCGTGGGGCTTCGCAACCAGATCGCCAAGGCACGCGAGGCGGGGATCGACCTCCCGGTGGCCCGTACGATCCTTATCACGGGCATGTCCGAGGACGAAATATGGGTCAACATGTCGCGTGTGAACGGCGTAGACCCGACCGATCCCGGGAGTTACACTCGTGGGGAGATCGAAGCCAGGAAGCAGGTTTACCGAATCCGGAAATACCTGCGGCAGTTCGTCCCGGGGTTCGAAAACGCGTGGATGGATCGGGTGGCACCGTTCATGGGTATCCGCGAGAGCCGCGTCACGGTCGGGAAATACGTCCTCACGGCCGAGGATATCCTGGCCTGCCGACACTTCGACGACGCCGTTGCCGTAGCCAGCTATCCCGTCGACCTGCACCATCCCAAAGGCGGGGACTGCACGCTGGAATACTGCGGCGACTGCTACGACATCCCGTACCGGGTGCTTGTGCCCGAAAAGGTCGAAAACCTGCTCGTCGCAGGCCGCTGCGCCTCGTTCACCCACGAAGCGATGGCCTCGACACGCGTGATGTCGACCTGCATGGCCCTCGGCGAAGCCGCCGGACGCGCCGCACGCATCGCCCTGCGGGACGGAGTGAAACCGTCGCAGGCCGACGTGGCGAAGCTGCGCAGCGAATTGAAACGAACCGGAGCCTACCTCCGATGACGGTGCGGATCATGCGGTTTACGAAACTGCTGCTCGGCCTCGTTCTGGCGGCCTGTGCAGGGCCCCTGTCCGGACAGAACGCCCGCCAGGAGATTTATGCCAACCCCGACAAAGCCGGCGGGGTATACTATGCCTACACGTACGACAATCCGGCCCGGACTCCCGCGCCCGAAGGTTACGAACCTTTCTACATCAGCCACTACGGCCGCCACGGCTCACGCTGGCTGCTCAGGGCGTCGGAATATACGGAGGTGTTGGAAACTTTCGGCAAGGCCGCCCGCGAGGGCGCTTTGTCGGAGTTCGGGCAGGATGTCTTACGCCGCGTGGAACGGGCCTGCTCGGACGGGGAGGGCAGGGCTGGCGACCTCACGCCGCTGGGGGCCGAACAGCATTACGGGATTGCGGAACGGATGTTCGAATCCTACCCGGAGGTCTTCCGGGGCAACGCACGTGTCGACGCACAATCGACCGTCGTGGTACGCTGCGTGCTGAGCATGGCGGCATTCTGCGACCGGCTGCGAAGAATGAACCCGGAACTGGAAATCACGCGGACGGCCAACAACCGCACGACCCGATACCTGAACTTTTTCAGCACGGCGGCAAACCCCGGGCTCGCCCCGGAGTACCTGAACCTGTTGAAAAGCGAGAGCTGGATACAGGCCGAAGAGAGGTTCCGTAAAAGCCGGATGCATCCGGAGCGCCTGATGGCCAGGTTATTCGCAGGCGGGAAAGCTCCGGCGGACATCGACCCGCGGGAGCTGATGCAACAGCTCTGGGCCCTGGCCGTAAACGAACAGGACACCCGCAGCGGAATCACGTTCCGCGACCTGTTCACCCCCGAAGAACTGTATGCCGTCTGGGAGTGCGTCAACTACCGTTTCTACCACCAGCGCGGCCCAGGGGCGTTCAACCGGGGATATGCCCTGCGCTATGCGACGGCGCTGCTCGAAGAGATCATCGCCCGCGCCGACAGTGCGCTCGTGCGGGGCGTGCCCTCGGCCGACCTGCGCTTCGGGCACGACGGCAACCTCATGCCTCTGACCTGCCTGATGGCTTTCGACGGCTGCACGGCCGAGGTTTCCGATCCGGATCTGATCGCGGACGCATGGCGCGATTACCGTATTTCACCGATGGCGGCCAACATCCAGATGATCTTTTACCGGAAAGAGGGGACGGCGGACATCCTGGTCAGGATACTCCACAACGAACATGAAATGTACTTTCCGCTCGCCTCCGCAAGGCCGCCGTACTACAAATGGGATGACCTGCGGGCCTTCTACCGCCGAAGGATCGCCGAAGCGAAAGCCACGGCCGCGGAACCGCCGTCAGCAGGCACACGACAGGCACCCGGAGCATAACCGGCTGTTGGGCTTCCGATCCGGGAGGCGCGGCGTATTCAACGAAAGGGGGGGGGCTTTGTAAAGCCTCCCCCCCTTTTACATTGCCGGCCGGAACCGGACTATCCCTTGATAGCTATGCCTTTGCCGAGTTTTTTCTCGATCTCCTCCTTCGGGAGAGGACGGGTGCAGAAGAACCAGTCGTAGCATTTTACCCCTTCGGGCTGGTCGTCCATATCCTCGCCCTGCATCGGGACGATCACCTCGTCGCCCGGACGCCAGTCGGCCGGCATGGCGACCCCGAATGCGTCGATGGACTGCAAACCCACCAGGACACGCTTTATCTCCTCGAAATTGCGTCCCAGAGCCAGCGGATAGTAGATCATCGCGCGCAGTTTGCCCTCGGGATCGACGAAGAATACGGCACGCACGGCTGCCGTCTGGCTTTCACCGGGCTGGATCATGCCGTAAAGGTTCGCCACCTTCATCGACACGTCGTCGATGATCGGGAATTCGACCTTGATATCCTTCATGCCCCGGTATTCGATCTTCTCACGGATCGTACGCAGCCATGCGATATGGCTGTTGCGGCTGTCGACCGACAATCCGATCAGTTCGCAGTTCAAAGCCCTGAATTCGGCCGTACGGGCACCGAACGTGAGCACCTCGGAGGTGCAGATCGGCGTAAAGTCGGCGGGGTGGCTGAACAGGATCACCCATTTGCCCTTGTAATCGGCGGGAAAGCTGATCTTTCCCTGTGTTGTCATCGCTTCGAATGCCGGGACGGGTTCACCCAGGCGCGGCAGTTGCTGTTCGTTCTTTTCCATAATCCGAAATATTAGTTTTATGCCGGGGCCCGCAAAGTCGGTGCCGATGGATGCGAACCGGGGATCTTTCTACTAAATTACGGTTTTCACAGGAATATTCCTAATCCGAAACCCTCTGGTTTACGCGGGAATACGGAAGCGTATACACAAACGGCGCTTTTGGGTAGGGCCCGGCTTTCCCGGACGATCTCGGCGTCCGGAAAGGACATCGCACCGATGGAGGCCGAAAGCCGGAATACGGGGGCAGGCTCAGCCAACGGGGTTGGAAAGCGGGTGACGGGAAAAACACGGCGGACAGGCAGAAGGGGACGGGGCACAAGGAACAAGGTTAAGAAACGAATCCAGGGAACACACGTCGGGCGGAACGGGGCGCGAAAAACGGAAGGCTCCTTGTCAAATACAAGAGCGGCAGGCACATGGCCTGCCGCTCTTTCCTTCGGGAACCCATCGGAACCCGGATCCGTCAGCGTACCTTGCGGATGATCTCGCCGCCGTGGCGGATCGCCTCCTCGTTGGCGGGAAGCATCTTCCACGCACGTTCGGGCAGCGACTTCTTGAGGCCGACCATCACGTTCTCCATCTCAACGACGGGGCGCACCTTGAGGTACCCGCCCAGAATCATCGTATTGAACAGCTTGGCCTGTCCCATCCGGGCGCATTCGGCCGTGGCGTCGATCGCGTAGACCTCGATGTCCTCGCGCACGGGATGGCGCGTGATACCGTTCGTATCGTAGATCAGGATGCCGCCGGGCCTGACCATCGGCTCGAATTTCTCCATCGACTGCTGGTTCAGGATGATGGCCGTATCGAACTCGTGGGCGATCGGCGAAGAAATCTTCCTGTCCGAAAGGATTACCGTCACGTTGGCCGTACCGCCGCGCATCTCGGGGCCGTACGAGGGCATCCACGTGACTTCGAAGTCCTGCATTACGCCCGAGTAGGCCAGTATCTTACCCATCGAGAGGACGCCCTGGCCCCCGAACCCTGCGATAATTAAAGTCTCTTTCATAGCATCCCTTATTTTACGTCCTTGATATCGCCCAGCGGATAATAGGGCAGCATGTTCTGTTCGAGCCACTCGTTCGAGGCCACGGGCGAGAGTTTCCAGCCGCTATTGCAGGTCGAAACGACCTCCACGAGCGAAAAGCCCTTGCCGGCCATCGAATTTTCGAACGCCTTGCGGATCGCACGCTTGCACTTGCGCACGTTGGCGGGCGTATGCACGCTCTGGCGCGTGATGAAGGTGGCACCGTCGAGGTGCGCCATCATCTCGGCGATCTTGTAGGGGTAGCCGTTCAGGCGCGGGTCACGGCCGTAGGGTGTCGTCGCAGTCTTCATACCCAGCAGGGTAGTCGGGGCCATCTGGCCGCCCGTCATGCCGTAAATGGCGTTGTTGATATAGATCGCCACGACGTTCTCACCGCGTGCGGCCGCGTGGATCGACTCTGCCGTGCCGATGGCCGACAGGTCGCCGTCGCCCTGGTAGGTGAAAACCAGGTTGCCGGGATAGAGCCTCTTCACGGCCGTAGCTACGGCCAGGGCGCGTCCGTGGGCGGCCTCGATCCAGTCGATGTCGATATAATTGTATGCGAATACGGAGCAGCCCACGGGCGAAACGCCTACGGTCTTTTCCGCGAAGCCCATCTCCTCGATGACCTCGGCGATCAGTTTATGTACCGTACCATGACTGCAGCCGGGGCAGTAGTGCATGACGTTGTCGGTAATGAGCTTCGGTTTCGCGTAAACCAGGTTTTCGTTTTTGATTTCAACCTCTGCCATAGCCTTTACTTTTTAATCAGTTTTTCCTTGAGCGCCGCGAGCACTTCGTCGGGCGCGAACATCATACCGCCCTGACGGCCGAAATGCTCGACGGGAGCTACGCCGTTCACGGCCAGCCGCACGTCCTCGACCATCTGGCCGGCATTGAGCTCGGCGGAAAGGAAGCCTTTGACACCGCGCGCGGCCAGTTCGGCAAGCGGCTTCTTGGGGAAAGGATAGAGCGTGATCGGCCGCAGCAGGCCGACCTTCAGCCCTTCGGCGCGCGCCATCTCGACCGTGGCCGAGCAGATACGGGCCGACGAACCGAACGCCACGATCACGTAATCCGCATCGTCGCAGCCGATCTCCTCATAACGCACCTCGTTCTCTTCGAGCGCCTTGTATTTCTCCTGCAGGCGCTTGTTGATGATCTCCATCTTCTCGGACTGCAACTCCAACGACGTCACGATATTGCGCTTGCGGTCGGCAGGCTTGCCGTAGGTAGCCCACGAGCGGCACTCGGCAGCGATCTCTTCGTCGGTCTTGCGGGGGCGCTGCGGCGCGAGCACCACCTTCTCCATCATCTGCCCGATCGCCCCGTCGGCGAGGATCATCGCCGGGTTGCGGTATTTGAACGCGAGGTCGAACGCCTCGGCCACATGGTCGTGCATCTCCTGCACCGAATTGGGCGCCAGTACGATCATGTGGAAATCGCCGTGGCCGCCGCCTTTGCAGGCCTGGAAATAGTCGCCCTGCGAAGGCTGGATCGTACCCAGCCCCGGGCCGCCGCGCTGGCAGTTGATCACCAGGCAGGGCAGTTCCGCCCCCGCCAGGTAGCTCAGCCCCTCGGACATCAGGCTGATGCCGGGGCTCGACGACGAGGTCATCACCCGTTTGCCGGTCGATGCGCCGCCGTAGACCATGTTGATCGACGAGATCTCCGATTCGGCCTGCAGCACGACCATGCCCGTGGTCTCCCACGGCTTGAGTTCCATCAGTGTCTCCATCACTTCCGACTGGGGAGTGATCGGGTACCCGAAATATCCGTCGCAACCGTAGCGAATCGCCGCATGGGCTATCACTTCGTTGCCTTTCATCAGTTTTACCTCTTTCTCTGCCATAGCTACTCGAATTTTTGACGATAAACCGTGATGACGCTATCGGGGCAAATCACCGCACACGAAGCACACCCCGTGCAGGCATCGGGATTTACCATCCGGGATATGGGATAGCCCTTGCTGTTCACCTCTGCCGACAATTCCAGCACGTCGCACGGACACGAAGCCACACAGACCCCGCACCCTTTGCACCGTTCCTTGTCGACAACGATTGTTCCTTTTATTTTAGCCATAAGCCGTAGTATTGTTAAGTTCCTTACAAATATATGAAAAAATACCGGAAATTCTAAACGAATGCAACAAATCTTATCATGAAAAACGGATAAATGAAAGCAGTACGCCCGGAATAACCCGCCCGAACGCACTGCGTACAAAATATTTCCGCCATTTTATTCCGCCTTCGGATCGGGGCCGTATCGATTCCCGCCCGGCACCCCGGGCCGGCACCACCAGTAAAACAAGAAAATAAGATACACCCCCTGCAAAATGGCAAGGCCCAGATCGGCATCCGTCAGCCATGCCGCCCCGCCGGGTTTGAGGGAGAAGTGGCTGACGACCCGGCCGGCGATGCTGACGGCCAGATATCCGCCCGCCCACCATCCGCTGCGCCCGCAATCGTGCAGGCGGCGCACCATAACGGCTAGGTAGGGCATCACAAACGGCAGTCCGACAAGGCAAACGACGTAACGCCTGCTTGTGGCGCCGACCGTACAGAGTGAGCTAATACCCAGGATAACGGCCAGCAAAAGGAACAGCACGAGAAAGAGTCCCAGCACGAAATACCAGAACTCGGGCATCGACGCCCGCCCCCGGAAATCGGCATAATGGCGCAGGCATTTGACAAACCATTTCATCGCAAAGGGTTTTTAAGGGGATCACCATGCAAGATAACGATTTTCCGCCGATCCGCAAAACGAAAAGGCTGCCCGAATGGTTCAGGCAGCCTTTTCAGCTTGTTCGAAAACACGCCGGACAGGCGGTTCCCCGAGGGTTGAATGACTTATCGGCCCCCCGAGCGTCGCGGGGCGGTTACTCTTCGAACGAGTGGATCACCACGCCCGAGCGGAGTTTCGGCTCGAACCACGTCGTCTTCGGGGGCATGATGTTGCCCGTGTCGGCGATGTTGATGAGCTGTTGCATCGAAACGGGGTAGAGGGCGAACGCCGCCTTCATCTCGCCGCTGTCGACACGGCGTTTGAGCTCGCCCAGGCCGCGGATTCCGCCCACGAAGTCGATCCGCTTCGACGTGCGCAGGTCTTTGATGTCCAGTATTTTATCCAGCACGAGGTTCGACAGCACCGTCACGTCCAACACACCGATCGGGTCGTTGTCGTCGTATGTCCCGGGCTTGGCCGTCAGGCTGTACCAGTGCCCGCCGAGATACATCGAGAAATTATGCAGCCCCGTCGGACGGTACTCCTCCGTGCCCTTGTCCTCGACCGTGAAACTTTCGGCGAGCTTTTCGAGCAACTGCTCCGGCGTCAGACCGTTCAGGTCTTTCACGACACGGTTGTAGTCGATGATCCGAAGCTGCCCCGCGGGGAAAGTCACGGCGAGGAAATAGCAATACTCCTCGTTGCCCGTATGACCGGGGTTCTTTGCCTGGCACTCCTGTCCCACGCGCGCCGCGGCGGCTGTGCGGTGATGCCCGTCGGCGACATAGAGCGCCGGGATGCCCGCGAAAATCTCCGTGATACGGTCGTTGGTCTTCTTGTCGCGGATAACCCACAACTTATGGCCGAAGCCGTCGGCAGCCGTGAAATCGTATTCCGGGTCGTTGTTCTTCACCACGTCGGCCACGATGGCGTCGATCTCGGCGTTGTCGGGATAGGCGAAGAACACCGGTTCGATATTGGCCTGCTGGTTGCGGACGTGGATCATGCGGTCTTCCTCCTTGTCGGGACGCGTCAGTTCGTGTTTCTTGATCGCCCCCGAGAGGTAATCCTCGTAATGGCAGCACATGGTCAGTCCGTATTGCGTGCGGCCGTCCATCGTCTGCGCATAGATGTAATAATACTCCCCGGGATCCTGTTCGAGCCAGCCCTTCTCACGCCATGCACGGAAATTCTCGACCGCCTTGTCGTAAACCTCCTGCGAATGTTCGTCGGCAATAGGCTCGAAATCTATTTCGGGCTTGATGATGTGCAGCAACGAGCGTTCGGTGGCCTCGGCCTTGGCCTCGGCGGAATTCAACACGTCATAGGGGCGCGACGCCACTTCGGACGCATACTGTTTCGGGGGACGTATCCCGCAAAAAGGTTTGATTTTCACCATATGAATTAATGTATTAAAGCGAAAAAGGCGGGCGCAGCCTTCGCTCCCGCCTTTCACGCGCCGTTATCCGCTATTTGTTCACCTGGAACCGCGTATTGCCGTTCCTGAAAAAATCGACGATTTGGGTGGCTGCGGCCAGACCCGCGTTGATATTGGCCTCGGCGGTCTCGGCCCCCATCTTCTTGGCGGTGGCAAACACCCGCTTGCCGAATTTCTCGTCCAGCTCGGCCTGGTTCCCGGCAGCGATGTCGGTAATGTATTTCAGGTCTTCGCGTTCGGTCAGCGCACGCACGACACCCTGTTCGTCGATCACCTCCTTGCGGGCGGTGTTGACCAGCGTGGCACCCTTGGGCATCGACATCAGCAGTTCGTAACCGATCGAGCCGCGGGTCTGCTCCGTAGCCGGGATGTGCAGCGACAGGAAATCGGCCTGCCTGTACAAATCTTCGAGGGAATCCACCTTCTTCACACCGTCGGCTTCGAACACCGCCGCATCCGTGATGAAGGGGTCGTAGGCGATGACGTTCATGCCCAGCGCCTTGCCCTTGCGCCCCACGAGTTTGCCCACATTGCCGTAGGCGTGGATGCCGAGGGTCTTGCCCTGTATCTCCGAACCCGTACCGGGCGTAAAGCGGTTGCGCGACATGAAGACCATCATGGCGAGCGCCAGCTCGGCCACGGCGTTGGAGTTCTGCCCCGGAGTATTCATCACCACGATACCGCGCGCCGTGGCGGCCGCGAGATCCACGTTGTCGTAACCCGCACCGGCACGAACCACGATTTTGAGGTTCTTCGCCGCCCCGATGACTTCGGCCGTCACCTTGTCGCTGCGGACAATGAGCGCATCGACATCGGCCACGGCGGCCAGCAATTGGGCCTTGTCGGTATATTTTTCAAGCAGGGCCAGTTCATAGCCCGCGTCCTCGACGATCCTGCGGATGCCGTCGACAGTCTCCTTGGCAAAAGGCTTTTCGGTCGCAACTAATATTTTCATACCTGTACTTTCTATCAGATGAATAAAATCGATGTCCGTGGCCGCCTTTTTCTTCGGAGTGAACGTAAAGAAATGCGCCATGGCCGTCCGTTATTTCGCGTGTTTGGCGGCGAACTCCCGCATGCACTCTACGAGCACCTCGACGCTCTCCTTCGGAAGTGCGTTATAGCACGATGCGCGGAAGCCGCCCACCAGGCGGTGGCCCTTGATGCCCACGATACCGCGTCCCTTGGTGAATTCCATGAACTCGGGAGCCAGTTCCTCGTAGCCGTCGGCCATCACGAAGCAGATGTTCATCAGCGAGCGATCCTGCTTGTCGACCGTACCGCGGAACAGCGGGTTGCGGTCGATCTCGTCGTACAACAGGGCGGCCTTCTCCTTGTTGCGTCGGTAGATTTCGGGTACGCCGCCGATCGACTTGAGCCAGCGGAGGGTCTCCATGAGCACGTAGATCGGGAATACGGGAGGCGTGTTGAACATCGAGCCGTTCTCGACATGGGTGCGGAACGCAACCATCGTCGGCAGGTCGCGCACGACACGGTCGAGCATGTCCTCGCGGATGATGGCGAACGCCACGCCGGCCGGGGCGAGGTTCTTCTGCGCACCGCCGTAGATCATGGCGTATTTCGTAACGTCGACCGGGCGGGAAAGGATGTCCGACGACATGTCGGCGATCAGGGGCACGGGCGAAGCGAGGTCTTCGTGGTACTCGGTGCCGTAGATCGTATTGTTGGAGGTGATATGCACATAGTCCAGGTCGGCGGGGATCGCGAAACCCTTGGGGATGTAGGTGAAATTGCGGTCTTCGGACGAAGCGAGCAGCTCGACCTCGCCGTAACGCTTGGCTTCCTTGATGGCCTTCTTGGCCCAGACACCGGTATTCACATAGCCGGCCTTCCTGCCCAGGAAGTTGGCGGGCACTTCGTAGAAGAACGTGCTGGCACCGCCGCCGATATAGAAGATCTTGTAGTTGTCGGGGATGTCGAGCATCTCACGGAAGAGCGCGTCGGCCTCGGCCATCACGTTCTCGAAATCCTTCGTCCGGTGCGAAATCGAAAGCAGGGAAAGGCCCGAACCGTTGAAATCTACGATAGCTTTTGCTGCGTTCTGGATGACTTCGTCTGCGAGGATCGAGGGTCCCGCGTTGAAATTGTGCTTTTTCATAATATTCGGATGTGAATTTAGTGTTTCGGACTCCAGCCTGTTAGTTTACTAACACAAATATAGGTAAAATATTCCGGAGAATACAACAGTTGTGCAAAACTTGTTCAAAGAAATTTCACTCGGCGTCCCGAACGCTCGGCATTTTGAATTGTTTTTATTACTTTTGCCCAAACTTAACATCCTCCGCAAATGGTAAAATCCATGACGGGCTTCGGCAAGGGCGAAGCCACGCTGCAAAATAAGAAGATCACGGTCGAAATCCGCTCGCTCAACTCCAAACAGCTCGACCTCGGGCTGCGGCTTCCGGCCGTTTACCGCCAGTCGGAATACGAAATCCGCAATATCATCACCCGCACGGTACAGCGCGGCAAGGTCGATGTCTTCGTGACCGTCGAATCGCAGACCGTGGAGACCCCGGCGCGTATTAATAAAGAGGTATTCGCCGCCTATGCCGGGCAACTGCGCGACGCGGCGCGAAACGCCCGACTCAACTATGCGGGGATCGGATGGGACAGCGCCGCCCTGCAGGCCATCATGCGCCTGCCGGAGGTCGTATCGACCGAAGCGGAGAGCATCTCCGACGAGGAACACGCGGCGCTGGTCGCCGCCACCGAAGCCGCCGTGGCGCAGCTCGACGCGTTCCGCCTGCAGGAAGGCGCGATCCTGATCGCCGACCTGCTGAGCCGCGTGGACAAGATCGAAGGCTACAAACAGGAGGTCGTGCCTTTCGAAAAGGCCCGCACGGAGACGGTCAGGGCCCGCCTGCTGGAAAACCTCGAAAAGCTGCAGGTCGACGTCGACCGCAACCGGCTGGAGCAGGAGATGATCTTCTACCTCGAAAAACTCGACATCACCGAGGAGAAGGTGCGCCTGGCCAACCACTGCAGGTATTTCCGCGAGGTGGCCGCCCAAGAGGAGGGCGCAGGCCGCAAACTGGGCTTCATCGCACAGGAGATGGGCCGCGAAATCAACACGATGGGCTCGAAGGCCAACGAATCGAACATCCAGATACTCGTAGTTAAGATGAAGGACGAGCTGGAGAAGATCAAAGAACAGGTACTGAACATATTATAATGGGCAAGGTTATCATATTCTCCGCCCCGAGCGGTTCCGGGAAGACGACTATCGTACGCGAATTGCTGAAGCGTTTCCCGCAGTTCGAATTTTCGGTATCGGCGACCAGTCGCGCACCCCGAGGCTGCGAGCGCCACGGCTGCGACTACCACTTCATGACGCACGAAGAGTTCATGCGTGCCGTCGCGGAAAACCGTTTCGTGGAGTGGGAAGAGGTCTACCAGGGCACTTGCTACGGCACGCTGCGCTCGGAAGTGGAACGCATCTGGGCCAAGGGTAACATCATCGTCTTCGACGTGGACGTCATCGGGGGTATCAACCTCAAACGCATCTTCGGCGACGACGCCTGCTCGATATTCGTCATGCCGCCCTCGATCGGGGAGCTGCGCCGCAGGCTCGTATGCCGCGGCACGGACGCCCCGGAGGTGATAGACCGCCGTGTGGCGAAAGCCGAATTCGAACTGACGAAAGCCCCCGAATTCGACCACATCGTCGTAAACGACTCGCTCGACGAGGCGATCCGCGAAACGACTGCGATCATCGACCAATTCATCGCACGGCAGCCATGAAACGCGTCATGCTCTATTTCGGGTCGTTCAACCCCATCCATAAAGGGCACATCGCCCTGGCGGAATACGCCGTGGAAAAAGGACTGTGCGACGAGCTGGTGCTCGTCGTTTCGCCCCAGAGCCCCTATAAACAGGCCGAAGAGCTGGCCCCCGAGATGGATCGGTTCGAAATGGCCGAGACGGCCTGCGCGGCATCGCGCTATCCCGACCGGATAAAACCCTCGGTCGTCGAATTCCTGCTGCCCAAGCCGTCGTATACGATCGACACGCTGCGCTACCTGGCCGAGAACCACGGCGCGGATATGGAGTTCTCGATCCTCATGGGCGCCGACCAGATAGAACGGCTCGACGGCTGGAAAGAGTACGACCGCATCCTCGAATACCCGGTATACGTCTATCCCCGCCGCGGCGAAAGGGTGGACAGGTTCCCCGGCCGTATCACGGTGCTGGAAGACGCCCCGCTGCAGGATTTTTCCGCGACCCAAATCCGCGGGCGCATCGGGCGGGGCGAGGATGTCTCGCAGATGCTCGACAAGGGCGTCGCCGAACATATCCGCCGCAAGGGGCTGTGGAACCCGACGGCCCGCAAATCGGCCCTGACGGCACAGATCGCCGCCGATCCGGAAAACACGGCGCTCTATATGGAACGGGGCAAGCTCCACTACCGCCTCAACGAATGGGGCGCAGCCCTCAACGACTTCAACCGCGTACTGCAAGCAGACGACAGCCACGCCGAGGCGCGGCAGTATGCGCAGATGGTACGGGAAATACTGGAATTCAGATATAAGGACATATACAACCCCTGACAATGACACGCCTGAAGATTGCCCTCATGGCGGGCGGAGATTCGCCCGAACGGGGGATCGCGCTCCAGAGCGCCGCACAGATCGAAGCGGCGCTCGACCATACGAAATACGACATCACGGTCATCGACCTCCACCACCGCGACTGGCACTACACGGCCCCCGACGGACGCGAGTGGCAGGTCGACAAGAACGATTTTTCGCTCACGGTGGAAGGCGAGCGCAAAGCATTCGACTACGCCCTGATCATCATCCACGGCACACCCGGCGAGGACGGCAAGCTGCAAGGCTACCTCGACATGATGGGCGTCCCTTATTCGTCGTGCTCGATGACCTCGTCGGTCATCACCTTCGACAAGATCACCACCAAGCGCACCGTAGCGGGACGGGGCATCAACCTCGCCCGCGAGATTTTCCTCTGCAAGGGCGAAACGGCCGACCCGGACAGGGTGGTCGCGGAGTTCGGACTGCCGCTCTTCATCAAGCCCAACGCCAGCGGCAGCTCGTTCGGCGTGACGAAAGTCCATACGCGCGACGAGGTGCTGCCCGCCATCGAGGCGGCCTTCGCCCAAAGCGACGAGGTGCTGATCGAAGAGTGCATCGCGGGCCGTGAAATGGGCTGCGGCATAATGGTGGCCGGAGGCAGGGAATACCTGTTCCCGATCACGGAGATCGTATCGAAAAAGGATTTCTTCGACTACCAGGCCAAATACACCGAAGGCTATTCGGACGAGATAACCCCCGCCGACATCGCCCCGGAAATTGCGGAAGAACTGCACCGCATGACCCGCATCGCTTACAGGGCATGCCGCTGCTCGGGTGTCGTACGCGTCGATTTCATCGTCACGCCCGAGGGCAAACCCTACCTGATCGAAATCAACTCCATCCCCGGCATGAGCGCCGGGAGCATCGTCCCCAAGCAGGCACGGGCCATGGGCATGTCGCTGGGAGAGATGTTCGACCTGATTATCGCCGACACCTGCCGCAAATGATCGAAATCGACGACAAAATCGTGAGCGCAGACCTGCTGCGCGAATGTTTCGCCTGCGACATCGCGCAGTGCAAGGGTATCTGCTGCGTCGAGGGGAATGCCGGGGCGCCGCTCGAAGCGGAGGAGGTCGGCATACTCGAACGCGAATATGCGGCCTACAAGCCCTATATGACGCCCGAGGGCATCGAGGCCGTCGAGCGGCAGGGCTTCATGGTCATCGACGAAGACGGCGACCTGACCACGCCGCTGGTCGGCGACGCGGAATGCGCCTACACCTACTCGGAGAACGGCATCACGCTCTGCGCCATCGAAAAGGCGTGGCTGGAGGGCAAGACCGCCTTCCGCAAACCGATCTCATGCCACCTCTATCCGATCCGCGTCGTGCGGTTTTCGAACGGCACGGCAGGGCTCAACTACCACCGCTGGTCGGTCTGCGCCCCGGCGCGCGAATGCGGCCGCAGGCTGGGAATCCCGGTCTACAAGGCGTTGCGCGAACCGATCGTGCGCCGTTTCGGCGAGGAATTTTACAAGGCGCTGGAAGCCGCCGAAGAATTTATCCGACAACAATAAAATACACATGAAAAAATACTGCCTCACATGTATGGCCGCCGTTGCGGCACTCTCGGCATCGGCCGCAGCACCGCAGGCCGAACGCAAAACCGATTCGCTGCACATCGCATCCCTCTCGCCCAGGGAGACTGCGACCATAGACTCCATCGTCGCAATGCGCCTGCGGCTCCAGCCCAAGCAGATCGAGTCGATTTTCGACACCAACGACGTGGTGGCCATCGACACGCTCGATTCGGGCAATGACGCCATACAGGTGGTGCTTTACAGCAACAATACGTGGAAATACGTCCGCAACCGCGAGGTCGCCAAGGACAGCACCATCTTCGAGAAATACTGGGATACGACGACGCTCTTCCCCTACAAGGAGGTGGACATGTCGTCGATGCCCAAATCGGTGGTCATCGACCTGGTGGACTCGGTCACGAGCTACCACTGCCCCTACCAGGGTTCGGTGCACCCGCGCGGCAAATACGGCCCGCGCCGCCGGCGCCAGCATCAGGGCGTCGACCTGCCGCTCAAGGTGGGCGACCCGGTCTACGCCACGTTCTGCGGCCGCGTGCGTATTTCGGAATATAACAAGGGCGGCTACGGCAACCTGGTCATCATCCGCCACGACAACGGGCTCGAGACCTACTACGGGCACCTTTCGGAGCGCATGGTCGAGCCCAACCAGTGGGTCGAGGCCGGGCAGATCATCGGTCTGGGCGGCTCGACGGGGCGCAGCACGGGGCCGCACCTGCATTTCGAGACCCGCTATTACGGGCAGTCGTTCGACCCCGAGCGGCTGATCGACTTCAAGAACGGACTGCTGTGCCGCGAGACCTTCCTGCTGAAAAAATCATTCTTCAGCATCTACTCGAACGCCGGGCAGGACTTCGACGACGAAATCGCCAACGAAGAGCAGGACAAGAAGGAGGCGGCCGAAAAGGCAGCCATGAAGTACCACCGCATCAAGTCGGGCGACACGCTGGGCGCCATCGCCCGCAAGTACGGTACGACCGTGACAAACATCTGCCGACTGAACGGCATCAAGTCGACCACGACGCTGCGCATCGGACGCTCGCTGCGGGTACGATAAGAAGCATATTATGCAAAACGGCAGGAGCCGGAAGCGATGCTTCCGGCTCCTGCCGATATTTTTGCCGGACAATGCCGGACATAAGGCGCGGGGCGCGGAGTTCCCGGGACAGCTCACGCCCCGGCGTATGCCCCTCCCGCGGGAATCTATTTCTTGTCCTGGATGGCGTCGACGGCGTCGATCACGGCTCCCCGGAAACGCTTGCGCTCCAGCTCCGCCACACCGACGATGGTCGTGCCGCCAGGCGAGCAGACGGCATCCTTCATCACGGCGGGATGCTGCCCCGTGGCGAGTTGCAGCTTTCCCGTACCGACGACCATCTGGCTGGCCATGCGGTAGGCATCGGCACGCACGATGCCGTGCTTGACGGCAGCGTCGGCCAGCGCCTCGATGAACATCGCCACGAAGGCCGGGCCGCAACCGCAGACCGTCCCCGCAATGCCGAGCTGGGCGGTATCCACCGTCACCACGAGCCCCACATGCGACAGCAACGCCTGCACCGACTGCCACTCGGCTTCGGACAGCGAATGGCGGCGTTCGCAGACGACGATACCCTCGCAGACCGCCACGGGCGTATTGGGAATCGTGCTGAGGTGATGCGTCCCGGGCGCGAGGATCTCCTCGTAGCGGTCGAACGTCATCCCGGCGGCTACCGAAACGACGACCTTGCCTGCCAGCATCCCTTTGACGGGGGCCAGCACGGCTTCGACCTGGTACGGTTTCACCGCCACGACCACCACGTCGGCGAACCCCGCGACTCCTGCGGCATCGTCGAAAGCGAGGAACCCGTGGGGTTCCGTATTACGGTGCAGCTTCGCCCGGTCGCGGGCGCATGCGCCGATCTGCCCGGGCTGCAAGGCCCCCGATGCGGCAAGTCCCGCGGCCAGGGCCTGCGCCATGTTTCCGAATCCGATAAATCCTACCTTCATATCATCATTGTTTGGAATAATCTCTCTCCCCGAATATCAACGACCCGACGCGCACCATCGTCGAGCCGCACTCGACGGCAATGGGGTAGTCGTGCGACATGCCCATCGACAGGGTGTTGAACCGCGCCCCGAAATTGGGCTGCAACAGGTCGAAACAGCGTTTCAGTTCCCTGAAATCGCGGCGTATCACCTCCCCGTCGTCGGTATTGGTCGCAATGCCCATCACGCCGCGTACGCAGATGTTCGGCATCTGCGCGAACGGCGCCGTGCGGAGGTAGTGCATCAGGTCGTCCAGTTCCCAGCCCGATTTGCTCTCCTCGTCGGCGACGCGGATTTCGAGCAGTATCTCGATCGTGCGGCCGCATTTGGCGGCTTCGCGCTGGATAGTCCCGGCCAGCCGCGCGCTGTCGACCGAATGGATCAGCGACACGAACGGGGCGATATACTTCACCTTGTTGGTCTGCAGGTGGCCGATCATGTGCCACTCGATATCCTTGGGCAGCACGTCGTATTTTTCACGCAGCTCCTGCGGACGGCTCTCGCCGAAAATGCGGTGCCCGGCATCGTAGGCCTCGCGGATCGCCCCGGCGGGGTGGGTCTTCGACACGGCGACCAGCGTGACATCCTCGGGCAGCGTGCCGCGCACGAAGGACAATTGGTATGCTATCGACATAATCTGTTCGGTTTTGGTGTGTAAAAATACGCAAAATTCGTACAAGACGAAACAAGCCCGGAAAAATTCCGGGCCTGCATACCGTTTTATCCGTCCGCTATCCCGTCCCGGACGGGTTATCGGGCCAATACGATTTCGGAGCAGGGGACGGCTCCGTCCAAGACCCGCTCCGAGCCGGACTCCATGTCGTAGACCCGGATCCGGTTGCCGCCGTCGCCGGTGTCGCAGAGCATGAATATCTCCTCGGTCTTCCCGCCGTCATGACGAACGGCGATCGAGCGGACGGTGGCCTGCACCGTCGCCAGCGTCCTGTCGAACTCCATCGACACGGGATTATACAGACGCAGTTCGGTCACACCGTCCTTCGACACGGCATAGCCGCCGACGGCGTAATAGATCTCGCCGTCCTGCCCTTTGTCCAGCACTCCGAACGGCACCATCGCGTCGGCCTGTTCGGCATCGCCCGTTTTTACGGCGAATCCCCCGCCGTCGATGAGGCCGGTAAGCACCAGCGGGGTACAGGTATCCGGGGCAGTGCGTGCCGCGAGCAGGAGGTAACCGCCGTAGACGGTCACGAAAGGATTTTCGCCCAGCATCTCGGGCGCAATGTCCGAAGGCAGCATCCACGACGGGGGCACAGGTGCAACGTTGGTACGGGTCATATTCAGCTCCATCAGCACGAGCCGCCCGTCCTCACAGCGCAGGAACGCTGCGGAATTGCCGAGCGTACCCGCCACGGCGACATTGTCGTAGCCCGAATCCCGGAAATAACGCATCGTGAGGTCGTAGAACGCCGCGGCGCCGATATTGCCGCCGGGCGCCAGGCCATAGATACGGTTCGAGCCGGGGGTATTCACCACGCACCGCATCCCCTCGGGGACACCCAGGGTTTCGATGCGCGTCAGCCCGCCGGTCGCCATGTCGATGCGGTCGACCGCCGTTTCGCCCGTAAGGCATTGTGCGACGCCGTAGAGCGACGGCTCCTCGGGCGGGCGGCCGTCGGATACGGATATTTTACCCAGCGTCATGGCCTTGCCGCGGCGGAAGAGCTTCACCTCGGTCGTAGAGGCGGGGTAGCCTCCGGGGGCCAGGAACGTAATGTCCAATTCGGTATGTTTCGTCACGACGGCCCAGACACCGTCGGCATATCCTTCCGGGAGAGCCGCCTGCGACAGGGGCCACGCGATCCGCAGCATGATGTCGTCGTCGGCCTCGAAGCCGCGCGCCGAAACGGTCACCTCGTCGCCGGGCACGAAAAGCTGCGATGACGGGGGCATCACCACGTCGGTGACGAACGGCGCACCATCGCCCTCGTCCGTGGTACATGCCAGCAGGAAAAGCCCGAAAAAGGATAAAAACAATAGTTTCTTCATATAACCTACTATATAACAATTACATACCTCCGCACCGGGGGGGGGTATCCGCCGGAATGCAATGCGCTTGCATACGTCGTAAAGATATGACATAAAGCCCTAATATCCAAATAAAATACGACATATCGTACCCGCTGCGTTTTGCCGTTTAGGATTTGTTTCGTACATTTGGGATCAAAACCGGAAAACCTATGAGAAAACTCCAGTATTGCCTCGCGGCGGCAGCCCTCTTCACCTATGGCGCAGCCGCAGCCTGTACCAATTTCATCGTAACCAAAGGGGCATCGACCGACGGCTCGGCCATGGTCTCCTATGCCGCCGATTCGCACGCGCTCTACGGCGCCCTGTACCACACCCCCGGCGGGAAATTCAGGGCCGGGGCCATGCTGCCCGTCTACGAGTGGGACACGGGACGCTACCTGACGGACATCCCGCAGGCGGGCGAAACCTATTCGACCGTCGGCAACATGAACGAACATTCGCTCATCATCGGCGAAACGACCTACGGAGGCCGCCCGGAGCTGGAGGACTCGACCGGACTGATCGACTACGGGTCGCTGATCTACATCACGCTCCAGCGCGCCAAGACCGCCCGCGAGGCGATCCTCACGATCGCCGAGCTGGCGAACACCTACGGATATGCCTCGAGCGGCGAGTCGTTCTCGATCGTCGACCCCGAAGAGGCGTGGATCATGGAGCTGATCGGCAAGGGCTACAAGGACGACGGCAAGGGCGGCAACGCCCGCAAGGGCATCGTATGGGTGGCCCGCCGCATCCCCGACGGCTATGTCTCGGCGCACGCCAACCAGGCGCGTATCACGACCTTCCCGAAGGACGACCCCGAGAACTGCCTCTATTCGCCCGACGTGGCGGCGTTCGCCCGCGAGATGGGTTACTACGACGGCACGGACGAGGATTTCAGTTTCTGCGAAGCCTACGCCCCGGCCGATTTCGGCGCGCTGCGAGGCTGCGAGGCCCGCGTGTGGGCATTCTTCCGCACGGTGGCCGACGGAATGGACAAATACGTGGACTATGCGATGGGGCACAATGCCGAAAACCGCATGCCCCTGTGGGTGAAACCCCGCACGAAGGTGTCGCCCAAGGTAGTCTTCGACTGCATGCGCGACCACTACGAAGGCACGCCGATGGACATGACCACCGACATAGGCGCCGGGGGCAGCGCATGCCCCTACCGCTGGCGTCCGATGTATTTCGAGGTCGACGGCGTGGAATACTGCAACGAACGTGCGACGGCCACGCAGCAGACCGGCTTCTGGTTCGTGGCGCAGGCACGCCCCGACGTGCCCGACAACATGGGCATCCTCTGGTTCGGCGTGGACGATGCGGCCACGTCGTGCCTGACGCCCATCTACTGCTGCACGCAGGGCGTCCCCGAGTGCCTGAGCGAAGGCAACGGCTCGATGCTCGAATATTCGCCGACGTCGGCGTTCTGGCTCTTCAACCGCGTTTCGAACTTCGCCTACCTGCGTTACGACATGATCGCGGGCGACATCCGCAAGGTCGTGGACAAATGGGAAAACGAGGCGCTCCGCCTGGTGCGCGACGTCGATGCCGAGGCGATGACGCTCTCGCCCAAGGCCCGCGGCAAATTCCTCTCGGAGTTCAGCATCGCCACGGCGCAGCAGTTGTTCGACCGCTGGTCGAAGCTCGACAAGTACCTGCTGGTGAAATACATGGACGGCAACGTGAAAAGCGAACATGCGGGCGTGCTGGAATACCTCGACGGCAAGGGCGGCCCGGCGCATTTCGTGGACAACGGCAACGGCAAACAGATCCCCGACAAGATCCAGTTCCCGGGTTACGGCGAGAAGTGGAAACGTGCCGTGGCCAAAGACAACGGAGAAATACTCAAAGTGATAAAATAGAGCTATGAAATACGATATCATCGTCGTAGGAAGCGGCCCGGGCGGCTATGTGGCCGCAATCCGGGCTTCGCAGCTGGGACGGAAGGTCGCACTCGTGGAGCGTGCCGAGGCGGGCGGCGTATGCCTCAACTGGGGCTGCATCCCGACCAAGGCGCTGCTGAAAAGCGCACAGGTCTACACCTATTGCAAATCGGCGGAGCATTACGGGCTCACCCTCGCGGGCGAGGTGTGCCCCGACCCGGAAAAGATCGTGGCGCGCTCGCGCGGCGTGGCCGAAACCATGTCCAAGGGCGTGGCCTTCCTGCTGAAGAAAAACAACATAGACCTCATACAGGGCTTCGGGCGCCTGACGGCGGCAGGCAGGCTCGAGGTCGACGGCACGCACTACGAAGCCGACCATATCATCCTCGCCACGGGGGCGCGCCCGCGCGAAATGGCGTTCATGCCCATTGACGGCCGGCACGTGATTTCGTCGCGCCAGGCGCTGACGCTCACCCGGCTGCCCGAAACGATGATCGTCGTAGGCTCGGGCGCCATCGGCAGCGAGTTCGCGTGGTTCTACGCCGCGCTGGGCGTGAAGGTCACCGTGGTGGAGTACATGCCCCGCATGATGCCGCTCGAGGACGAGGAGGTGTCGAAGGCGATGGAGCGCGCATTCCGCAAACTGCGGGCGGCGGTGATGACCTCGACGACCGTGAAATCGGTCAGGGTCAACGCCGAAGGGCGCTGCGAGGTCGAGATCGAGGGCAAAAAGGGCCCCGAAACCCTGACGGCGGACATCGTGCTCTCGGCCGTGGGGATCAAGTCCAACATCGAGGGGATCGGCCTCGAAGAGCTGGGTATCGCCGTGGAGCGCGACAAAGTGCTCGTCGACCGGTTCTACCGCACCAATGTTCCGGGCGTATACGCCATCGGCGACATCGTGGGCGGCCCGGCGCTGGCGCACGTAGCCTCGGCCGAGGGTATCTGCTGCGTAGAGGCCATCTGCGGGCTGGATCCAGCACCGGTGGATTATTCGGCCATCCCGTCGTGCGTATTCACCTCGCCCGAGGTGGCTTCGGTCGGCATGACCGAGCAGCAGGCGCAGGAGAGGGGCATCGCCTATAAGGTAGGGCGTTTCCCGTTCACGGCATCGGGCAAGGCGACCGCCGCGGGCGACCGCGACGGCTTCGTGAAGCTCCTCTTCGGCGAGGACGACACCCTGCTGGGGGCGCACATGGTCGGACAGAACGTCACCGAGATGATCGCCGAGCCGACGCTGGCACGCATGCTGGGCGCCACGGCACACCGGATCGCCCGCACGATACACGCCCACCCGACGATGAACGAAGGGGTCATGGAGGCCGCCGAGGCGGCATTGGGGGAGGCCATACACCTCTGAGCCCGCCGGGAATAAATCGCACAGGGCGCATAGTCAGGGAGCACCCGGCGACCTCCGCCAGCCCCTTGAAAACAGCAGGCCACGGATCACCAAGCACCATCGGTCGATCTACGGCCGGGAAGTGCAGGCTGCGACCCGTGCCTTTTTGCCATCCCAGTTTATTGTGCCGATAAAACACAATGGCTGAATACGAATTCACAAATCCGTACGTTAGATAAATACTATCACAAACCTGCCGGAGAGTTTATATTGAAAGGTCACTTACGGGTATATATCGACTCGAATCGGCCATGCATTTGCGGTAGTTTCTGTTTCCCCATTCGTTTTCCGGATGGGGAAACACATTTTCTATCCCCCCCCCTTCGCCGGCAAAAAACGACCCGCACACCTGTCAGGTGTGCGGGTCTGGAATCGGTCACTTTCGGGTATATAACCAACTCAAATCAGCCAATGCGAACACATCGCCATCATGTTATTCCACTTCGTCCATGGTGATTTCATACCCGGACGGAACGAAAGTCCAGTCCTGCGAACGGTTACCGTTGTCGCAGGTGACGTTGGTTTCACCCCAGGCACCGTCGGCGATCGCCTTGAACAGCGGCAGCGGATCGGCTTGGCTTCTCGTACGCAGGTTGAAATGCATGATCGAACCGTAACCGGCTTCGGCCAATTCATAGGCATAATCACCGTAACGTGTTACATTTCCAATAGAACCCAGATTGATCGATAGCGGAGCGAAACGATCCTTGGTTACGCCGGAAATACCGATAGAGGTGCTGTAGCCGAAGTTGGCATAAGCATGGTCGATCTGGGCGCCGGCCGTCGCATTGATCTGCGAAGAACCGTAATTGCCCCACTGGAATACGGTGATGAGCTTTCCGGCGGGCATCAGGTTGCGCAACTTGGTGATAATGCTGCCGAACGAACCGCTGATGAGCGAGGACGAGTAGTTGGAGTATTCGTCGTCGAACCCGATTCCGTCCAGACCGTATTTCTCAACGGCATGGGCCAGGATCTTGGCGAACTTCGTGGTCTGGGTATCGTTCATGTTGGCGACACCGATGCCCTGCCAGTCGCCCAGCACGGTCAGCACCACCTTGATGCCTTTGGCCTGCAACCCCTGGACATACGTCGCGGCGCCGCCGTTTTCGAGCAGGTTGGTCATCTTGTCGTTCAGGTAGAGCGTAGGCTCGACAACGCCGTTCACCGTCCGCTTGTGGATGTTCGATGCGAAAAACTCCACGATGTCGGCATAGGGCTTGCCATTAGGAAGTTTGTAATCCCCGGCGTTGAGCGGGTTCACGTCATTGGTCTCGACATAGATCGTGACCGTCGGAGTCTTGTCCCCGTAAGCACGCGTTTCGACGACGGGTTCCTGAGCCTTGTCCATCGTCGGTTCCTCTGCCTGCTGGCAGGAGAACATCATACCGGCGCCCATCACGAGGGCTGCCATCAGTTTAAAAGTCTTTTTCATAATTCAAGTGAAATTAGTAATAAAATAAGGTTGTTTGTCGCTCCGGTTAAGGAGCCGTGAGAGAGTGATTAGGGAAGTTCGATATGTCGCATCGACCGATTTTATTGCCAATCCTTTTTCCATTTGCCGTATCCGCCTATCCATTCGCCTGCTTCATTGGGTAGTGTGCCAAGTCTATAATTATCAAATAGATAAGAATATCCGCTTCTGCTGCCGAGAATATTGCGATTTTCTGAGTCCATAGCCGTGCAACAATTCGCAAACATAGTATCCCAATACGCTTCGTAATTGTCCTGCAAATTGGTATGCAGATCGTCGAAGACGATGATGTTGTTCGGCTTGTAATTCGGCACCCAGTCAAGCAGGTCACCATTAAGTACTTGCTCTATATCTGTTGATATATCCACGGATGTGGTCGAATATATCGGGAAATTGATACATCCGTATCGCTCCTTGGGCAGGTTGGCAATCGGCTTCTGCGTATAGTCGGATACATACGCCAGTTCGGGATGCCACGGGTCGAGCAACTGCGGGACTTCGCTCTCGCTGTTGTAGCCCGACCAGGCATAGTCGATATAGTCCCCGACGGCGATGCCGCCCGTCGCCTGTGTATCCCAGAAGGTAGAGGTCGGCTCCTCGTAAACCGTGACCGTCAGCAGTTTCTCCCCGCCGAGCGCCTCGCGCAACGCTTTGATGAGTTTCGGGTAAGAGGCGGTGTTCATGGCCGGCATCCCCTCCTTGCCGTATCCGGCGCTGCGATCCCACAGGTTGATGCCGTCGATACCGAACTCTTCGACCACGGTTTTCACCTGCGCTACGAAATCGACGATCTGTTCGTCGGTCAGGTTGCAGAATCCGAGCCCTTTCCCGCTGCCTTCGATCGAGATGCAGACCTTGCTGCCATGCTCCTGCAGCGGACGGATGTATTTCACGGCATGGTCGAGGACATAGCGCATGTCGTTTCCGAGGTTCAGCAGCGCACGGCCGGTAGCCGCATCGTAATCGAGCATCACGGTGCGCAGGTTGATGATGTTGCCTACGGCATCGTACCAGGCCACGGTCGTTCCGCGGGCCAGTTTCTTCCGCATGATGTAGTCCTGCGCCAGCAGCGGCTGAAAATCGTTCGTGTTGATGTAGAACACGAAGAACAGGTCATGCCCGTCGTGCAGCGCATACTCGTCCGTATAGGGCTGGCGAACCGAGACGTTGTAGTAAAGCGTCTTGTTCGCGTCCGGAGCATCCTGCCCGGCGACCGTAAGCGGCAGCACATATTCTCCGGCAGCGAGCCCCGCCGCCGTGAATTTGACACGTTTCAGTGCCGAGCGCTGCGCCTCGGACGAGAGGTCGAGCACCTTACCGTCGGGGAATTCGTAATTCGCTTCCGGAAGCAGGGTTCGTTCGACCCCATCGGCAGCGTTGTAATCGTCGAGCAGGGTTGCGTCGACCCATGCGTCGAGCGAAAAACCGTCGGAGGCCGGTTTTGTCTGTTGGAAATAGAAATTCCTCATCACGAACCCGCCGCCGCCTTCGGTCAGCAGCACGTCTATCGTCTTTTCCGAAGAATTACCGCTGCGCAGCATCCCGGATACGGTTTCCAACGGTTCCTTATCGGGGAGTTTTCCGCCTTCCCATTCCACGGTATCGGCTTCGCAGGCCGTAAGGCCCGCGAATACCGCCGTACAAAGAAGCGTCACCATCCCTGTTTGCAAATTAAAAATCGTCTTCATAATCACTCGTTGTTTTCGTTAAGTTTCGGAATCTCGATGCCCTGAGGCCAGATAATATCGTACTTGGCTACGCCGTCGTTGCCGTACATCGAGTAGTCCTTGACCGTATTTCCCGAAGCGTCGTTGCACTTCCAATAGCCAAGAAGCGTCGGGTCGTCCTGCGGGTTCTCGATCTCGTACATGCTCTCCCAAATCTGTTCGGGCGTCCGGGCCACCGACCAGACACGTGCTTCGGCGATCTTGCCGTTCAGAGGACGGTAATCGTCGTAGGAGCGGCCGAGGAAGAACTGGTAAGCCTCGCCCAGCTTGTTGTAACCCGTGTCGTCGGTCTCGTACTGCGGTTTTTCGTTGTCGGGAGCCGTATTCCACAGGTCGTAGAGCGCCCGCATGGCCAGATTGATCTGGTTCTTCTTGCTCTGCGCCGAGATGCCGACCTCGGTCGCTTCGCTCTGAATCTGGCCATCGACATAGATGCGTGCGGTACGCGCCGCTTGGTCATATGTGCAGGCGACATGGTACCAGCGCCCCTTTTCGAGGTTCTTCGTCGCATCGCGTCCGGGAATCTTCCCGAAGGACGAGCCGGCACCCGATCCGTCGAACTGCAACTGCTGACGCTCGAAATTCGTGTCGCCGATACGCAGCAGCAGATACTGCTCGACACCCATGATGGACGAGATGTTGACGGGGCTGCCCGTAGCGTTGCTCGTCGCAAAATCGTCGAGGTAGATAAGGGCCTCGTAGGTCACGGCCGTCAGACCGTTCCAAGCCTTGCTGCTTTCCGAATACTTGTCGAGGGTCGGGAACTCGATCCAGTTGTCGGTGAGCTGCGCTGCGACGGTGATGGCCGAGGATCGTTTCACGACATAATAGGCGACGTCGGAACCGTGAAGCACGTCCATCGAGGCATGGCCGATGCGCACGGGGACGAGATAGGTTTCGTCGATGGGGAGTGCGCCGGCCTGCTCCTCGCCTTGGCCCATCAGCTCCTTGAGCTTCAGGGTTACGACGTCCGAGGTCGTTTTCCCTGCGGGAATCGTGACACTCCCGGCCGACAGTTCATAATACTTGGCATCGAGCATCGTCCACTCCGTACCGTAGCGGGCATTGTACGTCCCGACGAGCGACGGGTCGACCGTGAGCGTCACCGCCACATCCTGTCCCGCAGGATAGGTCAGCTCCGCCTGCAAGGCGCAGTCGTAGGTCGGTTTATTGTTGCCGAAGGTCGTAAGCTGCACCTCGTTCGTTTCAGCGACGTCGAGATAAACGGCGTTTCCGAACTTGTGGTCGTCGGCCTCATAATTATCGCAGGCCGCGAAAAACACGAGCCCCGCGACGGCTGCAATCAGATATTTTCCGTATTTTTTCATGGCGTTCACTATTTAGCGGGATTTAACGTCTGGATCGCCTTGCGGATCGTCTGGTAGTTCATCTCCGCATGGTAATAGTCCTCAGCGATGTTATAAGCTGCAAGACCGCCCAGCGGGCCGAACTCGATGACGCGGCGCGACATCTCCTCGACGGCCGCGAACTCCGTGCGATCCTCATCCAGCAGGGGTGCGCTGATCTCGGCCGCCAGCAGCAGCTTCTCCGGCGCGATACCGGCATACCCCGTGGCATTCATCACCCGGAGCCTCACCTCCTGCACATTTTCGAGTTTCTCCGTATCGAGGGCGACAAAATCGACCCTGGGACGGTCGGCGGCCGCAAGCGACAGCGGGTTGCCCTCGAAGACGAGGAGCTGGCCCTCGGATTTCGCCGCAGCGAATTTCTCGACGATGCGGGCTGTGGCATCCGTCGCCAGCGGGTCGGTCGTAAACGAGTAGCCGTCCATGCCGTTGGCGGCGACGGCGGCGACAACCCGATCCAGATAGGCATCGAGCGCCTGCATATCGGCGAACTCTTCCGCGCGTGCGGCATAATCGACCTGATAAAGTACTTTCGTCCCCTTCTCGCGCATGACGTCCATATCCTCGGCGTCGAACTTCGAGAAGTTATCGGCGTTGGTCAGCGTCACGATGTCCAGCGAATCCGGGAGGCAGCGCATGAAATCCTGCTCGCTCGAAGCCTTTTCGGGCGAGTTGTGCAGGCGGGCATAAACGATGAAGTGCTCCGATTGTTTATAGGCCCTCAGCGCTGCGGTGTATTCGGCCCATAGTGCCGGATCTTGCTCCCAGGGCTTCTCGACCTTGCTGTCCACCGTTTCCATCTCCGTCCAGTCGTTGCAGGCCGCAAACGTTGCGACGGCGGCACAAAGGACGAAGAAACGTATCATTCGGTTTGGTTTCATATTCATAGCGATTACTTGTTATACGGTTTGCAATCCCACCATACGCGGGTTCCCATGACATCGCCCGAACGGTCGCCGTTCTGCTGCTCCGCACCGAGTGTCTGGATTGCCGCCTGGAGGTTTGCGTTGTTCTGCTGGTACTCCTCGACGGGATACGGCAGACGGCGGGCACCCTGTTCCACATTCACGGTGCCGCCCGATTTGTCGGTAGGCACGGGCAACAGCTTGGGATACCCCGTGCGGCGGTGTTCCGACCACGCCTCGACGCCCAGCGGGAAGATGGCGATCCACTTCTGCACGATGATGCGTTCGAGGTTGCGTTCTTTCACGGCCTCCGCATCGGTAGATGCCACAGCCGTTTCCCAGGGAACGGTGATCTCGCTCCGGGCCGATGCGCTGTAATTGCCCAGCGGGTCGGTATAAGGCGCGGGCTTCTTCGTGGCGTCGGCCAGGTAGGCGTCGGCCCCCGATGCTCCCCGCTCCTCGAACGAAAGCCGGACAGCCTGTTCATAGAGTGTCTTCGCCGTCTCGGCCGATCCCCAGCGCAGTTCGTACTCTGCATGCAGGAAGGTCGCTTCCGCGGCATTGAACCATAAATAGGGCGTATCGCTCGCAACGATCATATTCGAATACTTCGACATGGCCGTCGATTTTCCCGCCACGTCGATGCCGATGCGGATACCCACGTAGTCGTCTACGTCGTTGGGCAGGAACATCTTTTCCAGACGCGGGTCGTCGTAACCGTCCAGATAGCTGATGATGTCGGCCCCGACACGGTGGTCGCCCCAATCGTTATAGATCAGCGTCATGCGGTTTTCGGCTGCGTGCATCGCCGCATTGTCGGCATTGGCCGTGATGATGCCGCCGGCGATCGCCTCGGCGGCTTTGGCCTGGGCAATGCCGGGCTTCACGTAGGAAAGACGCATCGCCATCCGCAGCTTGAGCGAATTGGCATATTTGAGCCACTGCGCGATATTGCCGTAATAGACGCCGTCGTAGCGGCTCCATGCTTCGGCTGGGAGCGTCGTATTGCGGCCCAGTATCTCGATGGCCTCGTCCAGCTCCTCGAACATCTTCGTATAGACCGCCTCCTGCGAGTCGTACTCCACATAGATCGACTCGTTGCTTTCCAGCTTCGTGTAGGGGATCGGGCCGTAGGAATCGGTCACACGGTGCATGATGGCCACACGCAACAGGCGGGCGAAAGCGATGGCCACTTCGTCTTCCGTGCCGTTGATGATGCCCTTATAGGGGGTATAGGTCTCGGTGATGACGTTGGCGAAAGGCCATTTACGCCAGTCGGCAGACGGATTATACGTCTCGAACTTGGTCTGCCACGTATCGACCGTAGCACCGATGTAACCGCCGAACGGCCCGCCCGAAAGCGATTCGTTGAACTGATACATATGCTCCTGCACCGGAATCACAAGACTTTGAAGAGCTTTGAACTTCGTTCCGGTCTTATAATTCAGGGCATCCATCTGGTCGTCCGTAACCTGATTGGGATTGCGGTTGATGTCTTCGAAATCGCCGGTGCAGGCTGCCAATCCGAACAGCGCCAGTGAAAGCAGCACCGACTGCCATCTGTTATTCATCTTTTTCATGGTTGCTGCGCTTTAGAATTGGAATTTGACATTGAAACCGAGGTTGCGCACCGAGGGCATCATGAAGTAGTCGATACCCTGATAGTTCAGCCCCGTCGAAGCGACGGCTTCGGGGTCGAACGGCGCTTTGCAGTAAATCATCCACAGATTGCGCCCTACGAACGACACGGTAAGCCCCAGCTTATTGCGGAACCACTTGCGCGGGAAAGTGTAACCCAGCGACAACTCCTGCAAGCGGACATTCGTCGCCGAATAGAGATAATACTGCGGCAAACCCGACTGCGAGCCGATCGCCTGATACCATTTCTGGGCATCGACCATCTCACGGCCGTTGATCAAAACACCGCCCGCATCGCGCGCCGCGGCCGAAGCCTCCGAGACGCCGTACAGGTCGAGGTTGGCCTGCGTCGCCGAATAGCAGACACCGCCCAGACGGGCCGTAAACAGCACGCCGAGGTTAATACCCTTATAGCTGAAGTCATTGCGCCATGCGAGGTTGTGGTTAGGGAAAACCGATCCGAGATAGATGTCCTCGCCTTCGTCGGTCATCAGCAGGTTGCCGTTCTTGTCCACCTCGACATAACCGTTGTCGTTGAAGCGAAGGTTGGACGTCGTGTAAAGGTCGCCCAGCGTACCGCCTTCCTTGAGGATGTACTTCGCCTTACCCAGCCCCTTGATGTCCAACTTGGTAAGATTCAACGCTTCGCCCGTAACCGGGTTCACGGCATTGGCTGCCAGTTCGATGATCTCGTTCTTGTTCCATGAGTAGGTGAAGTTCGTCGTCCAGCGGAAATTCCGCCACTGATTGTCATACCCGAGCGACAGCTCGACACCTGTATTGCGAACGTGTCCGGTTTGCAGGTAGATGGTCGTATAGGACGACGAGGGCGGAAGTGACGGGTCGAAGGTCTGGTTTTTCGTGTCGGCCTGATACCACGAAGCCGAAAGGTTGATATGCTGCCACAGACGGGCATCCAGACCGACCTCATAGGTAATGGTACGCTCCGGCTTCAGGTCGCCGATCGGATAGTGCGTCTTGTCCTTCCACACTTTATTCGTAGCGTCGTATTCGTAGGTCGGAACCGTCAGGTGACGCGGGAAAGGCATACCTACCGAGGCGATCGAACCGCGGATCTTCAGATAGCTGAACGTCTTGCCCAGATCCCATGTCGAAGAAGGCACCCAAGACAGGCCTACTGACGGATAGAAGAACGACGACTCGGGCGAATTGGCCAGTTGCGAAGCCCAGTCGTTACGCCCCGTCACCGTGAGGTAAAGCATCTGTTTCCAACCTACTTCGACCGAGGCGAAAATCGACTGCGTCTGGTCGTGCCAGCCGACCTTTTCGGCACGTTTTTTCGTGTCATCCAGATCGAAAACATTGAATATGTTGGGAAGTCCGTTCTCCTGAATCGGCCCACGGTATGACAACTCATCGGTCTTGATATTGTTGATCGAGGCGCCGATATTCGCGTTCAGAGACCAATCCTCGCCGAAAGTCTTGTTAATGTTTACCATCAGATCGGCGTAGGTCTGCGTGTCGTAAGCACGGGCTTCGGTATAGTGGCCGTTTTTGCCGCCTTCCGTAATCGTGGTGTTCGACGAGGCATAGAGTTTTTGCGTGTAGAGCGAATTCGAATTATCAATGCGGACACGTCCGGCAACATTAAGCCACGGAAGAATGTCGTAGCTGGCCGAGAACGACAGCATATAACGCTTCTTGTCCGTATTGCGCAGGTTGCGGTAGTTGATCCAGTAGGGATTCTGCATGCGCAAATCACCGCCTTCCATATCCGCACTCCAGAATTGCTCCATGAGTTTCGTCCCTTCGTTGTAACGCTCGAAGCGACGGTAAAGGTCGAAATTCTCACCCCGCGGGAACAGGTAGGCCGGAACCAGCGGGTTCGAATAGACTCCCTGATTGGTCATGTTCTGGTCTTTCTGATAGATGTAGCTGGCGCTCGCATCGAGCTTGAGCCGGTCTTTCAGAAAGTACGAAGTATTGCGGAACGTGAAGTTGTAACGGTCGTATTCGTTATTGGGGATAATGCCGTCCGAATTGACCGAAGCAGCCGAAAAATAGGTCTGGTTCTTGTCCGTACCGCCAGAAACCGTAACAGCATTCGTATAAACGTGTCCCGTCTCGAAATAATCGTCCGGAGTATAACCGTAACGGGCTTCAGGGCGTAATTTCTCGCCCCAACTGTAAATGCTCGAGCCGCTGCGCTGGCCGTTCAAACCCGTACCGTAGCGATTCTGAAATTCCGGCTGGATGAAAGGTGCGAGAAATTCGATATTACTCGAAAACGTAGCTTTCAGAGTCCCGGCTTGGCCTTTTTTCGTCGTAATCATCACAGCGCCGTTCGCGGCTTCCGAACCGTAGAGCGCGGCCGCGGCAGCACCCGTCAGCACCGACATCGACTCAATATCCTCGGGGTTGAGGTCTGCGATGGATTCCGTAGCACCGCGCGAATCGAACTCCGTACCGCCACCACCACCGAAGTTGTACATCGGAATGCCGTCGATAACGTAAAGGGCGTTCGAAGACTGCGAAATGGACTTGTTGCCGCGCAGTACGACCTTCGAGGCACCGCCGACACCTGACGATGAGGCGTTGATCGTGACACCGGCCACTTTACCCGTCAACGAGTTGATGAAGTTGGCATCCTTGACGGTTGTGATGTCTTCGGCCTTGATCTGCTGAACATTGTAGGCTACGGCCTTTTCCGAACGCTTAATACCAAGAGCAGTGACCACGACCTGCTCGATCTCGGACGCAGCCTCTTCGAGCGTGATTTCGAAAGAAGTCCGGCTGCCCACGACAATAGACACAGGAGTATAACCAATAAAACTGATTTCCAGCTGTCTGTCTGCTGCGGGGGGGGGTACCTGAAGCGCAAACGCACCATCGGCGTCGGAGCTGACGCCTATTGTAGTTCCTTGAACAAGGATACTGGCTCCGACGATCGGATTACCTTTTGCATCCCTGATTTTTCCGGTCACGGAAACCGGATTCCCCGCATCGTTCTTTTTGGTCAGGATAATGTAGGATTCATCGATCCGGTAAGCGATTTCCGTGCCGGCGAACAGTTGTGCCAACACATCCTGGATCGTTTTTTGGACAGCGTTGATACTGACCTTGTTTTTGGTATCGACGCCTTTGTTGATAAACAAGTAACGGGTTTGATTTTCAATCTCTTTTATAACCTGCGAAATAGGGACGTTTTCCATCTTAATGGAAATTCGGGCATTCTGTGCAGATGCAGCGAATACGTTCCCAAGCAAAGAGATTGTGAGTACGAACCCAAACAGTCTTCGAAACTTGTTGAAGAATACTGTTTTATTCATATCTTTGCGAAGTTTTAGATAATAGGTTAATTAGTGTCTCAAAAAAGCTCGATTCAATCTATTATCCGGCCTGCGGATCTCTACCTCCGCAGGCTTTTTCATTGAACAAGCTATGAACGATGTTGGTTACGTTTTCATAGGCAATCATTTTAGGCGTTAAACAATCAGGCTTTCACATCAATAGATCGTCACTACGTTTGTTTCCGAATTTTTCTTGTAAGAAAAGTCCGCGGTATACTGCAAAATGTGAAGGGCTTTGTCAATGCCGTCGTTCACACGAATTTTACCACTGACGTTTCTGATGTTCGGAAGTTTCTCAAGGGAGATGTCGATCTTCACGTCGAATGCCCGCTCGAATTTCTCCATCAGTTCATCGAAAGGCAGACCCGAAATGTTGATAAGACCTTCCGTCCAGCACAATATTTCCGGATCGGTTATCGGTTCGATGAAAAGATGACCGTTCGAGAGATTAGCAATATCGTTAGGTTTCAGTATAATGTCTTTTTGCGTGGGATCGAGCCGGTTTGTAATTTGCACCCGACCTTGGAGCAATGCAGTCGAAAAGCGTTGGTGGCGCTCATCGGCCACAACGTTGAATTTCGTACCCAACACCCGAATATCGGATGCGAAAGTTTCTACAACGAACGGACACCTCTCGTCATGTTCGACATCGAATACCGCCTCGCCGGAAAGCTTTACTCTGCGGAGATTCTTTTTGAATACGGATGGATATTCGATCTTTGCTCCGGAATTGAGCTGAACGCTCGAACCGTCCGGAAGCGTGAACTTCAAGCGTTGGCCGTAAGGAACCTGCAACGTGTTGATTTGCTCGGCAAGCATATCGTAGGTGCGTTCCTTGCTGATATATCCCCCGACGAACAGCCCGATGGCGAGCATGGCGGCAGCTTGTACGGTAATACGGACTACCTTTCTCCAGTGCACGGCGATCCAACTTGCTGGACGGATCTCTTCGCCGTACAACTCCATCATGTCGATCTGCATGTGCACCTCATCCGCGCAGCGCTGGAAGTCCTCCGGATTTTCGGAATGCCACCGTGCCACCTGTTCCAGCTCATCTGGGGTTGCTTCGCCGCGCAGAGCTTTGTATATTACCTCTTGATCCATTATCTTGTAATTAAATTATATGCCGGCTTCATTGCTTTCTCTTTTTAAACGCATGAGCGAACCGAGTTTACAGCCTTTTTTATAAATAAATATATTTAATAATAATGTAAAATTATTTATTTAGCCAATGTATTGACAATGAGTGTGTTGATCGCCTGCGTTTGCTTCCCGGAACCTTATTTTGTTTCAAAAATATTTTCATTTCTTTTTTGCAGGCGCTTTCAAAACATCGGAAACGAAAAACCGGGGATGAATTCTCGACTTGCATTTTCGGGAATAATTGCTATCTTTGGAAACAGTATCGAAAGATTGGGATGGGGAAGCCGACGAAAATATTGACAGCCGAAGAGTTCGACAAGCTGTTCAACGACAAGGAGCGTTTTATCCGAATCGCATACTCCTATATAAATGACATGGAGATGGCAACGGATATTACGACCGACGGCTTCATGTATTTGTGGGAACACCGGGAACACCTTGACTTCGACGTGAATATCAAAGGCTATATTTACAATTACGTCAAGACTCGCTGTATTTCGCACCTGCGCAAGCGCAAATCCATGCTCAAAGCCCAAAGTGAACTTTATAAAAAGGAACAATGGCGGATCGAATCGAGCATCAATACATTATCCAACGAAGAACAGATCGGCAAACTGTTCCAATCCGAAATAATCGAGATTTACCGGCGCGAACTGGCCAAGATGCCGTCTCTTACCCGTAATGTATTTTTGGCAAGCCGTCTGGAGGATATGACTTACCATCAAATTGCGGAAAAATTCAACCTGACCGTCCGGCAGGTTACTTCGGAGATTCAGCGGGCGAGCTTTTTACTGCGAACGCCGTTGAAAGACTATCTGGTGGGCATTGTAATTATGTTTATGCTGCTGCATAAATAATTAAGGAGAAAGCCGCAGGTCAGGCATCCCGGAGCGTCACCACGAACCGTGCACCCCCGGTATAGGTCGTGTCGAGCCCGATCGTTCCGCCCAATTTCTCCGCGATCAGCCGGCAGAGGCTCAAGCCCAGTCCAAGCCCCTGCGCAAAAGGATCGACCTTGTAGAAGCGATCGAAAACCCTTTCCGCCAGCCCGGGTTCCACGCCGCAGCCGGTGTCGGTGACCGACAAGGTCAGCGTACCGGGCCCCGTCAGGCCGCATTCGACCGTCACGGATCCCTGTTCGGTGAATTTGACGGCATTCTTCAGCAACTCGCGTACGAGCAGCGACACGTAACTCCGGTGCAACGGGAATACGATCTCCGGGGCCGCGAGCTCCAGCCGGTATTCAACGCCCTCCTTTACGGGCAGGTGTTCCATTTCGGCGCGGATAATCTTGCTGATGTCGAGCAGCTTCCGGGGCATTTCGGCACTCGTATTATCCAGCTGCGACACTTCGAGCATATCGTTGATCAGCGAAGTAAAGAGCTGCGTATTGTCGCGGATGATCTGTGCGAATTCCCGGCGTTCCTCCTCCGAAAGATCCTCCCCGGCGATCAGCTCGGCAAAGCCGCTTATGGCATTGAGCGGCGTGCGTATTTCGTGGCTCATCGACCCCATGAAGTCCCGCTTGAGCCGCTCGCTCTCCTGCGCGCGCTGCGACTCGACCGACAGGTTGTGCTGCAGGTGCTTGATGCGCAGCAGGTTCCGCCACAGGTAGACAACGGCGATGATGGCCAGCAGCAGGATCGTCAGGGCGAAGTAGAGCGAGTTCTGCCGTTTCTGAGCCAGCAGCAATGCTTTATCACGCTCAGCCTTGTCCAGCCCATACTGCACTTCCAGTTCGCCCACCTTCTCGGCATACCTGTGCGACGAGAGCGAGTCGCGCAGGCCGACCACTTCGTTATAAACCCCGCATGCCTCCTTGTAGCGCCCCATGCGTTCGAGGATCTTGGCCTTGTTAGCGGATATCGCCACCAACTGCGACGTGACACCGCCCGGGCGCAACTGCACAGTCAGCGAATCGAGATAAGCCAGCGCCCTGGGGTAATCGCCCCGGCGGTTGTAATACTCTGCGCTGATCGTATAGAATCCCTGCCTGTTGGTCAGCAGGTTGCCCGCATCCGCCGCCGCGG
Source organism: Alistipes onderdonkii (assembly GCF_025145285.1). NCBI lineage: Bacteria > Pseudomonadati > Bacteroidota > Bacteroidia > Bacteroidales > Rikenellaceae > Alistipes > Alistipes onderdonkii. Next base: position 3,846,304 of record NZ_CP102251.1, read on the forward strand.
AGTCCGCGAAACGGCGGTAACGCTCGTAATACGCCTGCAGATTGCGCTCGTCGAGCAGCGGCGAGGTGCACATCGAATAGTAACAGACCAGGTAGGACATCTCCTTGGAAATATAGGGCCTGCGCCGTACGATCTCCGGATCGCGGTAATACTCGTCGAGCATCGCAAGGTAACCGTCGGCCGCATGTACCAGCCCGCTTTGGTCTTCCAAACTGCTGTAAGCCGCGATCAGGCAGGTGATCAGGTTGGCATGGAAATTCCGGCGTGCCGTGGGACGCATCCGCCCCAGCAGGGCGAGTTCGTCATTCCAGAAAGGCAGGCCGCGCTCCATCTGCAGGTTTCCTTCGGCCGAGACCAGCCTGAAGGCGGCTATGCCTTTCAGGAAGAGCCGCGACGCCTCTTCGTATACATCGCCCGGGGGCAATGTCCGTACCGAGTCGATGTATTCACGGCACAGCCGCGCGGACTCCTCCGCCCCGGCAACCTGTATCCTGCGTGCCAGCTCCACCATGCGGTAATAAGCCCCGAGCCCCTCCATGCCGCTGCCCCGCATCAGCGGCTCCGCCTGCGCCAGCACCCGGGCGAGCGAATCCCCGGCACCGGGCGAGGAGATGTAGTGCGCAGCGAGCGAACCCAGCGACGCCCCGACGGCAAATCCGTCACCGACGGCGGCCGCCTCGTCGAACAGCTTGCGGCTGTAATACAATTCGTCTTCCGAGGAGTCGTTCAGGTCTTTCAGGTTCAGCAGAATATCGACACGTTTGCGGGCATCCGGCTCCGCCTGGTAAGCAGATTCCAGCGAATCTACGAGATGCGCCGGAGGTGTCGCGGAAGAAGTGACCATCCATCCGACAGCCAACAGCGTCCACAGGGATTTTTTCATATAAGTTGGAATTGGCGATCAAATATAGGCATTTAAATCCAATATCAAAACAAAAAGGGAGATTCGCAATGAAATCTCCCTCAGTTCAAACCCATTCCGCCTTTCACTTGAACCACTCCTGCAGGTGGTCTTTGGCGTAGAAATAATACACCGCAAAACCCAGCCAGCTGGTGAGCAGCACCACGATCGAAGCGATCACCTTTCCCGCGGTCGAAATGTTTTTCTTGAAGATGTCCATCACGCACCATATTGCGCAGAAGACACCGATAAGCCAAATAACTGTCCCAATCATAGTCGATAATATTTATTAAAAATCAGTAAAATACCTTCCGTTCGAAAAGTTCCGGCGGATAGACCACATCGCTCAGGAAAAGCCCCTGCGCAGGGGCGCCGCCGCTCGAGCGCGACAGGTCGCGGCTTTCGACGATCTCGCGGAACTGCTGCGGGCCATAGCGCCCGCGCCCCACGTCGACCAGCGTCCCGACCAGCGACCTCACCATGTTGCGCAGGAAACGGTCGGCACGGATCGTAAAGCAGAGCACGCCCTGCCCGTCGACCATCCATGCCGCGTGCATGACGCGGCAGATGTTGGTCTTGTTGTTCGAATTGAGCTTGGCGAACGACGTAAAATCGTCGTAGCGCAGCAGCCAGGCCGCCGCCTCGTTCATCCGCCCGACATCCAGCGGCACGTAATACTGCCACGTCGTGCCCCGCGTAAAAGGGTTCTTGCGCGGCTCGATGTAGTAGCGGTATTCGCGCTCGCGCGCCGCGAAACGCGCGTGCGCGCCGTCGTCCACGGGCGTCATGCTTCCCACGGCAATGTCGCCCGGCAGCAGGAAATTCAGCTTGTAGACCGTATGCGCCGGGTCGGGCACGGGCGACAGGCAATCGAAATGCGCCACATAATAAGAGGCGTTGACACCCGTATCGGTGCGTCCCGCTCCGGTCACCTCGACAGGTTCCCGCAGCAGGGTAGCGAGCGCCCTCTCGAGCGTCTGCTGCACCGACGGCATGTCGGGCTGCCGCTGCCAGCCGCAATAGGCGGCCCCGTTGTACCTGAGTTCCAGAAAATAGCGCATCGCGATCGGAGTGGTTTGCGCAAAAATACAAAAAAATCGGTTAGCGCCGCGGTTTTATCGCCAGTTTTACGGGATGGATCATATTCTCGGGCCGGAGCACCTCGTCCAGTTCGTCGCGGTTGAGGATGCCGTGTTCGAGCACCAGTTCGTAGACGCCGCGCCCGGTTTCCAGCGCCTCCTTGGCGATCTTCGTGGAGTTCTTGTAGCCGATGATCGGGTTGAGCGCCGTCACCACGCCGATGCTGTTGCGGACATATTGCAGGCACCTCTCCTCGTTGGCCGTGATGCCGTCGACGCAGCGGATGCGCAGCGTGTCGAAGCCGTTGATCAGCAGTTCGGCAGACTCGAAACAGCACTGCGCCATCACCGGCTCCATGGCGTTGAGCTCCATCTGCGCCGCCTCGTCGGCCATCGTCACGCACAGCTCGTTGCCGATGACCTTGAAGGCGATCTGGTTCATCACCTCGGGAATCACGGGGTTGACCTTGCCGGGCATGATCGACGAACCGGGCTGGCGTGCCGGGAGGTTGAACTCGCCCAGCCCGCAGCAGGGCCCCGACGACAGCAGCCGCAGGTCGTTGCAGATCTTGTTCATCTTCGACGCGATGCGCTTCATCGCGGAGGAGTAACCGACCATGCAGACCGTGTCGGACGTCGCCCCGACGAGGTCTTCGGCCAGCGTCACGTCCCAGCCGGTGATCTCCCGGATGGCCGCCGTACAGCGCTCGGCATAGCCCGGCTCGGCGCAGATGCCCGTGCCGATGGCCGTGGCGCCCATGTTGATCGACAGGAACTCCTGCGCCGCATGGTCGAGGTTGTCGACCTCGCCCCGCAGGACACTCGCAAAACCGTGGAACGTCTGCCCGAGGGTCATGGGTACGGCGTCCTGCAACTGCGTGCGCCCCATCTTGAGCACGCGGGCGAACTCGTCGCCCTTGCGCCCGAAGGCTGCGATCAGCGCTTCGAGGTGCCGGCGCAGTTCGAGGTGCGTGGCGTAAAGCCCGAGGTGGATGGCCGAAGGGTAGGCGTCGTTGGTCGACTGCGAACAGTTGACGTGGTCGTTGGGCGAGCAGTACTGGTATTCGCCGCGCGCGTGCCCCATGATCTCCAGCGCACGGTTGGCGATGACCTCATTGGCGTTCATGTTGGTCGTGGTGCCCGCGCCGCCCTGGATCATGTCCACGGGGAAGAACTCGTGGAACCTGCCCGCCATGATTTCGCGGCAAGCCTGCGATATGGCTCCGAAAAGTTCGTCGGAGAGAAGCCCCATCGCATGGTTGGCGATGGCGGCACCCAGTTTGACGATGGCCAGCCCCTCGATGAAACGCGGGTATTCGCACAGGCGGAATTTGCTGATGGCGAAATTCTCCAGTCCGCGCATGGTCTGCACGCCGTACAATACGTTGTCCGGCACCTCTACGCAACCGAGCAGGTCGCATTCGGTGCGTGTTTTCTTTGATTCGTTTTTCATATCCCTTACAATATAAAAATATTTCGACTTGTTTCTATTTCACATTAAAAGCTAAAAGCAGCAGAAAGTTAACAATTATTTCTCAAATAAAGAAGTATTTCGCATTTTCATGCCAAAATCGCCGGCCTCCCGAAAAAACGACCGGCACGGCCGGGGTCGGAAACGGGGAATACAGAGGAGGGGACGAGAAGGGACGAGAAGGGACGAGAAGGGACGAGAAGGGACGAGAAGGGACGGGGAAGGGACGGGGAAGGGCGGGGGCGAGGAGGGCGGATGCCAAGAAAGGGAATACCGGGGCAGGGCAGATACAGAAGAGGGTAGTCTGTCATGAGTAGGGTGGATACCGGGCGGATGTCCGGGAAAAGGCCGGGGCGGGAAACGATGCAGGGGAGGGCAGCAGGTAATCCGATGGCCGCGATGGGGCGAGAGAGGAGCGGCGTGCCGAAGGGAACGGACATGGCGGAGGAGGGCAGCGACTCGGCGTGCCGAGGAAACAGGGCATGGCGGAGGAGAACAGGAGGAGAGGACGGGGCGGAGGTATGCCGTACGGGCGCCGATTTCCCCGGAAAATAAACCGCACGGCCACAACCGCCAAATAAATTTGGCAGTCGGCGCAGCTTGTATTATCTTTGCCTCACAATAAATTCCCGCCCGGACAGGCAGCCCCGGCAGCGTGCAGGCAAAGTCTGCACCTGCGCCCGGCTCCGCAGCCCCCGTACGGGATTTGCACGACTTTATAATCCGGAAAAATATGAAAGCAGCTATCATAGGTTACGGCAAGATGGGGCACGAGATCGAGAAGATACTCCTCGAACGCGGCCACAGCGTAGCGCTCGTGATCGACACGGACAATGCGGCCGACCTGAACGCCGCCAACCTCGCACAGGCAGACGTGGCGCTGGAATTCACCATGCCCACGACCGCCTACGGCAATATCCGCACCTGCATCGAGAACGCCATCCCCGTGGTGAGCGGCACGACGGGCTGGACGGATCGTCTGCCGGAGCTCCAGGAGCTGTGCCGCGAAAAGGGCGGGGCGCTGTTCTACGCCTCGAACTACTGCCTGGGCGTAAACCTGATGTTCCGCCTCAACCGCTATCTGGCGGAGATGATCGGCCGCGTGGGCGGCTACGGCGTACGCATCGCGGAGATACACCATACCCAGAAGAAGGATGCGCCGAGCGGTACGGCCATCACGCTGGCCGAGGGCGTCATCGCCGGCCTGCCCGCCAAAACGGAGTGGGTGAACTATGCCCCGGGGATCGAACACGCCGCGAACCGCATCGGGAGCCCGGCCGAAGCGACGCCCCGCCAGGTGGTGATCGACTCCGTACGCGAGGGCATGGTACCGGGCATACACACCGTGACCTACGAGTCGGAAGACGATATTCTCGAGCTCAAACATACGATTAAGAACCGCCGCACGTTAGCAATAGGGGCCGTAATAGCCGCCGAGTTCCTTTGCGGCAAACAGGGCGTCTACTCGATGGACGACCTGCTGAAATAAGATAAGATTAGGACATGGGAAAGATCAAGGCATTCTTCCGTAACAAATGGGTCGGCTTCACGCTCGCCTCGCTGCTCTACACGCTGTGGTTCGTCGTATGGACGGGCAACCTCTGGCTGCTGCTGGGGCTGGTGGTGATCTTCGACCTCTACATTTCGAAGTTCTTCTACCGCTACGTGTGGTGCCACAACGTACGCCTCTGCCAGCGGAGCAAAACCTACAAGACCGTCTACGAATGGGTCAACGCCATCATCTTCGCCACGGTGGTGGCGTCGCTGGTGCACATCTTCATCTTCCAGATGTACGTCATCCCCACCTCGTCGATGGAAAAGTCGCTGCTGATCGGCGACTACCTCTACGTGAGCAAGGTGACCTACGGCCCGCAGATGCCCAACACGCCGCTGTCGTTCCCGTTCGTACACCACACGATGCCCTTCTCGCAGACGAAAAAATCGTTTTCCGAGGCGGTCAAGTGGCCCTACCACCGGCTCAAGGGATTGCGCAGGATCAAACGCAACGACGTGGTGGTCTTCAATTTCCCGGCGGGCGACACCGTACTGCTCGAAAACCAGGCGGTAACCTACTACGACGTGCTGCGCGGCTACGAAGAGTCGTTCGGCAAGGAGGAGGGACGCAAGCGCCTCGCGGAAAAGTACACCATCGTCAGCCGCCCGGTGGACAAGCGCGAGAATTACATCAAGCGCTGCGTCGCCATCGCGGGCGATTCGCTCGAAGTGCGCGACGGGCAGGTGTGGGTCAACGGATCGCCGCAGGAGCCGTTCCCCGGCATCCAGTACCAGTATGTCGTACAGGTCACTTCGCCCCTGACGCAATATGCCCTCGACAACCTCGGCATCACCGAATACACGGGCAACGGCTCAATGTACTACATGTTCCTCACGGACGAGGCGGCCGAAAAGGTCAGGGCGCTCGGCAACGTGCTCTCCGTGCGCCGTTATATCTACACGCCCAACACGGACGTTTTCCCGCAGTGGGCGGAACCGCGCTGGAGCCAGGACAACTACGGGCCGATCTGGATTCCGCAGAAGGGCGCCACGGTGCAGCTCACGGCCGAAAACCTGCCCCTGTACCGCCGCATCATCGAAACCTACGAAGGGCATGAGCTCGAAGAACGCGACGGGCGCATCTACATCGACGGCGCCGAGGCCGGCAGTTACACGTTCGGCATGGATTACTACTGGATGATGGGCGACAACCGCCACAACTCGGCCGACTCGCGCTTCTGGGGCTTCGTGCCCGAAGACCACATCGTCGGCAAGGCTTCGTTCGTATGGCTGTCGCTCGACGCGAACAAGTCGTTCCCGTCGAATATCCGCTGGGAGCGCCTCTTCAAGAAAGTACGCTAAAGGGTGGAAGCAGGGGACAGCTATCTGACGATCGCGGCGCCCGCCGAGGCGGCATCGAGGGAGCGGAGCAGCAAATTCCTCGCCTATGCCTATCCCGTGCAGGACGAGGGACAGATACGCGAAATACTCGACGCCCTGCGCAAGAGATACTACGACGCCACACACCATTGCTATGCGTGGAGGCTCGGGCCCGGGGGTGAGCATTTCCGCGCCAATGACGACGGGGAGCCTTCGGGGACGGCCGGGCGGCCGATCCTCGGACAGTTGCTCGCGAACTCGCTGACGGACTGCCTGGTGGTGGTCGTCCGCTATTTCGGCGGCACGAAACTGGGCGTCCCGGGGCTGATCGCAGCCTACCGGGAGTCGGCGGCCGCGGCGATCGGGGCCGCCCGGATCGTGGAGCGCACCGTCGACCGCACCGTCCGCGTGGATTTCCCCTACATCGTCCTGAACAACATCATGCGCGTCGTGAAGGAGCAGCAGCCGAAAATCGTATCGCAGGAGTTCGACAACCTGTGCACGATGGTCTTCGCCATCCGCGAAAGCCGTGCGGCGGAACTGATTGAAAAACTGAAAAAAGCCGGGGGCTCCGTCCCCGAAGAGCAATAAATGGCACACGAAAAATCCATCTATATCAAAGGTGCGCGGGTGCACAACCTCAAGAATATCGAGGTGGAGATCCCGCACGAAAAGCTGGTCGTCGTCACGGGCCTGTCGGGCTCGGGAAAATCGACGCTGGCCTTCGACACGATCTTCGCCGAAGGGCAGCGCCGCTATGTCGAGAGCCTCTCGGCCTATGCGCGCCAGTTCCTCGGGAAGATCAGCAAGCCCGACGTGGACATCATCACGGGCATCGCGCCGGCCATCGCCATCGAACAGAAGGTCAACACGCGCAATCCCCGTTCGACGGTGGGTACCACGACCGAAATATACGACTACCTGAAGCTGCTCTACGCCCGCATCGGGCACACCTTTTCGCCCGTGTCGGGGCAGGAGGTGCGCTGTTACAGCGTGGACGACGTGGCGGCCTACATCCAGCAGCAGGGCGAGGGCGGCCGCGTCGTGATCGCGGCGCCGCTCACGCTGGGCAGGGGGCAGGGGATCATCGAGAAACTCACGCTGCTGCTCTCCGACGGCCTGATGCGCGTCTGGACGAAGGGCGAAACGCGGCTCATCGAGGATATCCTGCCCCAGGTCGACGAAAAGACCCGGGCGGAGGAGATCCTCGTGGTCATAGACCGGGCACGCATCGCCGCGGACGACGATACGCAGACCCGCATGCGGGACTCCGTAGCCCGGGCGTTCTCCTACGGCGAGGGGATCTGCACGGTCATCACCGACAAGGGCGCCACGGAGTTCTCGTCGCGCTTCGAGGCCGACGGCATCCAGTTCGAGCACCCCTCGGAACACCTTTTCAGCTTCAACAACCCGCTGGGGGCATGTCCCCGGTGCGAGGGGTACGGCAAGGTGATCGGCATCGACGAAGACCTGGTGATCCCCGACAAGAGCAAGACCATCTACGAGGACGCCGTGGCCTGCTGGCGCGGCGAGACGATGCGCAAGTGGAAGGAGCAGCTGGTGGAGAACGCCTACAAGTTCGATTTTCCGATCCATACGCCGTTCCATGAACTGACGCAGGAGCAGAAACGCCTGTTGTGGCGCGGCAACGAATATTTCCACGGACTGGACGACTTTTTCGCCTACATCGACTCGGAACGCCGCAAGATTCAGTTCCGCGTGATGAAAGCCCGCTATACGGGCAAGACCACCTGCCCCGAATGCGGCGGCAGCCGCCTGCGCAGGGAGGCGCTCTACGTGAAGGTGGGCGGCAAGACCGTCGCCGACCTGGTGGTGATGCCGGTCGACGAACTGATCGCGTTCTTCGCCGGGCTGGAACTGGACGGGCACGACACGAAGACCGCGGCGCGAATCCTCGTGGAAATCCGCAACCGCCTGCAATACCTGGCCGACGTGGGGCTGGGCTACCTGACGCTCGACCGCCTTTCGTCGACCCTATCGGGCGGCGAAAGCCAGCGCATCAACCTCTCGACGTCGCTGGGCAGCAACCTCACGGGGTCGCTCTACATCCTCGACGAGCCTTCGATCGGCCTGCACCCGCGCGACACGAACCGCCTGATCAAGGTCTTGCAGCAATTGCGCGACCTGGGCAACACGGTGATCGTCGTGGAGCACGAGGAGGAGGTGATCCGCGCCGCCGACTACATCGTCGACATCGGCCCCAAGGCGGGCTACAACGGCGGCGAGGTGGTCTTCAGCGGCACGCTGCCCCAACTGCTCAAAAGCAGGAAGAGCCTCACGGCCGACTACCTGACCGGGCGCCGCGCGATAGCGCCCCCCGCCACCGAACGCGGCTGGAGCAACTCGATCCTCATCGAAGGGGCGCGTGAGAACAACCTGCGCAACATCGACGTGCGGATTCCGCTGGGCGTCATGACCTGCATCACGGGCGTGAGCGGCAGCGGCAAGTCGTCGCTGGCCAAGGGCATCCTTTACCCGGCGCTGCGGCGCCTGCTCTTCGACACGGGCGTCAAGCCCGGCGACTTCGACGGCATCGGCGGCGACGTGCAGCTGCTCAGGTCGGTCGAGATGATCGACCAGAACCCGATCGGCAAGTCGTCGCGGTCGAACCCCGTGACCTATATCAAGGCCTATGACGAGATCCGCAAGCTGTTCGCCGACCAGCCCTACGCCCAGCATACGGGACTGGGGGCGTCGTCCTTCTCGTTCAACATCGCGGGAGGCCGCTGCGAAGAGTGCCAGGGCGAGGGGGTCATCAAGGTCTCGATGCAGTTCATGGCCGACGTCGAACTGGTGTGCGAGGCCTGCGGCGGCAAGCGTTTCCGCGACGAGATACTCGAAGTGAAATACCGCGGCAAGTCGATCTACGACGTGCTGGAGATGACCGTCGACGACGCCATTGCGTTTTTCGGCGAGGACAGAAAGGACTCGACCTGCAAACGCATCGTCGAACGGCTCAAACCGTTGCAGGACGTGGGGCTGGGTTACATCAAGCTCGGGCAGTCGTCGTCGACCCTTTCGGGCGGCGAGAGCCAGCGCGTGAAGCTGGCATCGTTCCTGACCAAGGACAGCGCCCAGGGCGGCGTGATGTTCATCTTCGACGAGCCGACGACGGGGCTGCATTTCCACGACATCAACAAGCTGCTGGCGGCATTCAACGCCCTGATCGAACGGGGGCATACGATCGTCATCGTGGAGCACAACATGGACGTCATCAAATGCGCTGACTGGGTCGTCGACCTCGGGCCCGAGGCCGGTACGGGCGGCGGCAGGGTCGTATTCGAGGGCACGCCCCGCAACCTGGAGCAATGCCCGGCGAGTTACACGGGAAAATACCTCCGCCTGCGTACGAAATTATAACGAACACCGCCCCTGTAAAGGCGGAAATTCCCCGACAAGCAACAACAATGGAATTCTTCACATACCGACTCCCCAACGGCATCAGGGGCATCCACCGCCAGGTGAAAAGCAACGTGGCGCACTGTGCGCTGGTCATCAACGCCGGCAGCCGCGACGAGCATCCCGACCAGTACGGGCTGGCGCATCTGACCGAACATGCGTTTTTCAAAGGCACGCAGCGCCGCCGTGCCTGGCAGGTCAACTGCCGGCTGGAAAACCTCGGCGGCGAGCTCAACGCCTTCACCACCAAGGAGGACACGACCATACACGCCACGACGCTGCGCGGCGACTTCCCCAGGGCGGCCGAACTGATCGCCGACGTAGCCTTCCGCTCGACCTTCCCCGAGCGGGAACTGGAACGCGAAAAGGAGGTGATCGCGGACGAGATAAACACCTACAAGGATTCGCCTGCCGACCTGATCTACGATACGTTCGAGGACATGCTCTTCGCAGGGTCGGAGCTGGGGCACAACATCCTGGGGCGCAAGAATGCGCTCGCACGCTACGACGGGGAGGCGATACGCGCCTTCACGGGCCGCACGCACACCACCGACCAGATGGTTTTCTCGTCGATCGGGAACTTCTCGGCCAAAACCGCCGAAGCCGTCGCGGCACGTTATTTCGCCGGGCAGGCGGCTTCGGCACGCGGCTTCGGCAGGGTAGCCCCGGCACCCTGCGCGGCCTTCGAAAAGACGGTCGTGAAGCACACGCACCAGACGCACTGCATCATCGGCAACCGCGCCTACGGCATCGGCGAGGAAAAGCGGCTGCCGCTGGCACTGCTGATTAACATCCTCGGCGGGCCGTGCGCCAACTCGCTGCTCAACGTCGTGGTGCGCGAGAAGAACGGACTGTCGTACAACATCGAAGCCAGCTACACGCCGTACAGCGACTCGGGCATCGTGGCGATCTACTTCAGCTCCGAAAACGGCAATACGGCGCAGTGCATCGACCTGATCGAAGGGGAACTGCACAGGCTGCGCACGACGCCGCTCACCGCACGCCAGCTGTCGATGGCGAAAAAACAGTTCATCGCACAGCTGGCCATATCGAGCGAGAGCAACGAAGGGTACATGCTGGGGGCCGGAAAAAGTTTCCTGACGCACGACGACGTGGATACCATGGAACAGGTCTACGCCAAAGTGCGCGCACTGACCGCCGCACAGCTCACCGAGGTCGCCGAAGAGGTTTTCTCCGGCATGTCGAGACTCATCTATAAATAGAGATATGGAAAAGGAGATCGTATTCGTCCTGCTCGACGATTTCGCAGACTGGGAGGCGGCATTCCTCGCCCCGGCGCTGCGGGCGGGCACGATGCCGGGACGCCCGGCATCCTACGGCGTGAAATACATGACCCCCGACGGCCGTCCCGTCCGGTCGATCGGCGGGTTGCGGGCCGCGGCCGACTGCGACGCCTCGGCGCTGCCCGAAGCGTGCGCAGGGCTGATCCTCGTCGGGGGTATGCAGTGGCAGTCGGAGGCGGCGCAACGGATCGTGCCGCTCGTGGGCGAGGCGCTGGCACGCGGGATCGTCGTCGGCGCCATCTGCAATGCCGTGTCGTTCATGGCCGCACACGGCTTCCTGAACGGTGTCCGGCACACGGGCAACACCCTCGGAATGCTGCAAAAGTGGGGCGGGGCGAACTACACGGGCGAGGAGCTCTACGAGGAGCGCCAGGCCGTGCGCGACGGCAACGTCGTAACGGCCAACGGCACCGGACAACTGGAATTCACCCGCGAGTGCCTGCTCGCCCTCTCGGCCGACACCCCCGAGGCCATCGAAGCGTCGTACAAGTTCAACAAGGAGGGATTTTGCGGCAGATAATGGACGCGCTCGAACAATACATCCACGACCACACCTCGCCCGAAGAGGAGTTGCTGCACGAGCTCGACCGTGAGACCAACCTGCGGGTCGTACAGCCCCGCATGTTGTCGGGCCATATACAGGGGCGCCTGCTGGAGATGCTCGTGCGGATGCTCCGGCCGCGGCGCATCCTCGAGATCGGCACCTTCACGGGGTATTCGGCGCTCTCGATGGCCGCAGGGCTCGAAGAGGGCGGGGAACTGCACACCATCGAGGTGGAGGACGAGCTGGAAGAACTGGCTCAATCCTTTTTCGACCGCAGCCCGCACGGCGCGAAGATCCGGCTGCACATCGGTTCGGCACTCGACATCGCCCCGGCGCTGGGCATGGAATTCGACCTGGTATTCATCGACGGGGATAAACGCGAATATCCGGACTACTACCGGATGCTGATGGGGGACGGCGGCACCGCCCCCCTAGTTCACAGCGGCTCGGTGCTGGTCGCGGACAACATCCTCTGGTCGGGCAAGGTCGTGCAGCCCATAGCCCGCAGCGACCGCCACACGCAGGCCGTGGTGGAGTTCAACCGCATGGTCTCCGAAGACCCGCGGGTCGAAAACGTGATCATCCCCCTGCGCGACGGGCTGAACCTGATACGGGTAAAATAAGCCGGGAAATAGAAATTTCGGGCGTAAATGTGTTCAAAGTAGGAATTTTTTTCTTAACTTGACATAACTAAAAACGCCCCACCATGAAAAAACCCTCCCTGTTGTCGCTCATAGCGGCATTTGCGTGCGTCGCTCTGTACGCCCAAACCCCCGATTACCGGTTCGGAAAAGTTTCGGCCGAAGAACTCCGCATGACGAGCTACGACAAAGACCCCGATGCCGCCGCCGTCTACCTCTACGAGGAGAACAGCCTCTTCTACCAGATCGACAGGGAAATCGGCCTCACGAGCGATTACCGAGCCCGTATCAAGATCCTCAAATCCGACGGGACGGATCAGGCCAATGTGAGCATCCCCTACACGGACGAATATTCCGTCAGGGAGAGCGTGTTCGGAATAGATGCCGTTGCCTACAACCTGGTCGACGGCAAGATCGTGAAGACCCCGCTCAAAAAACAGTACATCTTCACCGAGCAGGTCGGCGAGAACCACAAACTCGTCAAATTCTCGATCCCCGAAGTGCGCGAAGGCACCGTCATCGAGTACAAATTCCGCAAGACGTCGAAGAATCCCACCTACATCCCGTCGTTCCGCTTCCAGCACGACATACCCGTAGCCCGCTGCCACATGCAGGCCCTGATCCCCGAATTCTTCAAGTTCAACCTCAACCTCAAAGGCTATGTCAAGGTCAATATCGAAGACGGGAGCACGAACGGTTCGGTCGGCAGCGGTTCGGACATGATCTCATTCAACGTCCGCGAAATCAAGGCCGATGCCACGGACATCCCGGCGCTCAAACGCGAGGCGTACGTCTGGTGCCTGAACGATTTTCGGTCGATGCTCGAATTCGAGCTGTCGCAGATCGCCTTCCCGGGCATCCCCATACGCAGTTACACCTCCACATGGGAGAACGTGAACGATATGCTGAAGAAAAGTTCGTTCGACACCCATTGCCGCATCGGCAACCCGTTCAAGGACGAGGTCGCCGCGATAAAGGCCGGGGAAGGCAGCCCCGGGGAGAAAATCCACGCGGTGCTGCGCCTCGTACAGTCCAAAATGAAATGGAACGAAAAGTACCGCCTCTTCTCGCAGGGGCCGCGGGCCGCAGCAGGTAAGGGCACCGGGTCGAGCGCGGACATCAACTTCGTGCTGATGGCCGCCCTGAAGGACGCCGGGTTCCAGGTCACCCCCATCCTGCTCAGCCCCCGCCATATGGGGCGCATCCCCTATACGCATCCTACGATCGACGGCATCAACGCCTTCGTAGTGCGCGTGTCGCTCGACGAAGGGAAATTCGCCTACGTCGACGGTACGAACCCCAACTCGGACATCGACCTGCTGCCCACCGAACTGCTCGTCGACCGCGCGCGGGTCTACGGGGTCAACGGCGACAACGGCTGGTGCGACCTCACGGGAATCGCCAAGAACGCCTCGGTCATCAACATGATCCTCAAGCTCGACACCGAAGGCACGGTCAGCGGCGAATTCATCGAACAGCATATCAACCAACCGGCACTCCAGGCCAATACGGCCTATACCGAGGCAAAATCGAAGGAGGAGTACGTCGAAAGCCTGGAGAAGGAACACGGCATCCAGATCGAAGAACTGCACCTCGAAGGAACGGGCACGAAAAAACTCGTCCGGAAATACAGGATTTCCAGCCAGCCTTCGGGCACGGACGAATTCCTGTACGTGAACGCGACGATCATCCCCTTCATGTCGACGAACAGGCTCAATGCGCAGTCCCGCACGCTGCCCATCGAGTTCTCGCACCCGATGGTCTATTCGATCCGCTGCTCGCTGGAGCTGCCGGAAGGGTATACGGTCGAAGAAATGCCCCAAAACATCAATATATTCGCCTATGAAAAGGGCGCAAACTGCAAATACATCGCCCAGGCCGTAGGCAAATTCATACAGTTCAACTTCCAGTACTCCATGGAACGGATCATCTACCTGCCGTCGGAATTCGACAACCTCAACTCTTTCTTCGGCATGGTCGCAGACCTGAGCAACAGCCAGTTCGTAATCCGCAAAAACACCCCGCAGTCATGATGCGCAGCATGTTTGCCGCCCTGCTGGGCGTGGCCTGCGCCTGTATGGCACGGGCACAAGTGCCCGGCATCCCGGATTCGCTGCTGAAAAACAGCGACGCCGTGGCCCGGCTCATGTCCGTGGATTTCGTCTACAACACCCCGACCTCGGCCTCGGCCAAATTCGTCGAAGAGACTACCATACTGAACAATACGGCCACCGACAAGGGCTCCTTCACCTGTTATGTCAGCCCGACGAGCAGCCTGAAAAACTTTTCGGGGACGCTCTGCGACGCACAGGGGCGCACGCTGCGCAAGTTCAAGCGCTCAGACCTGAAATACACCGAATTTTCGGGCGGGAGCCTCGCCTCGGACATTGCGACCTACTACCTGGAGGTCTACGCCCCGTCGTACCCCTACACGGTACGTTACGAATATGAAATGGCCTACAAGAACGGGCTCTTCAACTTCCCGACATTCATCCCGGTGGGTTCGAAGGGCACGGCCCTCGAAAAGGGAGTCTACACGGTCTCCGTCCCCGCCGGGATGCAGTTCCGCTACAAAGGCCTCCACATCGGCGCCCCCGCGAAGGAGTCTGCCGACGGCCGCGACATCTATCGCTGGGTGCTGAAGAACGTACCGGCCATAAAACCGGAACCCGCGTCGCCCCCGATCCTGGATCTCGTGCCGTTGGTATTCGCCGTACCCGAGGAGTTCGAATATGAAAAGACACGGGGCAGCATGCGCGACTGGGCATCGTACGGTGCATGGCAATGCGGACTGTTGGAAGGACGCGCCCGGCTCCCGGAAGCGCTTCGGGCCGAGGTGCACCGCCGCACGGACGGCCTGGCGACCGACCGCGAGAAAATCCGCGCCCTGTACGATTACTTGGGAGAATCGACCCGTTACGTCAGCATCCAGCTGGGCATCGGCGGCCAGCAGCCGGCAACGGCCGAAGAGGTTTTCAAGACTAAATTCGGCGACTGCAAAGCCCTCTCCAACTACATGCACGCCATGCTCGGAGAGTGCGGTATCGAATCGGATTATGCCATCATCCACACCAGCCGCCGGAGGATGTCGCCCGATTTCGCATCGCCCGACCAGGCCGACCATGCCATCCTGCGCGTACCCCTCGCACGGGATACGCTATGGCTCGAATGTACGAACACCGAGGTGCCGTTCGGCTACATACACCGGAAAATCGCCGGGCACGACGCAATCGTCTTCCGCAACGGCACGGGCGAATTGGTCACGCTGCCGCAGTATGCCGACTCGCTGAACAGGATGGTACAGGAGGTCGAAATCACGATCTCGGAGGATGGGTCGGCCGAGGGACACATCACCGAACGGTACGAGGCGGGACAGTATGAACAGTTGATGGAATTCCCGAAAATGGATGAGCGGAAACGCACCGATTACCTGCTCGGCGAGCTGAAAATCCCGATGGTGAAGGTGACCGGGATCACCTGCGACGAACGCAAGGAAGCGCTGCCGTCGATCGAGGTAGGCTACGCGATCGGGTCGCCCAAATATTTCAACATCACGGGTAACCGCTGCTTCGTGCCCCAGACGCCGTTCACGAACCTGCCGCAGTACCGCGACAAGGAGCGGCACCACGACATTTACCTCGGGATGGGCTATTCGGACATCACCACCGTCAGGATCCGGGTACCCGAAAACATGCAGGTCGAAGCCCACCCCAAACCATGCAGCGTCACGGAGCCGTTCGGCAGCTACTCGCTGAAAGTCGAAGTCGAAAAGGGGCTGATAACCATCGAACAGCGCACACGCATACACGCCGGAACCTATCCCCGCGGAATGTTCGGCCAATACCGCGATTTCGTGACGGGACGTGCCAAGGCATTCAACGCCAACATCGTGCTGAAAAAACAGTAGCAAGAAATACGGGTTTGTTTCTGTTTCCCGCTCCGCCGCATATCGGGGAGCGGGATTTTTTCGTACCTTTCGGGAAAAATCAGCAACGATGGAACTGAGCGAATTGCAGCAACGGGTAGACGCATGGATCAGGCAGTACGGCGTGCGCTACTTCAGCGAGTTGACGAATATGGCCGTGCTCACCGAAGAGGTGGGGGAGCTGGCACGCATCATGGCACGCAAATACGGCGACCAGTCGTTCAAGGAAGGGGAGAAATGCAACCTCGCCGACGAAATGGCCGATGTACTATGGGTACTGGTATGCCTTGCGAACCAGACGGGTATAGACCTCACGGCAGCAGTGGAAGCGAATTTCGCCAAGAAAACCTCGCGCGACAAAGAGCGGCACCTGCACAATCCGAAGCTCTGATCCCGAAAAGCCGCCTGCCCCCGCAAACAGCCGAAGGGGTCGCTCCAAAATATCTGCCACAAAAAATAGGACGATTCGACTCCGGAGAATAGCCCCCGGCGAGCAGCACCCGGCGAGCCGCACCGAACCCTTCACGGAAAACCACCGCAACGGGTCGCCCCGAAATGTCAGCCACAAAAAATAGGACGATTCGACTCCGGAGAATAGCCCCCGGCGAGCCGCACCGAACCCTTCGCGGGAAACCGCCGCAACGGGTCGCCCCGAAGTGTCAGCCACAAAAAATAGGACGATTCGACCCCGGAGAATAGCCCCCGGCGAGCCGCACCGAACTCTTCACGGGAAACCGCCGCAACGGGTCGTCCCGAAGTGTCAGCCACAAAAAATAGGACGATCCGACCCCGGAGAACCAATCCCGGGTGACGGTTCCGGAGAACCGACCTGAAAACTGCCCGCCCCGTCAGGGGCCGTTCCGAAACCACAACTGCACCGCACCGCGGCACAAAACACCCCGCACAGGGCCAAGGCCTCCGTACGGGGTGTCCGCTTATGGTAAATCGGTAAACCGGCTGTTGTCAGCCGTGCGCCGGCGGGCGTCGGCCTGGGCGGAGACCAGAAAGCGGTTTGACGGCAGTCTGAGGCGGCGATCCGGTATAACGGAGACCGGGAAGCGGTCTGACGGCGGGCGAGCGTCGGCATCGGGTGGCAAACCTGAGTATCGGAGGCCGGGCAGCCAGCGGGCGTCGGCCTGGGGTGGCGATCCGGAATAACGGAGGACGGAAAGCGGTCTGCCGGCGGTCTGAGGCGGCGATCCGGGGTACCGGATACCGGACACCGGCCAACTGCCAACTGCCAACTGCCAACGGGCGTCGGCAGGGTGTTCGACTATCGGGAAACGTGGGGTTCGGCTTCGGAAATCTTCAGCGGGACGGCCCGCATGACCACCTGGCGCTGGGCATCGGAAAGCTCTCCGTAAGGCTTCCCGAACTGCCGCTGCGCCAAGTGGGTACGGATATCGTCGAATGCCTGCGCAATGCGGTTCTGAACATCGAGATAACTGTCGAACGGGGTGTCGCTCGCCGTCTGCAACGATACGATCCCCTGGCTCACGGGGTATTCCATCTTCCCGCCGCCCGGTAGGTCGAATTCCGTCACCACCTTCTCGGCCAGCCCGGGGTCGTCGGACACATTGCGTACAAACGCCCCGACGCGCGCCGTGAGCTCACGGGGGTCGATGAGCTCCAATACGTCAGCCGTCCCGACCATCATCTTCCCGTTCCCGTTTAGCAGCACCAGAAAAACATTGCGCTCCTTGACCCGGATCTCAGACCGTACCGTAGAGCTATCTTCCGCCGTGGCACTGCCGGGCACGACCGCCAGCACGTCGGCAACCACATTTACGCCCGGGGAAGAGGCGGAGCGGGGCGGCAGCATGCGCATAACCATGCGCTCATCGGTTCCGTTATACATGACCCGCAGGATATTGGCAGCACGCAAGGCTTGTTTTATGTCGGTCACAACGTCCATCTTCGCCTCTTTCCCTGCTATAATCCAGGCTCCGACATCGGCGGGCGAACGCTCGCCGCGCCAAGCCACGAGCTTCGGCTCCAGCTCGGCAACGGATACGGGGCCTCCGTTCAGCAGGATATTGCCGTCGGGCAATACCTGTATCAGGGCGGTATTCAGCGATGTTTCCATAACATTTTCCATCTCGCGGCTCCAGCCGAGGCCGGAATCGCCGGCCAGGAAACGATACCATTTACCGAAGGAAAGCATGGAAGCATTGCTGAAACCGGCATCGAAGCACTCGAAGTTCCGGCCGGCAGGGTTCACGACCAGGCTGTCGCAGCGTATTTCCGTAAGCACATCTTTCAAGGCCGGGTCGGGCGTTTCATCCCGGAAGCGGGCTTGTACGTTACCGGCGAATATCATTGTCCGGACATCCGACGGATAGGCCCTGTCAGAGCGGAGCACCTCCAGTTGCCCCGCGGCACCGAAGGTCACGGTCTTGCCGACGAGGGCAGCAGGGCTGCCGGATGCGTCGGACGTCAGGAGCACCTGCATGTCCGCACGGTCGGACTCGGGAAGTTTGGCGCGTTCGGCCGCGACATAGCCCGCCAGTCGGTCGATGGATACGGGACGCCCGTTGAACGTCACCGTCCCGTCGGCGGAGATATGGATACGGGAGGCAGTGCCCGGCTCGGAAGATCCGGAGGTTTTGGTCGTAAAGCTGCAAAGCATCATCATCCCGGCCACCACGGGGATGGCCGCACCGAAGCGCACGAATGCGAACCGGCGCCTTGTGAATTGTGTCATCATGGCAAATCGTTTTTTTGTGAGTGAATGATTCAACCCGCAGGCTATATCCGGATTATAACCGAAGAGTTGACGGAAAATGATCGTCCTGTATTCCGTGAGGCCGTACCCCGCATCGAGCACGTCGCGGTCGGCCTCCCACTCCTGCACCTCCGAAAGCCAGCGCCCGGCGATCCAGACAAAGGGATTGAACCAGAAGAGGCTGCGCACCAGTTCGAGCGCGATGCGTTCGGCGGAGTGGCGGTGGCGCACATGGCTCGCCTCGTGGCAGACCACGATCTCGCGGCGGCGGCCTTCGTAACCCTCGCCCAGAAATACCGTCCGCAGAAACGAAAAGGGCGTCCCGACGCGAGGATTCTCCGCCACGGCATATGCGCCGCAATCGGTGATCCGCGAACGGCGGCGCAGACGCCTGATCCCGAGGATGCGCACGGCGAAGATCGCAAGCGACACCGCGACGGTCAGCAGGTACAATGCGGCCACGGCGATGCGTGCCACGCGTCCCCAGTCGGTGGCAGGGGCCGTTGTGCGCACAACGGCGGCCGGCTGGCCCGCCTCCGCGACGAAAGGTTCTTCGGCAGGCGGGACGGCCTGTGAGGCAACCAGCGGCAGCGGATCGGCCTCCGTACGGGCGGGGTAGAGGGGGATATCGAGCGCGGGGATCGCCGCCGAAAGCAGCACGGCCGCCACGAGGTAACGGCGACAGGCCGCGAAGGAGACTTTGCGGACGAGCAGCAGCCGGTAGAATGCCAGCAGCATACCGCTGCAAAAGAACACTTCGAGCAGGTACAGGGCGGGGGATTTCATCACTTGCGGTTTTTGAGCATGTCCAGAATGGCGTCGGTCTCCTCCAGCGAAATGGCCTTGTGTTCGGAGAAGAACGACACCAGCCGGCTGACGGAACCGCCGAAAAAATTATTCAGCACGGTGTCCATATAGCGGCGCGCATAGTCGTCCTTCGAGACGACGGGGTAGTATTCATGGGTCTTGCCATAGGCCTTGTGTGCGACGAAGCCCTTTTTTTCGAGAATGCGGACGATGGTCGAAACGGTATTGTAGGCGGGTTTGGGTTCGTCCATCTCGTCGAGGATGCCGTGTACGACGGCGGCGCCCCTGTTCCACAATACCTGCATGATCTCCAGTTCGGCACGGGTCAGTTCCTGCGGTCGGTTCTTTACTATTCCTGTCATAACTACACTTTTAGTTGATTTACCTGCAACGAAGATAAAACTAATATTTTAGTTATACAACTATTTTTTTAATTATTTTGCCGGAAAATAAAAAAACTGCCCGCAATGCAATGCGGACAGGGTATCGGGCGAAGGGCAGCCCCGGGGCTATTCAGCCAACTCGACGCAGATCGCACCGTATTTACCCGCCAGCCCGTAGATTTGCACGGCCTCGACGGGCAGCATGTAGAAATAGCGCATGGGCACTGCGGCATCCACCGAAAAAGCGCCGGTATGGCAGATTTTCAGCCACGCCCCGATCGTCGAGGGCCGGCCGCAGAAGACCACCAGGGGTATCCGGTCGGGGTATACATCCCCGATGACAACCCCCTGGTCGGTATCGTACCGTGCCATTGTCCCGCGGTCGGTATGGACTTCGAGCGTGCGCAGGAACAGCCCGTCGATAAACTGGAAGACGCTGCCCGGGACACGTACGCCGTCGAGCACATAGACGGCTTTAGGGGACAATCGGCGCCACAGCTCCTCGGGCACCTTGAACATGGACACATCGCCGCCGCTGCGGCGTACCGAATCGTACTCGTCCCGCAAGGTATAGGTCGCAATGTGCTTCGGCACCGTGCGCCATGTACGCGCGGCTTCGTCATAAACAGCGTTTGACCAGGTATATCCCGCGACATTGCCCAGCAGGTGCGGACGGGCGCCCTTTTTCCGGTCGCGCTCGATAAAAAATTTCAGCAGCCGCACCTTTTCACGCCGGGTGGAGTCGGAAAGTTTCATGCGGCGATCCCGGATCTTGACCTTGCGGACGTTCCACAAGGTCACGGCGTCGTAAGCCACGGCCTCCGAAGTGCGTTTGCGGTTGAGTTTATAGGCAAAGGGGCGGCCTGCGGCGGCAAAACCGGCCGTAACGGCGGGGGAGGGCTCATCGGCAAGCTCCTCGCGCTGCGCCTGGTCGAAGCGCAGCTCCGCCTCGTGCTTCTGCGGCTCCTGCGCCGACACGCCATGTACGGCCATCGCAGCGCCCAACAGGGCGACCAGCCGGATAAACAGGTTTTTCATGCTACTGTCTCTTTATGCTACTAAAATTTTAGTAAAAATAAAACTAAAAATTTAGAAATACAAATTTTCGGGGCAAATAACGGCCTGAGATTAGTTGGAAACGGCCATGAAAAAGCCCCGGCAAAATTGCCGGGGCCTTATGCAGCAGGGTAGCGCGGCTACTCCAGCTTGAGGTCTTTCTTGATGCCTTCGATCTTGGCGTCGAGCTCGGCCTGCACCCGGTCGAAATCGGCAACCGACGCCAGGGGAGCCTTCACACCGAAATAGAACTTGATCTTAGGCTCCGTGCCCGACGGACGCACCGACACGGCCGTGCCGTCCTCGGTGAACCACTGGAGCACGTTGCTGCGATCCTGCACGATGGGGGTCATGGCGCCGCTCTTCACGTCGGTCGTTTCGAGCGTAAGAAAATCGTTGATCTTCACGACGGGCGATCCCAGGATCGTCTTGGGCGGGTTCGCGCGGAATTCGACCATCATCTTCTGGATCAGTTCGGCCCCCTCCTTGCCCTTGCGGACGACCGACACGAGTCCCTCGCGGTAGAAACCGTATTTCACGTAAAGCTCCTGCAGCCACTCGTAGAGCGTCAGACCCATCGTATCCATGGCCCATGCGGCGGCTTCGGCAGCCAGCGAGCAGGCCGACACGGCATCCTTGTCACGCACGTAATCGCCGGCAAGGTAGCCGAACGACTCTTCGCCGCCGCCGATATACTTGGCCTTGCCCTCGTTCTCACGGATGATCTTGGCGATATACTTGAATCCCGTGAGACAGTCGTAGCATTTCACCTTGAAATGGTCGGCCACGGCATTGGCCATCTGCGAGGTGACGATGGTCTTCACGACGTACTGGTTCCCGTCCAGCTCGCCGCGCTCGGCCCAGCGGGTCAGTTGGTAGCTCATCAGCAGCACCAACGTCTGGTTGCCGTTCAGCAGCACGTACTCGCCCTTCTTGTTGCGCAGCGCGACGCCGATACGGTCGGAGTCGGGGTCGGTAGCCAGGACGAGGTCGGCCCCCTCCCTGGCCGCGAGGTCGATGGCCATCGACATGGTCTTGCGCTCCTCGGGGTTGGGCGACTCGACGGTGGGGAAGTTCCCGTCGATGACGGCCTGCTCCTTCACCATGATGATGTTCGTGAAGCCGAATTTACGCAACGACGCGGGCACCAGGCGGACGCCTGCGCCGTGCATCGGGGAGTAGACGATCTTCATGTCGCGGTGCTTCTTCACGCTTTCGGGCGAGAGCGACAATTCGTGCACCTTATTTAAATAGATCTCGTCGAATTTCTCGTCGAGGATCGTGATGTTTTCGGGATTCTTACCCGTGAGTATCATGTCCACGTCGGTGATCTTCTCCACCTCGGCGATGATATTCTTGTCGTGCGGCTCGGTGACCTGCGCGCCGTCCGTCCAGTAGGCCTTGTAACCGTTGTACTCTTTGGGGTTGTGCGAGGCGGTCACGACCACGCCCGAATGGCATTTCAGCTCGCGGATGGCGAAGCTCAGTTCGGGCGTCGGGCGCAGCGAATCGAACAGGAAAACGGTGAATCCGTTCGAGGCGAAAATATCGGCCACATGCTCGGCGAACATGCGTGAATTATTGCGGCTGTCGTGGCCGATCGCAACCCGGATCTGCTCGCCCGCGAAGTTCTTCTTGAGATAGTTCGAAAGCCCCTGTGTAGCAGCCCCCACCGTGTAGACGTTCATGCGGTTGGTACCCACGCCCATGATGCCGCGCAAGCCGCCCGTACCGAATTCGAGGTCTTTGTAGAAACTCTCGGTGAGTTCTTTCATATCATTATCAATCAGGTATTTAACCTGCTTCTTGGTAGCTTCGTCGTAGTGGCCGTCAAGCCATGCCTGCGCTTTTTTCAGCACCAATTGTTCCAGTTCGTTAGCCATAAGTTTATTGGTTTTATTTATAATTTGATTATAGGACTGCCTAAAAAATTGATATGCAAATATACGAAATTTATTTCTATTATTCAATATCAGGGAGTTAAAATTGGATGTCCGGAAACCGTTGTTTTTCTATATATAAAAAAAGTGAAAATACAACACCTTTTCGGAAATCTTTTTGCAAAATTATTCACAACTTTGTCACATCAAAAACAGTGCAACCCTTATC